>JAISMU010000094.1 GCA_031276635.1 Deltaproteobacteria bacterium | reverse complement strand
CTTAACTTCCGGAGCTGTAAGAAAAAAAAGCAATGATTCCAATAGGTTAGCTACAAAAGCATGATTTTTAGAGACAACATTTAGATTTGTTTAACGAGTTCTAGAGCTCTCCTTTGAATTGCAGTTGGAGCGGTCTTAATACTGATTGTCTTGTCAGTTCCAGGAATCGAATAAGTGCACACCGTTAATGTAGACATAACATCTAATAATACTCTAAACGAATAAATAGGCAAACCAATAGAATTAAATCTTTTATTTATTTTGTCTTTTACCTCGTTAGATGGTTTTAATGGCATAATTGGGGCGCTATTGCCTTTATATTCTGGATTTTCATCCATATATGTCAGTTCTTTCCAAGCGTTTTTTAGGTGCCAAGTTACATAATTGGCAAGCAGACAAAAGAAAAAATGAGATTTGACCCGGTCTTCTCTATAGTGGAAAATAGGCCGCACTTTTAAATCAACTGTTTTCAAGGAACGAAAGTCCCGCTCTACCTGGGTTAATCTTTTATAATGCCTTACGCAATCAACCGCAGGACAATCATCTGAGCTAAGAGAAGTCCTTATCACATATATACCATCAAGTGATTGTTCAATCTTTATTTTGTCAACATTCCTTCTGTATTTAAATATATTATCATCTATGTCAACGATAAAATGTTTTTTCATCTTATATTTATTGATACTTTGACCCACCGCTAAACCGATCTGTTGCTTTCCTTTTAAGCTCCCAGATAAAACTCTTTTCTCAATTTCTGCCAAAATTTTTTCAGTCGCCTCCAATAAATCATTGCGGTTTTTAGTCCGGTACACCGCAAGTAAAGGATTTCTACAAAAAATTAATCTTTCTCCAGGGTATTCATCAGGAGCCTCAATCTCGAACAAATTGGTCTCGTCGAACTTACTTGGCTCGACCTTTTCCTTTTCAACAAGACTCCTAATTGACACCGATTTTAAAGCGGTTATCCAGTTAATATCGGGCATTTTATTTCGGATGGTCAAAATGGTTTTCCCACTGATCATACCACGGTCACCCACAAAAACAACCTTAGATAAGTTATATTTTGCAAGTAACGTTTCTACCATAGGAAAAAAAGTCGCAACATCCGATGTGTTTCCTGGAAACAATTCTATTCTCAATGGCCTCCCTTGGTGATCCGCCACAAGCCCATAGTTAACCTGTTTTTTCCCTCGTTTTTTGTCTCTACTATGCCCAAATCGAGCGAGAGAACAATTGTGACCCTCAAAATAACTTGATGATAGATCATAATAAATAAAACTACCATTACTAATATGTTTATTTATTAATTTACTTTCAATATTTTCTTTTTTATCTAATAGCCAATCTAAAGCCGAATATAAACCGTCTTCATCAATATCATTCAACTCAAATTCTTCGGTGAGGCTTGTGGTCCCCCACCACTGATAGGTTGACAGCTTAGAGAGAGGTTTGATGATTCTAGCCACTATCATAGCCATAATAATATCTCTTGCCATTGAAGGTTGATCATCCAATAGCTCTGGAAAACCCAGTCTCGTCATGGCCTCAAGGATAGCCTCAACATGGCCATGTAATTTTGTGGAGTGAAGGGCCAGAGCTTCCTCTGAAAAAAAAGGCTCTCCTTTGAGCATGGCCTTAATTGTTTCAATTACAGGCAAAGGAAGATGAGAGAGATTGGCTAAAGTCTTTCTTTTGACTTTTCCATCCTCATCACGGTACCCATGGACCAAAAGGTGGCACCAGTAGGTTTTACCCTTATAATCCCGGTGATTAGATACAACATACATGGACTGGCTAATGGCCATATTTACCTCCTAACTCCTTGATAATCGACAGTATATAGTATTTTTTTGATAATGTCAAGGGGTTACAAAATAAAATTTTTAGATACAACAGATTTTTGGAGCAAAAAAAATTTACTCAATAAAATCAATATTTTATCAAAGAAAAATGGCTAGGAGGCCAGGAAGTTAAGTTTAGTCTTTTGGTGGGCTGGCCTCTTGATCGTCTGGTCTGAGTTTTGGAGCTTTCAATTAACCGGTCCCATCGCCCCCAAGACCCAGATTACGCGGACCTGGCCGAAATCGCTCCGCAAACGCTCCGCGCCAGACCAGTAAAAAAAAAATCCCCCGCGCCTTACGCCAATCCAGTTTAGCGATGGTCGCCAATGACGCCAAGCGACCCCTCAAAAGATGACTCAGAGTCGATTTCCTCAATAATCGCCTTGACCTCAGTTCTCTCGCCAACGATTAACGCGGTTTTAAAGACTTTATGGCCTAACCCAAGATACTTGGAGGCGTAATTTTTTTCCTCGATCTGAGCCAAAGCCTCCTGAGCTTTATTTTCCAAGATGGCCTTAATTCTAGCCGCGTTCTGGCTTTTATCAATTTTCTTCGGCTTTGTCCCAACTTCGCCAGTCTGACTACCTGATAAATCAGTCAACGGGACATATTTCAGCTCAATGATAAAGATATTTTTTCCGCCGGCCTTTTGATCGCCCACCTCCAAGACAGCGTCAATAAACCCATCGCCCGTGGGTTCCTCGACTTTGGGCGGCTGGCCAGCCAAGGCCAAAGCGAAGAAGAGGCAGGTCTGATAAAAACCCTCAGAGGGAGAATGGAGCTTGACTGGCAAAAAAGAGAGAAACTGATGGAAAGCCTCTTCCAGGGCCAGAGCGTCATTTTGTTGGAAAGCCGCGCCAACTGGCTCGGCTCTTAATTTCAAGGTATCCAGGTCAAGCTCATCTATCTTTTGAAAAGTTAAAAACTTCGCGCAAAGAGAAACGGTCACTTCCAGATTAGGCGAAGACAGACAATAACTCTTGGATTTTCCCTCATATCGCGTCTCTTTAACTGTCAGATAACCAGCCTGAAAAAGAACAGGCAAAGGACTAAATTCATTTAAATCAATAGCGTTTATACGTTCATTAATAAAATTTTCACCACTAAAATATTTTAGAACAAAATTTTTGCGTTTTAAAACGCTTATAATATAATTAGGGTTACCCGAATTATACCAATAATTACTAAAAGAATTAGAGTCAAAAAAATTTAAGACAGACCAGGGATTGAGAACCCGAGTTTCTCCGTCCCAGGAGTAACCGTCATACCAAGCCAAAATTTCTCGCTTCAGATCCTCTATGGTCCAATCCGCGGCCCAGTCGGCCTCGTTTTTTAAATACGCCAGGGTCTCGACCAAATGATCCTGGAAAAGCGCGTCAAACTCTTCCAAGGTAAAACCACATATTTGAGAGTAATCCCGCTTAAGAGTAAGATCAACCAAGTTATTCAAAGCGGAAAAAATAGAGGCTTTCGTGAACTTGGTGACCCCGGTTATAAAAGTGAAACCTCGATCTTTTTCCGCGTGTTTCAGCGCGCTGTAAAATTGTTGAAAAATCTTTCGGATTTGGTCAGCCCCCTCTGGCTGGTCGAGATGACGGATAATCGGGGAGTCGTACTCATCAATGAGGACAGCCGGCTTCAAGCCATGCTTTAAATGGAGTTCCTGGATCAAGCTCGCCAAATAGGTCCCAGGCGAGGGCGAGCTCTTGAGTAATTCCAGGCAATCGGGCGAAAAACTCTCATGAGAGACAATGGTGTCCAGGGCGTGACGCAGTTCTTTTTTCACTTCCTCAGGGTCATCAGAGTAGATACTGTCCATGGAAAGATGGATGACTGGATAAGCGGTCCAATCATAATCAGAGGAGTCGATCCACAGTCCCTGGAATAGCTCCCGGCGACCCCGCAAGATGGCCTCAAGGGTACTGACTAAAAGAGTTTTTCCGAAACGGCGGGGCCTGGAGAGGAAATAGGGTTTTCTGGATTTGAGTAATTTACGGAGAAACTCAGTCTTATCGGCGTAAACATTACCTTCCAAACGAATTTCCTCAAAACTAGCCAAACCAAGTGGTAAATCTTTCATGCCCTGAACCTGATGGATAAAAATTTTTGGACTGAAATTTGGCTTCCGCCAACTCCCCTCAATCGAAAAATTCAGTCAACGCGACCATCGGCTAAAACCGGTGTTTTTGAATTAAGATTAGAAGTTTCTTATGAGCGCCTCTGCGGCCGGGCACAGCCGCCGCTAATTTAAAGAAACAGGTTTGTTTCATAGAAGCGAATTAAGCCGAGCGCCTGAACCCTCTTATCAACATAAACTAAAGCCGTAGTCTATATTACCTTTATTTAACTCTTATTTTATTATTTTTATTATATCATAAGTGATTTTTTTAAAATATCAATATCTTTTTTTCAATACTTTTATATTTAGTTAAGTACTTTGTTCGCCTATTTTATATAGTCTTTTATAGTAAAAAGGCATTTTTCTACAGTAATTTCGAGGGAAGGGTAAAGTCAAAAAAAAAGACGCTAAAGCCAAGGATTTTAATCGACCAAAACACCATAAAGTAAATTATAACCCTTCGCCTGTCCTTTGTAAATAGTTCTGAGATTCTGGGGGCAATTTTAAATTTGGCCCGGTCTCTAGAAGAGCCCTGGTCTGAAGAACGTTCATATTAATAAATAGACATAGTATAATCATTAAATTGATATTTTATTAGTTAAAAGATCTATAATAATATAATATTAATATAAATTTTTTTGAAGACTCAAAAATGATGTAATAACAACTAAGTTTCTTTCTCTTAAGGAGTTATATTATAGAATTTTCAGCATTGTGTCAAATTAGTTAATCCGTCTACCCATCCGGCCACAAGAAGTTACTAATATTCTTTATAAAGTTATAATTTTTTTATCATAAATTATATAAAAACAATAAAATATTATATTTATCAAAAGTAAACTATAAAATTTTTTTTCAGTCCTGTTAAAATCTTTTTCCTATTTTGACAAGGAAAAAATTACCAACTCTATTAAAGATAAAGTCAATAAAAAATTTATATATGGTATAATTTTATAATTTTTTCATATTAAACGCAGATAAACAAACAAAAATATGTCATAAAAATTATAAAGGCAAAAATTTTTAAATTACTATCAATAAAAATAATATTATCAATAATTTATTTTATTTATAAATTAAATATTTTAATTTTTTTATTAACAATAAATATATTATTGAAAAGTGTTGAAAAATGTTTAATATATTTAATAAATATTTATTACTTAATTGTTTGATGTTTATTAAAACAAATAACGTATAATTAATGATTTAAGGCTAAGCCGACTGAAGGGCTTAGGGTCAAAATTAGAATTGCTTGATTATCTCGTAACAGATTGATTTTATTCATAAATTATGTTTTCTGGTCACGGGTCAGCTCTTTGTATTATAATGACGTTTGGGCGTTGACCCGTTACTTCAACTGGCCGCCAAATTTTTAGGTTTTTTTAAGGCTCGCCTCATGACTCAAGCCAGTCGGCCCCGCGTCAGGATCAAAGAACTTTTGCTCGCCGCCTCGCCTCAGGCCGAGGTTTTTATCCAAGGCTGGGTTCGGACCAGGCGGGATAGCCGGGATCTGTCCTTTTTGGAGCTCAATGACGGCTCCTGTTTGGCCAATCTCCAGGTCGTTGTCCCTCAGGCCGCGGGCTTGGAGATGGTTAAGGATCTGACCACCGGGGCGGCCGTGGCTGTTTTCGGGGATTTGGTCCCCAGTCAGGGCCAGGGCCAGAAGTGGGAGCTTTTGGCCCAGCGATTGACCCTGGTTGGCCCCAGCGGGCCGGATTACCCCTTGCAGAAAAAAAGGCACACTGACGAGTATCTGCGGGAAATGGCTCATTTAAGGCCGCGAACCAACAAGTTCGGGGCCATCGCCCGTTTGCGCGGGGAATGCTCCTTCGCCATTCATCAATTTTTCCATGACCGGGGTTTTGTTTACGTCCACACCCCCATTATTACCGGCAGCGACTGCGAGGGGGCCGGGGAGATGTTTCAGGTCACCACTCTCAAAGACCCGGCCAGCGATCCCACGTATAAGACTGATTTTTTTGGCCAGTACGCGGCTTTGACCGTTTCTGGCCAGCTGGAGGCCGAGCTTTTGGCCCTGGCCCTGGGCCGGGTCTACACCTTTGGCCCGGCCTTTCGGGCGGAAAATTCCAACACCACCCGCCACGCGGCTGAGTTCTGGATGATCGAGCCGGAGGTGGCCTTCGCCGACCTGCGCGACGACATGGATCTGGCCGAGGCCCTGATCAAGAGCGTGGTGGGGTTCGCCTTGCGCGATTGCGCCGAGGATCTGGCCCTGTTTGACAAGTTTGTCGAGCCTGGCCTTTTGGCGAGGTTGCGGGTTCTGGTGGAGTCGGAGTATCCTCGTCTCCCGTACGCGGAGGCCATCAGGATTCTGGCCGCGTCTGGTCGGAAGTTCGAGTTTCCCCCGGTTTTCGGGGCGGATCTGGCCACCGAGCACGAGCGATTTTTATGCGAGGAGCGTTTCCAGGGCCCGGTTATCGTTTATGACTACCCCAAGACGATTAAACCATTTTATATGCGCTTGAATGACGATGGCCAGACCGTGGCCGCCATGGACCTGTTGGTTCCCAAGGTCGGGGAGCTGGTGGGAGGCAGTCAGCGGGAAGAGCGGTTGGATGTCTTGCTGGAGCGCATGAAAGAGCTGGGTCTGAGCGAGGACCCCTACTGGTGGTATCTGGACAGCCGGCGCTGGGGCTCGACTCCCCACGCCGGCTTTGGCCTGGGTTTTGAGAGATTTTTGATGACGCTGACGGGGATTGCCAATATTCGCGACGCGATTCCTTTTCCCCGAACCCCGAAAAGCCTGGCTTTTTAAGGCCAGAGGGCGCGGGCGGCTTTTTTGACGAGCTTAAGCCTCTGGGTCGATTATGGCCTGAACATAAGGAGCAATTTATGTCCATGATCATTGGCATGGCCGGCAAAGGCGGAACCGGCAAGACCACTCTGGCCGGCCTCGCGGTCCGATACCTCGCCAAGATTGGCAAGGTGCCGATTTTGGCGGTGGACGCCGACTCCAACGCCAATTTGGCCGACGTTTTAGGCATGACTTATGATCGCACCCTGTCTGAGGCCAGGGAGGAGATGAAATCCTCAGTGGGCGACGTGTCCATCACCAAGGACACCCTCATTGAGTTGCGCACCCAGGAGGCCATTGTCGAGGGCGATGACTTTGATTTGGTGGTCATGGGCCAACCTGAGGGCTCGGGCTGCTATTGCGCGGCCAACTCCATTCTGGCGGCGGTTCTGGACAAGACTTTGAAAAATTACCCTTACCAGGTCATAGACAACGAGGCGGGCATGGAGCATATCTCGCGCCTGACCGCCCGGTACATGGATATCTTTTACGTGGTCTCCGACGCCTCGCGCCGAGGGTTCACGGCGGCGATCCGAATTTGGCGCCTGGTGGAGGAGCTCAAGATTACCATTAAGCACAAGTATCTGATCTTGAATCGGGTCCGCGGGGAGGTGCCGCGGGAAGTGCTGGACATCATTGAGCGGGAGCCCATGAAACTGGCCGGGGTCATTCCTGATGACATGAACATTTACGAGACTGACCAGGCGGGCCGGCCTACCTCATTTCTGGACTCCAGTTGCCCGGCCGTGGCCAAAGCCTTGGAAATTTTCCAGAACACCCTGGTGGAGTGAGTCAGTTGAGCTCCTGGTTCGAGGATTTTTTTCGCCAACGCTGCCTGTGGTGGGCCCGGGAGAGGTTAAGCCATTATCCGAGCCCGGCGGCGGTGGCCGCGGATTTGGCGGCGATTAACGCTTATCCCAATTTGTCCCGTCTGGGCCCCCCGCGCGACATCTTGAGCCTGGAGAGCTGGCCGGACCGGGCCAACCTCCTGGAGATGGGGCGGGAGTTGGTTCTGGCGGGCCGGGTTTTCTGGGAGCACGCGGCGGCCGGGGAGGGGACCCGGTTGGGCCTGGGCCCGAAATTTTTCATTCAACCCACGGACCTGGACCCGGCCTGGGATTCCGTGGATCTCTGTCTGGGCCTCCGGCGCCTGGCCCGGCTGATTTTTGATTTGGGCCACCTCGCCCGGGCCGTTGGGCTGGACCCGGCCCTGGTTCTGGCCCGCCAGAGGATTATGGTGGTGGCCGCCGAGGAGACGGTGGAACGAGTGGCCCGGCTGGTCTTGGAGACTTTCTCGGCCCTCATCCCGGCCCGGAATTGGCTCTTCATGGCTCAATTGGCCCTGCCTGGACTCAACCGGGCGCCGGGCCAGGCTTGGGTCTTTGACCCTAACTCCCCCAAAAGGCTATATAACCACGGGGCCATGGCCTGGCAGAAAGTCATGGCCGACCAGATCTTCTGGCGCGAGGAGCCCACCGGGCCTAAGCGGTTTTTGAGTCAGGGGGAGTTTTTCCAGCTTTTGGGGGAATTTGACGATCTGGTGTCCCTGAACGTGGAAGACCTGGACTACCTGGCTGGGGCCCTGGATCTGGAGGCTCTGGGGTTGGCGGCCCGGCTGGGCCAAAAGGGCTTTGGCGTGGTCATGGAAATTGTCGGCAATAACCCGGAAAGGCCCATCAAGGGGGGCATGTGCGCTTTTGACGAGATCTTGGGGCGGGACGTGGTTATTGAGAGCTTTCGCTTGAAAGGTTTGGAGCCGCGCGACATCCAGTATCTGAACAAGAATTTCAACCACTACCCCAGGCCGGCCTGGGTCTTTGCCCAATTGCGAGACCTGGGCCTTTTCCTGCCCGCCGCCGTTCATGACGAGCGGCTGTACTTTCAGCCTGTCCAGGGTGATCTCAACTTTCTGGTCCCCACAGCCTTTTTTTCCCGCCAAGACAAAAGGGGCATCAACAGCCTCAAATCCCCCAAGGACGTTCCCGCGGCCCTGGCCGCCCTGCGGGCTCAGGACGCGGAGCCCGGGTTTCTGACCTTTTTAAAGTCCCTGCCCCCGCGACTGGCCTAGCCAGCGGGTCGAAAAAAACTTTCCCGCGACCGAAGGTTTTTTTCTCGCGACTTTTTTCCCCAACTATTTCTCAACAATTTCTTTCCCCTATTTTTTCTAGAGGCTAGTTTTTTTTCGCGGCGATGTTGGTGAGGGAACGCTAAAACCCGCCTTTCCGCGTGGGTCAGTCGGGCAGTTTTTTTTCATCTCTTCCAGCATTATGGCCTGCTTGGCCATAATAAGGCGGAGCTCTTGAACCTGGCGGTCAGGGGAGAGCTGAGAGGGGTCGGATTTTTTGTCAAACAGGGTTGGCCCATTTGTCAACAATTGTTTTTTCCATCGGCTTTTTTCCGGGGCGGGAACGCCAAACTTAGCCGAAAGCTCCGCCAGGGTTTTCTCGCCCGCCACAGCGGCCGTGGCCACCTTGAACTTAAAATCTGACGAATAATATTTCCTAACGTTGGCCATACTAACCTCTTAAAAATAGCCGACCAAATGTGAGGGCTAGGTCAGTTGGGGCTCTCTGGGGGCAAGGCCATTTTAAATCTGGCCACCAGGCTCCCCGGGTCCTCGGCGGTCATGAGGCTGGAGCGCAGACAGATGGTCGTGGCCCCGGCCCACAGAATCTCTCTGGTCATATCCGGCTTCAGTCCCCCCACGGCCCAGAGAGGTTGGGCCAGGCGCTTGGTCAGTTCCCGCAAGACCGCTAACCCATGGCCAGGGTGGCCAGGTTTGGATTTGGTCGGGGCGATGGGCCCGAAGAGCAGGGTGTCGGCCTCGGCTTTCAAAGCCAGCCGCCCTTCCTCCAGACTGTGGATGGAAACGCCCACCCGCAAGCCTTTGTCTTTGGCTAGCTTGACCACCTCTGGCTCTCGCTCCAGGCTGGCGAAGGGCAGATGCAACCCGTAAGCCTGGGTGGCCAGGGCCGCCGGCAGAGAGGAGTTGACAATTAAGCGGGCTCCATATCGCTCGGTGAGGCTCTTTAAGGTCCCGGCCAGCTTCATCAGCTCGGCCTCGGTCAGATCCTTTTCCCGCAACAAGACCCAGCCCACTCCGGCGGCCAAGATCTTGTCGGTCACCTCGGCCAGGGGGCGGGGGCTCAGATGGCGGTCAGTAATCAGGGCCAGCCGGAAGTCACAGGCGGGCATAGTCGGTGAAGACCGGTTGATGGCCGCGAGCGACTATGGCCTGGCAGACTTCGGCCACGTCGCGGCCATCGGATTTCTGGAACTGCTCGTCCCCCTGGCCCGGCCCGTCATGCCCTCCCACTGAGGTTTTGACCGCGGCGGAGAGGCGAGTTATCCCTAGCCCGATGAGGTTGTCCCGAAACCCCGGGCTCTCCCGGGTGGACAAGGAGAGGCCAAATGAAGGGCTGAACAGGCGCAGAGCCAGAATTATCTGGGTCAGTTCCCTTTCGTTGATTCGCCCGAACTGGCCCATGACCCCGGGAATGGGGCGCAGGCGCGGAGTGGAGTAGGCCAGGTCGGCGGCGGGATATTGGCGCTCCAGAAATTGGCCGTGAGCTCCCAGGGCCAGGGCGTCGTGGCGGAAGTCGGCCAAGCCCAGCAAAGCCCCCAGCCCCACCCCCCGAATCCCGGCGGCCAGGGCCCGCCCTGGAGCCCCCAGCCGCCAGGCGTAGTTCCTCTTGGGCCCCTTGGGGTGAGCCTGGGCGTAAACCTGGGGGTCGTAGGTCTCCTGGTAGACGCAAACATAGTCAGCCCCGGCCAGGCGCAAGCGGGCGTACTCCTCGGTCTTGAGGGGGTAGACCTCCAGGCCCACGCTGGCGAAATTCCGGGCCGCGAGCCTGACCGCCACCTCCAGGTAGTCTGGCCCGGACAACTGGCGGGACTCCCCGGTCAATAACAAGACGTCTGACAAGCCCATGGCTTTGATGGCGGCTAGCTCCCCCGCGATTTCCGGCGGTGTCAGGACTCCGCGCCGGATGGCGTTCCCATAATGATAGCCGCAGTAAAGACAGTGGTTGACGCAGTGGTTAGCCAGGTACAGGGGGGTATAGAGGCCGATGTTGCGACCAAAGAAGCTCCTGGTCACCCGCCGGGCTCGCTGGGCCAGTGGCTCCAGATAGTCGGCGGCCACCGGGGACAGGAGAGCTCCCAGATCCGCCAGGGTCAGGCTCTCTCGCTGGAGGGCTTTGGCCACGCGGGCCGGGGTGATGGCCTGAAAGTCAAAAGCCAGGGCCCAATGGATGGCGGCTAGAAGGCTATCAGGCGGGCTATTGTTTTCCATAGGTTAGTCCGTCCCCAGAAACCCGGTTAACGGCGAGGAGGGGGTGGCCTCGGCGACGGGGCCCAACCCCGCCAGGTAAGCCGCCCGACCGGCCCGCACGGCTAGGGCGAAGGCTTTGGCCATGGCCGGCGGGTCTTCGGCCGTGGCCACGGCGGTGTTGACCATGACCGCGCTGGCCCCCATCTCCATGGCTTCGCAGGCTTGGCTGGGTCGGCCTATCCCGGCGTCCACGATGATGGGGACGTCCAGCTCTTCGATCATGAGGCGGATGAGCTCCCGGGTGGTCAGGCCCTTGTTGCTGCCAATGGGGGCTCCCAGGGGCATGATGGCCGCCGCCCCGGCCTGGGCCATTTTGCGGGCCATGACCAGATCCGGGGTCATGTAGGGCAGGGCCACAAAGCCCGCTTGGGTCAGGAGCTTGACCGCGGCCAGGGTTTCCTCGTTATCCGGCAGCAGGTGTTTGGTGTCAGTGATGACCTCAATTTTGATGAAATCCCCACAACCCAGCTCCCGGGCCAGGTGAGCCAGGGTTAGGGCCTCCGCCGCCGCCCGGGCCCCAGAGGTGTTAGGTAGGAGGGTTTTGCCCTCGGGCAGATAGTCCAGGATGTTGGCCTGGCCCTGGGCGTTGACCCGGCGCAGGGCCAGGGTCACGATATCCGGCTCCCCGGCCGCCACCACTTCCCGGATCTGGGGCAGGGGATATTTGCCCGAACCGAGGATCAGGCGGCTGTGAAAAAGATGGCCTCCCAAGTTCAGGGGATCCGAGTTGTCAGAGCTCATTAACCCCCTCCCACAAAAGCGACAACTTCCAAAGTATCCTCGTTCTGGACCTCGATCTGGCTCAGTTGATTCCGGGGGGCGACCCGCTGGTTCAGTAACACCGCCACCCGAGCCAAGTCGTAACCGCGCAGGGTCAGAACCTCAGCCAATGGCCGGGCTCGATCCAGCTCATATGGTTGACCGTTCAGGAGCATAACCAAACTCCAAAAAAAAACTGTTTTCCCCAGGGAGAAAACAGCCAAAGAGAAAAAGGCGGAAAATCTGGCAGTTTCCTCCGGCGGTGTTGCCCGCGTCAGGTTCAAAGGGTTCGGCCAACGCCGTCTCAGCCCAAAAGCTCCCCTACTGGCGAAATAATTATAGCGAAAAACGC
>JAISMU010000101.1 GCA_031276635.1 Deltaproteobacteria bacterium | reverse complement strand
AACTCTTTCTTAATTATCTCCGGCGGCAGTTTTTCCAGGACCAGTGAGGCCAGAGTTTTATTAATGTCAGCTTCCGAGAGCCATTCCTGGGCGGCCTGAACAAACAATCGGTTTTGTTTAGCTATAGTAAGCCCTTCTTGATCAATTTCAAACAAAATTTTATTTTTTTGTTTGGCCTTAAGCTTTTTAGAAGCTAGATTAGCCAAGCTTTCAAATATTTCATCCTTTGGCAGCAGCCCATAGGCTAAGGAAGCTAAAGACTCGTTTTCTTTTGGGGTCAAGGTTTTCTTGGGGTTCGGGCGATACTTGAGCTCAATGACCAGAACGACCTGACCCGGCAATTCAACGCTGAGATCCAACCGCCCCTTGGAACCCGGCAGCTCGCTTTGGACTTTAAATTTATAAAATTGAAAAAGTAACTGGAGATAAGCGTGGAAATCGTTTTCGCGGTTTGGCTTTTGAAAATAGGTCCCGCGGGTAAAATAAGCGCGGAGAATGGCGCGGACCTCTTGGGCGTCCCGGCTCAAGAAAGCCTGAATCAGCTTTTCTTTTTCAGCGTTAAGATCCTCTTTTGAGACAGGGCCAAAAATAAGGTTGAAACAATTACGATAATAGGAATTTTTAACCTCTAAATTGGGGAGTCTGAAAGAGTAGGCTTCCTCATAAGATGGCTCTTGGTCATCATCGTCGTCGACAACAACCTCCATGATTTTATCCACCGTCAGATAGCCGCTGTGGAAGAGAATTGGCCCCGCCTCAAGCTCGTCCAGCTCTGGCGCTGATTTTAGCACATCATCAACTAGATAAGTTTTCAGGGTGGGCGTGGCAAAAGCCAAGGGCTTCTTCTTAATCAGGGCGGTCAGATGAGCGGGCCGACCGCTTCGAACCCAATAGGCTCCAAATTTTTGGTCATCAAAAAAATTTAGAATTGAAAAAGGATTAAGGACCCTGGTCTGGCCACCCCAATTGTACCCGTCATACCAACGGAAAATCTGCTTTCGCAAACCTTCCACCGTGAGGGAAGAGTATTTTTGGCTGGAGTTTTTTAGACTCGCCAGAGTCGTCTCCAAACGATCGGCGAAAAGATAATCAAACTCTTCCAGGGTAAACCCACACAGGCCGGCGAATTTGGGGTTCAGCGAGATGTCTTTGAGGTGATTGGGACCCGAGTCCATGGAAGTCAGAGCGTGCCTGGTTATACCGGTAACCAAAGTAAAGTTGACACAGGAAGCCACCTTATCTTCTTTCAGAGTGGCGAAAAAATCGTGCAGAATTTTCGCGTTGGCTGTGGCAATCTCCTGGTTGTCCAGGTTCCTGGTCACCGGGGCGTCATACTCGTCAATGAGCACCGCTATCTCAGAATTAGCCTCTTCGCTGAGAGCCTTTATTAGCGCCTCAAAATAGGCGGCGGGAGTGTCCTCCTTAATTTCCTGACCCAGTTTAGCGTCTTTGGCTATACCCTTGAGCCTATTAATAAGTTTCGCTTGGAAGATTTCGGGGCTACCCGACTCCAGCGAAAGGCTCAGTTTTAAAACCGGGACCCTGGGAAAATCGTAATCGGATCCGTCAATCCAAAGCCCTTGAAAACGCTCGCGATGGCCAGTAAAAAGCTCCTCCAAGGCGCTTAACAAAAGAGTTTTGCCGAAACGGCGTGGCCGTGACAGAAAAAAACTTCTTGTCTCGCTCTTGACTAACTCATAAATGTCTCTGGTCTTATCCGCGTATAAAAGATTCCGGTCAATTATTCGCGCGAAAGACAGAGCTCCAAGAGGTAACTTTTTCAAGGTCGTTAAGCCAATCCTGTCATCGGCGGGCCTTTTTTGGCGCGCCAAGTTAAAGGAAAAAATTAACCTGGAGAGAGGCTAGGTTCATTATGCCACCTCGGTGGAGGCTTGACAATATGAAGCTTAAAAGACTCCGCTTCCGCGACCGGGGACGACAACCAAGAATTTAAAATTTTAAATGGTTAAAGAGAGCTTAAACTATATTTATTTTATTAACCTTAATCTATTTAGATGAAGTTAATTATTAGAGTCTAGGTTGTTTTTTTTAAACAAAATCAGATAGTTATAATTGTTTTTTTTGTAAATTATCCATATTAAATTCTATATTATTAATTAGTAATCATATAAATATTAATTTTAAACCACATTTTTAATATTTTTTTCCCGTTCAACAAAAACCTCTATCCCTGGTAGACAAAAATTCCAACTAGCTTTTTTACGTCCTTGAGCGCGCGTCCTTGAGATCGGCGGTCAACGGCTCCCGCCAATCGGCCAGAACCTCGGGGCTCAAGCCTGCCTCCCCCACAGCTTCCTGAGAGAGACTGTTGAAATCGAGCCGAGTAAAGAGAAGCTAACATTTGGAGTTAGCCCCTTTTTTTTACCGCCGACGTTACCGCGCCTCCTGGGCCATTACTTGACCAGATACAGGTGCCTAAGTTTGACTAAAAAAATTCTTTTAATCCAGAAACAGACCTAAATAGTTTCAAAGAAAATCTAATTATCCCAAAGACGTGGCCTTTTTCAAGCGTTTACAGCTGGAAATGGCCAACCCGGCCGACTCTGATTTAGTTTGGGTCTAATGTCAAGTCTGGCTTTGCGCCCAATCCAAGTTGAAGCCGAAATTTGGGCGCTTTATCAGTGCCGACTATTTATTTTGTCAAATTATCTATTTTTAAATAAGTTAATTATTTTTTATACTATTTATTTTTTATAAATAATAGTAATAATATTTATAATTTTTTTATGCTATTATATAAACTTATTAGATTATTTTTTATCATTAATAACTCAATTTTTTAAATTATCATTTAAAATATAATTAATAAAATTTTTCACTTGTTTTTGTTACAATTTTTCCTTTCAACCAAAATTATAAATGTCTGGCAGTCCTTGCAATCTTAACGCCAGGCCTGTATACTTTAAAAAAAGGCCCCAGATCAATTAATCGCCTGACCACTTTGGGGCTCGCGGGCCAGGCCTATTTTTTGCCCTTATTTCTCATCTGGGTTAAAAGCCCCGGGGGCCCTTTTTTGGTCTGGCCGGGCTCTTCCCGATTTTGGCTATTTTAGGTCTAAAAAATTTTATTCTAAAATACGTAAATTATAAGTATATTTTTTTTAGAAGCGATTAAACCCCGCATTTTATTTTATTTTTTTAATTTTTTTTCTTTTTAAACTCATTTTTTTGAACTTCCTGGGAAGCGAATTTTCACCAACGGATTTTTGACAATTAGAGTCGGGATAGCCGATTTTGGCCAGAATTTCCGGTCAACCAAAAAGCGGGTCTCTATTTTGGTCTGGCTAAATCTGTCCAGCTGTTTCTCTCCTACTGGTTCTGTCTGATTAATAGCTCTTGGGGGCCCTGACCCACGACTCTAGTTGGCGGGCCACCTTCTTTTAGCTTAGAGATCAGGGTCTTGAGCTAAAAAATGTTTCCTCCAAAAGGTTTTTTTTAACCATTGGCTGGAAGAATAGTGTTTTTTAAACAAAAAGTTGGGATCTGGGGGGGTTTACCTGAAAGTTCGGACCTGTTTATTTCTGGGCCGCTGGTTTTAGCCTGCTGGTTCTGACCTGATGGATTCTGAATTCAGGTTTAGCTTGGCCTTGGGGTTGACATCCTCCATCTCTAATTATTCTAAGTTTTAGTTGGGTTAGGGCCTAATAAGTTTATAGTTGGCGGCTGACCCCATTCTGGACACTTTTGCCCATCCCTCGGTGAGTTGTCATGGCTGACTTGGAAGACATCCTCAAATCCCTGGCCCGACGAGTCCTGGCCCTTGACGAGGATGAGCTGGTCCGGCTCATCCCCAAGTACCGCAAGCGCATGGATAACTTCACCCCCAACCAGGAGTGGGAGGAGTCGGTCATCATCTATTTCATCATCAACGGTTACCGGGTTAAATCGGCTCAGTACACCGAGGAACTCAAAGGCTACATGAATCGCAAGCGCAAGGACAACAACGCCTGGGTTCCCCCGGTCAAACCCGACATCCGCCAGGTCTTAACCCGCCTCTCTGAGCGGCCTGACCAATCCCCCGAGGCCGAGCCTATCGAGGCAGGCCCGACTCAAACCCTGGATCCCCGGGCCCAACGCCCCACTTTACGACTCATTCGGCCCAAAAAAAAGGACGCTTAATGGCCCGCTTTTCCGAGGGGTGGCGCGCGGCTGGGCTCATGACCCACGTGACGTCCCTCCCAACTAACTATGGTGTCGGAGATTTAGGCCCCTCGGCTTACAAGCTGATTGACCTGATGAAGTCGGCGGGCCTCACCTTCTGGCAGGTTCTGCCGGTTGTCCCCACCGGTCCAGGTCTGGGCAACTCCCCCTACTCGGCCTTCTCCGCCTTCGCCGGCTATGAGATTCTGATCTCCCTCGATCTTCTGGTGAGAGACCGGCTCCTGTCCGAGAGCGAAGCCGCCTCCTGCCTAACGCCGCTGACGAGCGAAGTCAACTTTGAGCAGGTGACCCGCTATAAGTCGGCCATGCTGGATCTGATCCTCAACCGGGAGGGAAAGCGCCTGCTGGAGCGGGAAGACTTTCAGCGGTTCTTGACAGAAAACGCCATCTGGCTCAATGACTACGCCTTCTACATGGCCACCAAGGACAGCTTGGGCGGCGCTCCCTGGGACCAGTGGCCATCGGAGCTCAAATGGCGCGAGGACTGGGCTCTAGCCAAGACCGGGGAAAAGCTCTTCTGGCCCATTCTGCGCCAGAAACTTGGCCAGTTCTTCTTTTTCAAGCAGTTAAACGAGCTCAAGGCCGCCTTTAATGAGGCCAAACTGGCCCTCATCGGGGACACGGCCTTTTACGTCAACCACGACTCCAGTGATGTCTGGGCCAACCAGCGCCTCTTTTCCCTGGATAGCCAGGGCCAGACTTCCCTCCGCGCCGGAGTGCCGCCGGACTATTACGCCAAGGATGGCCAGCTCTGGGGTAACCCCATCTACAACTGGCCCCAACACCAGGCCGAAGGCTTCAGCTGGTGGAAGTTCCGCCTGGGGCACTGGTTAAGACACTTTGATTGGACCCGCCTGGACCACTTCCGGGCCATGTCCGCCTGCTGGGCCGTTCCGGCTGACTCGGCCACCGCCGCTGGAGGTTATTGGCTTCCAGCCCCAGGCCGGGATCTTTTTCAAGACCTGGCCAGATCTGGCCCCCTCAACATTATCGCCGAGGACCTGGGCGTCATCACCCCAGACGTCACCGCCCTCCGCCAAGCCCACGATCTGCCGGGCATGCGGGTGCTCCAGTTTGGTTTCGGGCCAGACCAGCCCCTCTCCCTGCACGCCCCCTTTCGGATTGAGCCGGACAACTTTGTCTACCCAGGCACTCATGACAACAACACCACCCGGGGCTGGTTCCGCCAGGAGATCACGGTCAGAGACCGCCAGAGGATCTCCGATCTGGCCGGTTTCCAGGTCGAGGAAATCAACGTGGCCTGGGCCCTGACCCGCTTGGCCTGGCTCTCCCCAGGGGCGGTGGCCATAACCACGCTGGCCGATCTCCTGAACCTCGACGAGCGGGCCCGGTTCAACACCCCCGGCCAACCCACTGGCAACTGGGCCTGGCGGGCCAACCGTTGGCCCAATCCCCGGACCCTGGAAAGCTTGGCTGAGCTGACGGAGTTGGCCGGTCGGGACAATATGGCTCATCCCAATATCCTGACGTACTGAGGCTCAACTTAAGCGAGCTGATCCGTCTCGCTGGGCCAGGGGGCGATGGACTCGCCGCCCCCCTTGACTGAACTGGACTAAATGAGCGAATCGGTCTAACTGGCCAGTCTGCCTGACGAGTCTGAATGTTGACTGACTCTGACTTTTAACCCCGGGGGACTCTGGACTCAGGGGGTTTAAACCCTCCCCGGTCCCCCTTAAAACTCGCGCTTTCGCGAAGGCTTCCCTATGCTGACCTTTCCCGAGCTGGAGCGCCGACTCCAAGGGCTCCTGACGGATCTTGATGGCGATCTCTGGGCCGAGATCCTCCAGCAAGTCAACCCCCCAGACCAAGCCGGCCCGGTCGCGGTCATCCACGACATGGCCTTCCGGGACGCCAAAGCCCTAGCTGGCTACGCGCCCGATCTGCGGGCCATCATCCGGCGCTCGCCCCCCAAGGATTTATCCCCAGCGGATCTGGCGGCCTTAAAGGGCATCAAGGGTTTATACAACCTTCTGGCCCGGCTCCCGGTTCTGCTGCTAACTAACCCGGACCACCTCAAAAACGACAAGCTCATCGAGCTCTATAACGGCTACCGGCAGATCCTCGTGGAGCTCAACGAGTACCTGGCCTTGGCCAAGGCGGAGGCTTAACCCCTATGCCCGCCCCCGACCTGCCGCCTAGCCCAACTTTGGACACGCCCGCCTTCTGGGACATCTTCTTAAACGCCCGAACCATTTTAACCGAGCGACCCAAAGGCCTGGCCATGTTTCTGGTAACGCTGGAGCTCCTGCGCTTGGCGGTCAGCCTCATCGCCGCCCGGCTCATGGCCCCCCTGGTCCCGATTATGAATAACTTCGTGGCCATGGCCGAGCTAGACCAGGAGAAAGCGGTTACCGAATTAATGGAGGCTATGACCCAAGGCGGCCTGGAAGCCCTGGGGCTCTACCTGCTGGGGTTCACCATCCCCATCCTGCTTCTGCCTGTGGTGGTTCTGGCCTTTTCCCGGGTGGCCCTGGGGTTGTGGGACGGCTATGAACCCGGGGTAGGAGACCTCACTTACGCTTTCCGCAAGTACTGGCCATCGGTTTCTATTTGCTTCTTTGTGTCCCTCTACGTGATCGTGGCCATGTTTTTGTTTGTCGGAGTCTCGCTCCCATTGCTCGCCCTCTCCAACCTCTCCCGGGATCCCCTGGTGGGTGGGGTCCTGACCATGGGCGGGCTCGTTTTGTCTGGGCTATGCTTTTATCGCTTTTTCTGGCCCTACTTCCGGCGGGTTTGCCCCCTCCAGGTTCTGCCTTTTTTCGCCTTCATTGACGGCAAAAGCCAAAAACTCGGGGTCAACCGGATCTTCAGTCATCTGGTTAATTTCCCCAGACACCTCAATCTGGCCACCGGATTAATTGTTCTGGTCTCCTTTATCCCGATTCTGCTCGCCGGGGTTCTGATGGGTGTGATCATGCCTGATGGAGCCCTTAACAAAATACTGAGCGCGGTGATTCAGATTTTTCTGGACGCGCTTCTCTTATGGCCCCTGATCGGCTTGGCCGGATTTTATCGGCTGTGCCTCTATCCACCGTCCCCAGAGCTGGCGAACAAAGTGCCCGACGAGGTCAAGGATGAAGATGACGATGACGACAATGATGATGAGGAGGAGTCGGAAAAATAGACCGCCAAAGGATATGAGCCAATTTTAAAGAAGTTGAATTGTCTTTAACCTCGCCAATTGTTCCCCAAAAACTCCAGAAGATAGGCTAGGGTTGGCCACGTTCGACGATGCCCTCAACCACCAGGAATAGCGGCCCGAACTTCTTTTGGCGAGGTTTGAGCTTGATCCTGAGCTAGGAACTCTCAATTCGCTCCTGGTAGCGGGAAACGGCTGAAGTCGTTATCCAGGGACAAATCCGATGGCCTGGTTCAGATCAGCCAAGAAAATAAAGGCTCCGCTGAGGATCCCGAACGCCCAAAGAGGCTCCTCTGGAGTCAGCGGAGCCTGATAGTCATCGCGGAGCCGCTGACCTTAGTCCCTGGAAGCGCGCGCAAGCCCTTGGGGCTCACCCTGGAATCAGGCCGGGTAGGGGCCAAGGGGGGCCCTTCTATTCCCTATGGCTCGACCCTCTCTGGGGCGAGAACCTGTCAGCTGATTAAATGGACGGAAAACAAAAATCTTCCTTTTGATAATTAAAAAAAATTTACCTAAATTTGTCAATGAGAATAATCAACAAAATAAGCTCTGGTAAGAATTGGGACGGAAACTACCGGTTATGATTTCATTCGTTCCAGCGAAGCTCTAGGTATTGCCCCTGACTACTTTCCGGCAAATCCTCACCTCAACGCCACGCCCCCAGCAAACAGCTAACGCGATTTCCTGGACCGCCTCAACCTGATCCAGCAACGGCTGGTAATATTTTTCTAGTTGGATTTCCGCCTCAAAAAGCTTCTTTTGGAACGCGTCGATCAAAGCGTTGTCAGCCACTTTTGAGTCGAATTTTAAATGCTTCAACTCTAGCAAAACCCCCAGGCGAGGCTCCAGCTGGCAAAACAGATCCAGCCGGCCACCCTCAAGCTGGGGGGCCGTAAAACGTAATCAACTCTTTCTTCCTAGACTTCCCGTGTTTGGCCATTCCTGCCCCTCCCTATTGGTCAAAACACCTTCATTTTCCCAATTTTACTGATATTAGTTATAAAGAGATCAACGCGAACAAAGCCTATTTTAGCAAAGTCTCTCAAAAAATCACCTCCATGCCGAGGGAACCCCCGAAAGTGATCTCCTGGTAATGTTCTCTTGATTCTCAGGCCGTGGGGCTTGGACACCCCTCACCCTGAGCTGGATTATTTCTCAAATTGGTAATGCCTGACCCTAAGGACCCGACAATTTTCCATGACATTCTTTTCGATCTGCGGATCAAAGCCCTCCGGGCATTTGGCCTCCACTTCCAGAGAAACTCTCAGCGGCTCCAGACCATTCTGCGAGCTGAGTAAGGCCAAGATCTCATCAACGAGTCTTCCCACGTCATTAACAAGCCGAGTCGAGGACAGGTCAGCTGACAAGAAAAACTTGGTGGGGGGCGAAGGCGGCGCGGGTTCAGACGCGCCTGAGGGCGACTGGGTTCCGTCCCCACCAGTTCTTATCTGAGGTGTCGGGCTTGAGGTTTTAATTGAGAGTTTCTCTTCCTCAAGCTGTTTGAGGGCCACCTTTTCCTTGACCAGATAACCGGACTCATCAATGGCTGTAAGAGCGGCCCCCAACTTAAGCCCGATATATTTCCCTTCTTGGAAATCCGCCGCGTAACCCAGCTTCGACTCCCGAACGCCAATTATTATCGCCGCTTCCAAAACCTTGTAATTAACCAACTTGGGCAGATAACAATAGCAACACAGGCTTTCCCAGAGTCTTTTGACGCTGAGGTGATCATCATTGATCCACAAGAGCTTGTCCATCTCTTGGATCAATGAGCCCGGAGACCAAACCTTAATGAGGGTCGCGCTATCCTGCAAGGCCTTGGCCACCCTGGGGATTATTTCCTCATTGGAGCTGGACAATTTCGTTTGCTCAAACCTAATTAGGTGTTTTTTATCGCCCTCCGCCGAGCTGATTGGCGTCAAAAGCCAGCTATAAGTTGACTTTAACTGGATGTCAATGGTTTCGCTAGCCCTTTCCTTGTTGGCTTTGGCGTCCTTGATTTGAGCCCCATCCAGATTGAGCTTTTCCCTATCATCATAAACTGACTTCCAGGCCAGGTACTTTCGGGTGGACTGCTGGAGAGGGTCAACCATGTTGGTGTCAGCGGCCAAAAAGACCAGCATATTTTGATTGGTTCGAGCCGCGGAGTCACCATGGTGGAGCAAAATATCCACGGCTTTGTGGTCGTTAAATGACTCCAGCTCATTATCGCCGCTTTTATAGGGGTAATTATAGTGCAACACCACCAGCCGGGCGGTGGGAACGTCAATGACCTCATTGGATGAGTGTAGGCAAACGTGAATACCCGAGAAAGGATCGGTTTTCTTCAAATTTGAAAGACGGTTCTCCAACTCCATTTCCACATAAGTGTTATCAAGTTGAACAGCTTTGTCTTCCACTAGTTTGCGCAGAGTGGGCCGAGTGTCATACCAAAACCTGTCCCCACTGGTGTCGGAATAAAGATAAGTCAGGGAATTCTGCAGAGCGCCCAAGGCGTCGTTAAAGATGGATATCTCCTCAGAAGGTTGAACAGTTCCCAGAAGAGCCTGGGTTTTTTGGATTCCCCGGACATTCTCCTTACTCGTTGGGGCGCTCCCCAACATCAACGTTCTAGCCAATCTCCGGGCGGCCATAATCTGTCCATAACGAATGGTGTCTTTGTCCAGATGAAAAGGCCCTGACCTTGGGCCATCCACATCGCGGTCAATCACGGCGTTCCAGCTGTCCCCCGACTCCAGATAGCGGGTCAGCTCGTCCCGGACCGCGGGAGAGTCAAATGGCAAAGACCCGGGCATAATCAAAAGGCTGGGGTCCCTGGCCATCCACAGCTCCCGGATGGCCCCGGCCATGAGCCTTAAAACGCCCCTAGTTCTCTGGAAGTTTTCCAAGGCTGACCAATCCTCGTACAGGCGGTCAAAAACCTCAGGATGGATGGGATAACAGTCTTTCAAACGTTGCAGGTAGCTAGGCTCGCTGGCTTGAGAGGAAAAATCAATTTTGTTTTCGAAGTACATCCTGGCGAAACTGGCGCAAACCAGATCCCGGGCATCCGAATCCTTGCATTCCAGAAACAGCCGACGCCTGACCACCTCAAACCCTTCGCTGGAGGCCACAGGCTTCCAGATGGACTCGACCCGCCCGAAGGTGCGCTCAATCATCCTTAAGGCCGCTTTGCCCGAATCGCCGCCAACCTCATAGATAGACTCTGGCAAGGTGGCCACAGCCAGGCTGTTTTTACTGGCCTTAAGCCCCTCTGTCAACGACTGAATGAAGGACAGGAAATTGTCGAAACTCCCGGCTGGCAACCCTTCGATCCCATAAATCCGCCGTCCATAGGCCACCATCTCGTCAATTAAAATCAAACAGGGGCCAGCCGCGTCAAACAGTTCCTTCAAGGTTTCTGAGCCTGGGGAGACCCCTTTTTTGTCGCCATCCTTGACCAGCTCATACAACTCCGGTCGACCGGCGTTCATGGCCAATTGGGCCGCCATCTCGCCCCAAAGGGTTGAGACGGTCTGCCCTGGCAGCCGCGGATACTCTTTGATTTTCGCGGGGTCCAGAGCGGTTCCCACCAAAACCGCCACATTAACTTTCGGTAGCTCTGATAAGCCAATTTCCGTCAGGATTGGCTTAATCTCCGGAACTTTGCCCAGAGGCGTCTGGCCCCTCATCAGGTGGTACAAGACCAACATGCTGTGGGTTTTGCCTCCGCCAAAGGACGTTTTCAGCTGAATGACCGGCTCGCCATTACGGCTGGACACCCGCTTGAGGCACTCCTTAACCAATCCTTTAATGCCATTGGTCATAAAAGTGCGCGAGAAAAACTCGGTCGGCTCGTTATATTCCACCGAGCCCTCACCTCTGGCCACCAGGGAAAGATCCGCCGCGAACTCCGCCGTTATATACTCTCCCTTCGCCACGTCTGGATGAGGGGTAATTACCTCACGCCAGCCAGGAAGACCCTTGAGGGTAGGAGCCTGGGGGACCTCTATTTTTTGAGCCTCAGGTTGCGCGCTCTTTTTGGAGGGAGCGGACTGTTCTGAGTCACTCGCGCCAGCCGAACCGCCTTGGGCGACTGTCCTTTTCAGTTTCCGAATTGCCTCGGCCTTGATCGAGTCCAGTTGCTCGCAAAGACGGGCCATGGTGTCTAAGGTCCGTTCAGCGTCATCGACCCTGATATCCTGGGCGCCTTGGTGGGCCCAGGTATTCCTGTTCGAGCAAAGCTCATTAGCCCAGGTTAAGTGGTCTTTTGATAACTTCTTAACAAAAATATCTCGCCAATGAAACCTTAAAAGCAAGAGACAGCGATAGATATCAAGCTTGGCTGTTAACTCGTCATCATTGTCGGCGTAGCCAGGCAAGTCCCTTTTCTGCTCCGCGTCCAACTTAGCTAGAACACCCTGCTCCCACCATTTTTTCCGAAAAACGCTCCGCAGCTCAATAGCCAAGAACGGGGCCAAAACACTTAAAAGAGCCCTAAAGCCCTCGCCAACCAAAGAATAATTGCTAGTTTTTTCTCCCATCGTTGTCCCTCGGGGCCTCCAGAGCCAAAAGCGCTTATTGATCGTGAGACTTCGCCACGAGCGTGAGCCTACGGGTCAAAATATCAATAAATTAAAATAATTTAGCGTTATCAATGTCTTTTTTTGAATTTTTTGAATCTATAATAGCTAATTGGATCTCTGGCCAAGCCTGGACTAGAGAATTGTAAGCCAAGGCCTCAGTAGCCCATTTTTTGCGATCGCAAATATTATATAGGCGATAAGCCAAATCTCTGGCCAAACCGACTTGGGCGTTATTGTCCACCTCCAAGGCGATTCTGGCGCAGGCTTTAATCCCGCCAGATTCTAGGCCCCTGGTCAGCTGATGGGTCAATAGCCAAACATTTTCCTCTTGAGGCTTAATCACTGTCGGGATTTCCCTCAGGCCAAAAAGCCGGACCACCCCTTTTTCCGCAAAGAGAACTTTCTTTTCTCTTAAACGCTCAATAGAGGCGTTTTTAGCTTTAGCTAATACTTCAACATCACCAAAATTCATATTTCCAAAACTAATTTGAGAAAAAAGAGTAACACAAAATGCGCTATCGGTATCAATATGGCTCTCTTGCTCGGTTAGATATTTATCCAACTCCTCGTTGATAAACCCCAGAGCTACCCTGACCGGCATTATGGAACCATCGGTATTCAAGATACTTGAATACCGGGAAAATATCGCCATGCCCGGGCCAATGGCCGCTTGAGCTAGGTCGACCGGAGCGATGTTAGCTCTCTGTAATTCCAAAAGAGCTGGTTTTAACTCAGCTCTCAAATAACCGCGAAAATCCCTGGTTGAGCAGGACGGAGCTTCTTTTGGCCTTTTTCGACAAACCAAAACGATGGATGAGGCCAGCGCGTTTGAGCCAAGACTCCTGGGCCTATTGCCCCTTTCGCTCTTAATGGGCCACGTGCCAGTTATGGAAAACCCTGAATCAATGAGGGCCGACAACATTGTTTCCCATCCAGTGGAAGAAATTGCGCCCCCATCGTCCTCACTTATAGCGTCACTTTGCTTGAAAGCGTAGTAAATGGTAATTGGAAAATCATTGGAACCATTTTGGTAAAAATTGCCAAATACTTTCTTGAGCCCGGACTCAAAAAAAATTTTTGCCTCCATTTTGTCTCCACTAAAACGGTAAGGAGCGGCCACAAGCTCTTCGTTTTTAGGGACTAATATTGTATTAAAAACAGATTTATAAATTTTTCTAAGAGACTGTCTAAGCCAAATATAATAAAAATCAGATAAATCAGCGTATCCAATATTATCATAATAAGGAGGATCAGTTGAAATAACAATATTTTTAGGTATATTATCTGTCTGCGCGTCCGCTAACTTAACAACCGCCTGATTATTCGCAGGTAAAGCCCTAACAGCTTTAACGACCCACTCAATCATATTTTTCAAACTGCCTGTGGCTTCCGAAAAGGGATTACCTTCGGCGTAAACCCACATCAATGGCAAGGCTTGTCGAGAAAAAACTCCTCTAAATGATTCCATTTTCGCATTCCAAGTAGTTAAATTTGAATGAAAATCAGTCATTTTATCTTTTAATAAACTTAAATAAACAGCTACAGCCTGGCTATAAGCATAAGCTCCTGTTCCTCCTTCCTCAAGACTAATATTATTATTCTCTAATCCAGCTTTAATAGAATCTGTTTGAATTATAGATTGAATATTATGAATTAAATCTGTTAAAGTTGTTAAAAACATTAGTTGTCTAGAGGTAAATAGGTCAGAATAATGAGTTAAACCATAATTTGGCGTTGTAAATACTCGAGGGTCGTGGGGAATCTCTAAATCATTATCAAAAGTGATTCTTGGAATATCAGAGGCCTTGACATGCATGTCATTAGCTGGTAAATAGACTTTGCCAACTTGCCCTTGAGCCACTATAGCCAATAAGGAACTCCCCATTCTTTGGTTTTTTCCTTCTTCCCTAACATAAGGCAGACTGACAGGGCTATGACAAATCGCGCATATCGCTCCATTACTACTAAATGTTTTACTTAAAGTAGGTCCTTCATTACTTATATCATAAAAAATATTCTTGTTTTTAAATACTGGGGTCGCAAAAACCGCGTTGTCTTTCCTGTTAGCGATGACAAAAGAATTCACTAATGGCATCTGGCAACCACAGGCCGGATTGGGGCATTTTACGTTCCTAGCCCAAATCCAAGCCACCACTTGAGCGCTCTGAGAGCTGCCTTGTTGGCCTGGCAACTCAATGGTGGGGTAAAGGTGGCCAATCTTAGCCAAGGCCTCCTTTCTCAACAACTCCGCGTAATAGGCGACATCCTCGGCCAGGCCAGCGGCTCTAACCCACTCTCCACCGTTGACATTGGACCTCGCGCTCTCAGGATTAACCGGAGGGCGACCCGCGAACCTGGGAGGAATTTCCAGCATGGCCTTATTGATCATGACGGCCACAGGATTAAGGTCGCTGGCTTGGACTTTAAGCCCCAACCTCTGCGCCTCCAATGGAATGGACCCTCCCCCAGCGAAAGGATCCAAAAACTCCAGCTGGGTCTCGCCACAGGATTTTTTTATCTCGGCCTGAGCCGTGGCCAACAACTTGGAATTATTTGAGTTTTCCCATACAACCAGTTCCTCAATAAGCTTAAACAAACGATCTCGCTCCGCGACTTGGGCCGCGTCCGTGGGAAACAACTCTGGATGAGCCGAGGGGTCGTCAACGAGAGAGGCGAAAAGAATAGCTCTGGCTGTCGCCAAAGGCTTTCTGGACCACCATAGATGCAAAGTTGAGGGATGACCATGTCGGATGGACTTTTCCCGACCGGAAGCCTTGTTGATGACCTCAAGAGGTAAGGCAACCTCAATCAATTTTTTATTCATAATGCCTAAATTAACCATTAAGTTAGAAAAAAACGAAACTCAGTCCATGATTTAAATTTTTAATATATAATAAATAATTGTAAAATTAATACATTTTAATTGCAAAAATTAACTAATATTATCTATTAAAATAATTTGCTATCATTGGAATCTTTTTTAGAGTTTTTAAAATCTATAATAGCTAATTGAATCTCTGGCCAAGCCTGGACCAAAGAATTGTAAGCAAACGCCTCCGTTGACCATTTTTTGCGCTCGCATATATTGTACAGGCGATAAGCCAAATCTCTGGCCAGACCGACTTGGGCGTTATTGTCCACCTCTAAGGCTATTTTAGCGCAGGCTTTAATCCCACCAGACTCTAAGCCCCTGGTCAGCTGATGGGTCAATAGCCAAACGTTGTCCTCCCGAGGCTCTATCTTTGTAGGAATTTCCTTCAGGCCAAAAAGTCGGACCACCCCTTTTTCCGCAAAGAGAACTCGCTTATCTTTCAAACGGTCAATGGAGGCGTTTTTAGCCTTAGCTAAGACCTCAATTTCGCCAAAAGTAATTTTTTCAAATCCTATTTGAGAGAAAAGAGATACACAAAATGCGCTATCAGTGTCAATACGACTCTCTTGTTCGGTAAGATATTTATCCAACTCCTCATTAATAAGCCCCAAAGCGACCCTGACCGGCATAGTGGTTCCGTCGGTATTCAAGATACAGGAATACCGAGAATAAACAGCCATTCCAGGGCCAATAGCCGCCTGAGCCAGGTCAACCGGGGCAATATTGGCTCTTTGCAATTCCAAAAAGGCCTGTTTCAACTCTGTTCTTAATAAATTAATAAAATCCCTCCTAGAACTAAGAGGGGCATTTTCTTGCCTTTTTCGACAAACTAATACAATAGAAGAAGCTAAAGCATTTGAACCAAGGCTCCTTGTTCGATTAATTTTCTCAGTCTTGACTGGCCAGGTTCCAGTGATACTAAACCCAGATTCAATTAGAGCTGACAAAATAGTTTCCCAACCCGTTGAAAAAATTGTATCATTCTCTATCTCACTTTTTGAGTCACTTTGTTTAAAAGCATAATAGATAGTTATAGGATAATCATCAGTACAATAAAGATAAAAGTTGGAAAAAACCTTTTTGAGGCCGGACTCAAAAAAATTCTTAGCTTCTACTTTTTTACCAGCAAAACGATGAGGATCGGCTATAAGTTCATCATTTTTAGGTGTTAATATAGTATTAAAAACCAACTTAAAAGTATTTTTAAGAGATTTCCTAAGCCAAATATAAAAATAATCAGATAAATCAGCATAACTAACGTTATCATAATATGGAGGATCTGTTGAAATAACAATGTTCCTCAATAAATTATCATTTTGGGCTGCCGCCAACTTGACAACAGCATGATTATTGGCCGGTAACGCCCTAATAGCCTTAACGATCCATTCCGTCATATTTTTTAAACTTCCATTAAATTCTGAAAATGGATTTACTTCGGCGTAATCCCAAATCATAGATAAGGCTTGTCTTGAAAAAGTGCCTCTCACTTTCTCCCACTTTGGGATCCAAGAGGTTAAGCTTGAATGGTAATCAGCCATTTTATCAACTAATAAACTTAAATAAACAGTAATCGCCTGGCTATAGGATTTCGCTCCAGTTCCTCCCTCTTCCAATCCCAAGGAATCATTAACCATGCCAGAATTTATAGCGTCTATTTCAATTTGATTTTGAATATCTAAAATTAAAGAGCATAATGTATTTAAAAACATCAATTGACGTGCAGTAAAAAGGTCATAATAACTAGTTAAACCATATATTTGAGTAGCAAATCCTAATGCTTTATCTGGCATCATTTCATTATAATCAAATATAATTCTCTTAACATTAGCTGCGTTGATATGAACTTCGTCAGCTGGTAAATATATTTTTCCATAATTACTTTTAGCGGCTATAGCCATTAAAGTGCTACCTAAACGCTGATTCTTTCCTTCTTCTCTAATATATTTTAAACTTACTGGGCTATTACATATCGCGCAAATAGCGCCTTGACGACTAAAAGTTCCATTTATAGCATTTTTACAATCTTTAATTTTATAAATCACATTATCATCTATCATTACAGGATTAATTACAATTTTTTTAGTCTCTTTGTCAGCAAGCATAAAAGAGTGAGCTAAAGGCATCTGACAACCACAAGCAGGATTAGGGCATTTAACTGTCCTAGCCCAAATCCAGGCTACCACTGTAGCCGTATTAGCGCTACCTTTTTGACCAGGCAACTCAATTGTTGGGTAAAGATGGCCTACTTTAGCAAAGGCCTCTTTTTTCAACAACTCCGCGTAATAAGCGACATCTTCAGCTAAGCCAGCGGCTCTAACCCACTCTCCCCCATTGACATTTGACCTCGCGAACTCTGGATTAACAGGAGGGCGGCCCGCGAACATAGGAGGAATTTCCACCATGGCCTTATTAATCACT
>JAISMU010000039.1 GCA_031276635.1 Deltaproteobacteria bacterium | reverse complement strand
AAACAAGGCTTTAGCCGCTGTGGCCATGAAGTTGTTGTCTTCAGAGGATATAAATAAAAATTTAGCTGAATTAGCTTTAATAAATTTAGATGAAATTGAAGTTTTATCTTATCTTGATGGTAATGAAATAAATAGCGTTAAAAAAAATCAACTTCTGGCTAAGGCCGCGCTGAAATCGCTGACCCAGGCGGACATCAGACAAGCGTTGGCCAAGTTGGCCAGGGAAAAACTGCCTCCCGATGAAATAGAGAAAACTTTGTTGTACGCGCCCTCCAAGTCGTCTCTTTCCAACGAGCGAATTGACGAGATCCTCTCTCAGGCCGCCCAGACGGCCTTACGCGACATAGGCGCCAAAGACTATCATGGCCCGTTCCGGCTGGAGGCGAAAGAGTTCATTGACCTGGGACTGGCCATCTACGGCGTGGGCTCCCAGGTCAAGGCGATTTTTGGGCCAGGGACA
Organism: Deltaproteobacteria bacterium; assembly: GCA_031276635.1. Taxonomy (GTDB): domain Bacteria; phylum Desulfobacterota; class Desulfarculia; order Adiutricales; family Adiutricaceae; genus JAIROO01. Next base: position 4,736 of record JAISMU010000039.1, on the reverse strand, counting down.
AAGTAGCCTCAATAGTCGCCCAGCTCGGCTCTCCAGGCGAGAGGAGAAGGCTACTTAATAGTAGCCTAAAATACTATTTACAATAACAATTTTTCTAATAATTATTAATTCAGATAATTTTATTTATATAGTTTTATACATCTTTTATCTTTTTTAAATAATATTTTTATTTTTAATTCAATAATTATAGTTATATTTACTTGTATTAGATGGTTTAAAATGTCATCATATAGCAAAAAATTTAGTATTCAATCACATAATAGCCTAGTAAATTAGTAGAAAATAATAACTCTAAAATATTAGCCAAAATATCATAAAAATATTGCTATGCTTTTTACATTAATGCAAATTTTAACAAAAAATACTAAATATCTAATATAATAAAGAATAATACAAATATTCATAATTAACTATTATTAAATTATATTATACTGTTAGGAAGCTGATAAAAATTTAATTGCGGCGGCTAAATGGTATCATCTAGCCGCTGAACAAAATTTTGCTCCGATACAGTGGCCATTTTTTTTCCGGAATGGTGGCCACCCCAAAACAGGCAGTAAAAATAAAAAAATATCTATCGACCAAATATCTATTATAATAAATTTTATTTTTATACTTATATTTACCATTATTTTTAATATAATTCTAACGTTTAACAAAATCAGCCCCGCCGAGTTTGACCTTTCGGGCTTGAAATTCCAGGCAAACTGTGTGATTTTAGGCCTGGGCCAGGTTTTACTTCCGGGCTCCCATTTTCCCCAAAGGATTAGTCATGAGCCGTTGGACCCCTAAACAGCGGGAATTTATGAAGGAAGCCATCCGTCTGGCTCGGCGCGGTTGGGGCCTGGTTTCCCCCAATCCCCTGGTCGGAGCGGCGCTGGCCAAAAACAACCGTCTCCTCGCTGTGGGCTGGCATCAAGGGCCGGGTCAACCCCACGCCGAGGTCATGGCCCTTCAGGAGGCCGGAGCCAAAGCCAAGGGCGCTGAGCTGTACGTCAATCTGGAGCCCTGCGCCCACCATGGCCGGACTGGCCCCTGCGCTCAAGCCATTATTGAGGCTGGAGTCAAAAAAGTCTATTACGCTTTGAATGACCCCAACCCGGTGGCCCAAGGCGGAGCGGTCATTCTGGAGGCCAATGGGGTGGAGGTGGACCGAGGCCTGATGGCTGATGAGGCCTGGGAGCTCAATCAGTTCTTTCTCAAGTGGGCCACCACGGGTCTCCCGTTTGTCATCGCCAAAACCGCCGCCTCCCTGGACGGCAAGATCGCCACCAGGCTGGGCGACTCCCGCTGGATTACCGACAAGGCGGCCAGAAACTTTGGCCACACCATTCGGGCCGGGGTGGACGCTATCCTCATCGGTCGCAACACCGCCTTCAAAGACGATCCTGAACTCTCCGCCCGCCCCTGGGGCAAAAGAAAGATGCACCGCCAGCCACTGCGCGTGGTCCTGGACCCGCATTTGAAACTGCCCCTGACCCTGAAAATCTTTAACCCGGATTTTGGCGGCCCCACCGTGGTGGGTTGTCTCCCCGAGGCTGATCCGCGGGCTCAGGAAAACATCCTCGCCATGGGCCACGAAGTCTGGCCCCTGGAGAAGACCCCCTCGGGCTTGGTGTCCCTCAAGGATCTGCTAGTCAAACTAGGTCAAGCCAAAATCCAGTCGGTCCTCATTGAGCCAGGCTCAACCCTAGCCTTTTCCGCCCTGGTCGAGGAACCAGTGGTGGACCTGGTGCACCTCTTCCTGGCCCCCATTTTTCTGGGTGGAGCCAACACCCCGGCCATGGTGGGCGGCTCGGGCTTGGAGTCTCTGGCTCAGGCCGAACGGGCCGAGATCCTTAAAATCGGTCGCAAAGGCCCGGACATTCACCTGATTATCCGCCCGGCCGAGGGGTTCCGACCGACCGATCTCCCTCTTGGCTCCTGATTCAGCCGATTTAAGAGCGAGAGTAATTAGTCATGTTTACCGGCCTCACTCTGGGCCAGGGCCTCATTGAGGCCCGAACCCCGGCCCCGGGCGGGCTGGCTCTGACCATCCGGCCTGACTTCGCCTGGGAGGAGCCCTTGTCCCTGGGGGAAAGCGTGGCGGTCAGCGGGGTCTGCCTGACGGTGGAGACCCTCAACCCGCCGGCTTTCACCTCTTTCGCCTCCCAAGAGACCCTGGCCCGCTCCACCCTGGGGGTGGTCACCCGGGTCAACCTGGAAAGAGCCTTAAAACTCTCGGATCGCCTGGGCGGCCATCTGGTCAGCGGCCACGTTGAGGGGCGTGGGCGACTCACCCGCGCTCGCCCCTTAGGCCGGGGCCTGGAGCTGGAATTTTACCTGCCTCAGGAGCTGGCGGCCCTGACCGTGGCCAAGGGTTCCATCGCGGTGGACGGGGTCAGCCTAACCGTCAGCCTCGTTGGGCCCAACTCTTTTACGGTCAATCTCATTCCCGCCACCCTGGCCCGGACCACCTTAGCCGAGCTGACCCCGGGCCAAGAGGTCAATCTGGAAACAGACCTGCTGGCCAAATACGTCCAAAAGCTTTTAAATAAATCTGGCCCCACAGAGGGTCTGACCCTGGAGAAGCTGGCGGCGGCGGGCTTTTTATGAGGGGCCGGGTGGCCGCTGGCCGCCCAAAAACCCTGGCTCAAAGCAGTCAAGCGGGCCCGCGAGGGCCCGCTTGAGATAACCTACCGATCAAATTTGGCAAGAGCTACTGAGAAGAAGCACCGTCGGGGTGGTGGGCAAGTTTGGTTTGACCATCAAGGATGATGATCTGGGGGCGGGACTATCGGCGGCAACCTTGATGACGGTAGGTCGGGCTTCCCCTGTTTCCCCGACTTCAGTGTTATAACTTATCAAGCATATTCCGTGCCAAATTCTCGGGCATGCCCGAAATTCCCCTGACCAACCCCAAAATCTCCCCCGGACAGCCGCCCGCGACCCCAGACCTAGAGCTCCCCGACGGCCCGGTCAACCTATAGCCCTTTCCGCTTAAGTTTCATGCGCCTAGAACTCACCTCCAAGCCACTCCCCCCCCGGCCCTCCAGGAAGGGGCAACTGATTTGCCCCCAGGCTACGGCTGGAGAGGTTGACGGAGGTCAATCCAGAGCCCCAACCAAGAAAAAAAATATTTTTTCCGGCCCGCCCGCGAGGCGGCTCCAAGCGGCTCAGGCGGCTAGTTTTGGTTCTCCAATTCCACCTTTTTGTATACCTAAATTACCAAAAACCACATTTTAGTCAAAAAAACCCAAATTCCCTCGGATTTTTTTTCCAGTTTAAAGCCTTTTCACTCGCTCAATTCTGTTACAGATATGAACATTTTTTCTAACATCTATGTCGAAAATCCCACAGCGCCCCGACATAACCTCTTGTTTAAGCCGCTCCCCAACCCAGGAAGCTGAGCTGACCTGGGCGAGCCTGCGGACAAATCGGTTTGCGGAAAAATCGCCACAGAGTCAAATCACCCCCGCCTAAAATCCCCGCCAGGAGAAAAGGCGACCTCAGCCAGAGCCGAAAAACTCCTTATAGCCACTCGGGCCACAATATACCAGTCAAAATAACTTATTAATTATTAATTTAAAATAAAATATAAAATTTTATCCCCTACTTACAGCCTAAAAAGTCTTGGATTGAGACTCGGTCGACTTTTTGGGAGCCAGGCCCAATAAATCCGGGCCAAAACACCCGGCCCAGAGACGCGCTGACCGCGGCCGCCAAATCTGGCCGGTCAAGCCAAACGCCCGGCTTAGCCTTGGCCGGCCGGGGTGGGACCGGGCCAACCCGTGGGCCGCGACCGGCGGACCCAACCCAGAAGCCCTGGCTTGGCTGGAACCCGCCGGTCCTTAGGAAAAAAAATATATTAATAAATTTTACCTAAATAATGCATAATTAAAATAATTAAACTTTATTTGTTCCCAGCTCGCGGGTTCGCCGCCAGAAAAAAATTTAAATTTTTTTTACTTTTTTCTTGAAAAAAAAATAACCCATGAAAATTATTAGATTTTTTAATTCATTTTCTTATTGCTATTGATTTTCAATTTTAGTATTATAGCTCCAGGTCGACATGCTGGACTGACTGCGAAACAGCCTCCCACCTGTTCCAGCCTCCAAAGTTGTTGGCCACACCGGGACCGGGTTAGAGGGAGAAATTCCTGGCTTTTCTCCCTCTAGCCTTTTTTTTGCCCCCAACTACCGCCCTTGATCGCCCGTAAAACGTTTATCCCGGGCCTGGAGCGGATCGCGACTAAAGAACGCTCACATCAATATATTTTGACCGCTCGTCAGATTACAAGGCCGAAACAGGCTCGTCATCCCACGGACCGCTCTTTCACCTCCTGTCGCTCTCCACCCCACCTCACGGTGACTCGGTTACGTTCGGTTATAGGGAGACTGACTCTTCCCTGACGCGAACTCACCCCACGCTGATCGGGCGCGCGTATAATTGAAATTCATAAATCGTCTTGCCGAAAACTTCGATCTCAGGTAAAATATTTAAATTAGTAAAAAACCCTTCACCGTTTTTGGAGTTTGGCGTGCAAAAGAAACTTACAAAAATTATCCAAACTTTTTCTGAAATTATCCGCGAAAACATGCTTTACGCTGATAAAACTGAATATATATATAATCTGGTCAACAATTGTAAAGTTTGTTTTCTTTGTCGTCCTCGACGTTTCGGTAAATCCCTTCTTCTCAGCACTATAAAATCCCTATTTCTCGGCCAAAGGGATCTTTTTCAAGGGTTGTGGATT
>JAISMU010000013.1 GCA_031276635.1 Deltaproteobacteria bacterium | reverse complement strand
CGGTTATGGAGATCAAATACGCCAAAAGCCCGGGTCGAGTGGGTCTGGCGAAAACTCTGGACAAATTGGTCGAGCAAGCCTTCATCGCCATCAAGAAAAACAAATATGGCGCGAGTTATCGACTGCCGGGCCAGGATCTTGTTACCATTGGCCTGGGCGTTGTCGGTCGGGGGGAGGTCAAAGCTGTTTTTGGCGATCCCGTGAAATCAACCGTTTAAGGGCATGTCTCAGGCTTGGCGTGGCTGTTGTTGAAGTTAAACTCATTGAGAGTGGCTCGGGAGTTCGCCATTTTGGGCCAGCTTTCGCTTATTTTCTTTCCAGAGCCCTTTTTTTCTTTCCAGAGCCAATAGTCCTAAATTTCGCTCATTCCGCCGCGACGGATTTTTCCGCCCTCGTTATCGCTGGTTAAAACCAGGCCTAATGGCTGGAAAATGAGGCTGAAAAGTCTGTTTTCGGGTCATTATTATTCTCCCCGAGCGGGTTAAGCCTGCTCTCCAGGCCAGTTCCGCCAAAAAAAATCCTCGCCCCAAAATTAACCTTAACACCACCTTGAAAAGTCATTTTTTGCTAAGAATTACACATGGTGTTTAAAAGATAAATATTTTTTGCTAAATTTTACATAAATATTCTGAACACTACCAGAGATAGATGGAATAGTGTCAACTACTGTCTAATTTTGCAGTAAGTAATATTATGACCGGTTCTTTTAGTAGGGGCCGAGCTAGCTTGTCTCGCAGGAGCTGTATATAACGACCTATGTTTCTCAAGTCAGTTATTATATACGAGTTATTTTTATTATCAATATAAGATTAAATTGATTAAAAATAGATCTAAAATAGCGTCTAAAAATAATAAAAACGAGTAATAAGATTTAGTTTGCTAAAAAAATCTTAATTTGCGTTCTTGAATTTCCCAGAAGAGGCCTGGTTTCACTACATTTTTTTAAAGCTGATTTTTTGTAGTAAAACCGAGTATTTACAAAATCTCGGTGTCCAAGTTCGGTCAAAATGGCTGGAAAATGTGGCTGAAAAGTCTGTTTTCGGGTCATTATTATTCTACTCGAGCGGGTTGGCCAGCTCTTCAGGCCAGTTCCGCGAATAGCCTGATCACCTGGTAATTTGCTATTTTTTAATAATTTCGCGATGTGCCCTTATTTTCTCGGCCAACTTTCTGACTGGCAGTCTCAATTCCGAGTCAAGAGCGGCTTCAAATTTTCTATTAATTTCCAAATGTCAGCTTTTTAGGTCAAAGGCTCCCCAGGTTTTCCTGGCCCGCGCCCCGTAATTTTTCCCCAGATTTCCTCTGGTCATTTGCGCGGGCTGGCGCGCCGGCGAAGCTTTATTTTCCCTCAGGCTGAGCTAAGGCGCGAACTTGGCCCAAAACCTGGCGGAGCCAGGCCTGGGCCGCCGCCGAGAGTCCCGGTTTGGGACCGAAGTCTCCCCGCCCAGAGCCCTTAGCGAGCTGGATCCGGCTCCAGCGAAGCGGGCTAAAACGGGAGGCGGGTTTTCGACCGCCCCGTTTAAGCTCAAGTTCTGGCGGCCAAAATCAGAATCGCTGATTTCTCAGCTCTCGCCAGACCTGGGCAATTTAACTGGAAAAGTCGCCTGACCAGTGGACCCGCCGATGGACCCGCTTAGGGACTCCCCTAGTGGCTCAGGCCGGCGGGTTGGGGCAAAGCTCCCAAGGGCTGGCCAGCGGCGGCTCCCGAAATCTGGTGGCCAGCCCCTGAGTGGTGGGGTCAAAACCCATGACCTCCCGCCACATCCGCGGGCTTTCCATGCACAGGTAGATGGTGGCTCGAGGATCAACTCTGGGCTTTAAGTAAGAAAGAATTGTCCCATACAGCAGTTGGCGCAGCGGGCGGGGATAGCGGTATTTGCCGTCCGGGGCCCGAACAAACTCGGCGTCAAAAAGTTTGGCTGAGCCGGGCCGAGCCAGCAGAAGGCTTTTGAGGGGGGCCTGATACCGAAAGCAGCCCAGGGAGATCCAGGCCACCCGGCTCCAGGGAATGGTCTGGTCCATGAGTCCCACGGCCCGGGCGTAGCCCTCGCGCCAGCCCGGGTAATAGACTATGGGGTCAAAATGGAGGCCAAGGGGGTAGCCGTTGGCGGCCGCCCGCCCGGCGGCGGCCAGGCGGTCGCCCAGGGGAGCGGCCCGGGCTTCCAGGCTGGCGGCGATGGTGGGGGAGTTGACCGAGAAACTCAAAACCGTCCGGCCCCCGTGGTCCAGGCCCAACAGATGACTGACCTCGCGGGTCTTGGTTTTGAGCTCCAATGAGGCCTGGGGGCTGGACCGGAAAAGCTCAATGAGCCGGGCCGAGACCCCGAACCCCTGGTCAAAGATGAGGGAGTCGGTGAATTCCCCGGTGCAGAATCGATAGGAGCGCTCGGGCGGGAGGGGCGGCTCGGGGTAGGTTAAGCTCGGGGCCGCCGCGCTAGGTCTGGTCAGACCTGAGGCCGCCCAGCCAGGCTCAGCCGCTCTGGGGTTAAATGGCCCGGGTTGGTTTTTTCGAGCCTCGCTCTCTTTAATGGCCGCCAGCAGCTCGGCCACCTCGGTCAGCCCCTCCTCGAAGTTCCCAAACCGAATCACCGCCTCGGAGCCCAGATAGCCGGTCAGCACGCAATAGCCGCAGCCCAGGTGGCAGCCCTGACCGATGTGGATGATGTTGAGGCCGCAGCAGTTGTATTGGAGGGTGGCCGGGCAGGGCCGGATAAACGAGCCCCGGTGGCGGGTCAGGGCCAGATCCCCGGCCCGCAGCCGGGGATAGTCGGTCGCGGTCAGGGGCTCCATGACCTGGGGGCTGAGGGCCGGGAAAAAACCTCGCCCCAGGAACTCCGGCTCAATCAGATAACGCTGGGGGCGGTCCGGGCTCATTCTTCCGGCCACCGCGGCTCCCACAGCCGGGGGAAGCGCTCGTCAGCCAGGAGGGTTTGGAGCCCCCGTAACCGCTCGCTGAGCTCGGCCACGGAGTCAAAGGTCAGGATCAGAGAGCTGACCCCGTCCTCCAGGGTCGGGTCCAGCTTGAGGGTTACCTGGGGGGGCAGGGACAGAGCCTTTAAAAGGCGTTGGCGGTCGGCGGTCAGCCGGGCCAGTTGGGGAAAGCGCCGGGCCCAGAGGCGGGGCCCGAAGCCGTTGGCGAACGCGGGCCGCGGGGGGGTTCGCCCTGGTCGGTGGGGGGAGCTGGCTTCTGGAGCCGCGGCGGATTCCAAGCTCAAGGCGGATTCCGAGCTCAAGCTCGAGTCTGATTCCGGGGCCAGGGCTAGCTCCTGAGCCAGGCTCAAGGGGGTCCGGTCGGCTCGCCGGGCCAGATCGGTCAGCCACTCCAGCCACTGCCGCCGGGTCTGGAGGCTGGGGCGATAAGTTTCCAGCAAGTCCCACAGAGCCACCCCTGTCGGCCCCAGCTCGGCCAGGGTGGCGGCGGTGGCCAGATCCAGCCTTTCCTGGGCCAGAGCCAGGAGGACCCGGGCTGGCAATCTGGCGGCGGCCAGATACTGGCCCCGGGCTCGGGGGTTTCTGGGGAGCTCGATCAGCTCGCCCAAACCCTCAGCCGCGGCTCCCAGGTCAGCCGTGAGGGCCGCCCACATCAGGGCTTTTTCCGCTGAGTTGGGCCGGCGGCTCAGGTTGTCGGCCAGGGCCACAGCCCACCAGTGGGCCGGGTCCTGGCCGGGCCAGAGCTGGACCGGGACAGTGGCCTGACCCAGCCGTCGCAGCGCCTCCAACCTCAACCCCCCGGCGAGGATCCGGGGCTGACCGTGACTATCTCGCGCCCCCCAGAGGGGGCGCAAGAGGCCCAGTTGGTGGATACTCTGGGTTAAAAGCCCCAACTCCCGCTCCCGGCCAAAGCTTAAGGGGAGGGCGGTTAAAGCCGCCGAGAGGGGCCAGCTGGTTACCGGGCCGGGCGGCTCACTAAAGGGCAAGAGCGGCTGGTCAGGGGGCGGCATGAGGTTTAGGGAGCCCGGGCGACGGGGGGAGAGGTTTGGGGCCGGGGAGGCGACTGGGACTCCGGGCCCGGCCTGGGCCAGGCGGTCGCTGGGGCGCCTGGTAACTTGGTCGCGAGGGCCCCTGGGCCGGTTGAGGGCGGGGCCAGGATAGGCGCGGGGCTACCCGGGCCCTGGGCCGCCCGCTCATTTAACCGCCATGGCGTCGATCTCCACCTTGGCTCCTCGGGGCAGGGCTTTGACCTCCACCGCGCTCCGGGCCGGGTAAGGGGGCTTGAAGAAGGAGGCGTAAACCTCGTTAACCGCCTGAAAATCCCCCATGTCCGTCAGGAAGACCCCCGCCCGGACCACGTGGCTCATATCGACTCCGGCCGCTTCCAGGATGGCCTGGATATTGGTCAGGGACTGCCGCGCCTGGTCGGCGGCGCTCTCGGGGATCTGGCCGGTCTGGGGATCAATGGGGAGCTGGCCCGAGACAAAGATGAGCTGGCAGACCGCGATGGCCTGGCTGTACGGACCGATAGCCCCGGGGGCGTTGCTGGTCTCAATGGGTTTCTGCATGAAAAAAGCCTCCTGAGAGAAGAAGTCAGACTCGACCAAAACGGCGCTGGCGACCCTGAAAGTCGGCGATGGCGGCCAGAAAGTCGGCCTCCCCAAAATCCGGCCAGAGGGTGTCGGTGAAGTACAGCTCCGCGTACGCCAGCTGCCACAGTAAAAAGTTGGAGACCCGCTTGTCCCCGCCGGTGCGGATTAACAGATCCACTTCTGGGAGATGCCTGGACCACATGGCCTGGGCCAGGCTGGACTCGTCAATGGTCTGAGGGTCCAGCTGGCCGCTGGCGGCTTTTTGGGCCAGCTCCCGGGCCGCCTGAGTCAGCTCGGCCCGGGAGCCATAGGAGAGAGCCAGCGACAAGGTCAGATCCTCATTGTGGGCCGTCATTTCCTCGGCCTGAGTCAAGGCCAGGCGGGCTTGGGGGGGGAGCCGCTCCAGGTTGCCCATCCCCCGCAGACGCACCCCCGAGGCCAGGAGCTCGGCGGTCTCCGAGTCCAGGTAGCGCGTTAAGAGCGAGAAGAGGTTATCGACCTCCTGGGTGGAGCGGGCCCAGTTTTCGGTGGAGAAGGCGTAGAGAGTCAGAAACCGCACCCCCAGGCGGTGGGCGGCTTTTAAAATGACGCGCACCGGCTCCGCCCCGGCTAGGTGCCCTTCGGAGCGGCTCTGGCCCCGGGCCTCGGCCCAGCGGCCATTGCCGTCCATGATGATGGCCACATGCCGCGGCGGGGCCGCGGCGGTCTGGGTCACCGGCTCGGCCTGGGCTGGGGCCCAGGCCGCCCGGGCCCCAAGCTCCAGCCGGCGGGCCGCGAAAGGGTCAGCTCCATAAAGGCTTCCTTAACATAAAATAGTAGAGGCTGACGGCCAGCCAGACCAAGGCCCTGAGTTCGGAGAAAAAAAACCACCTCTGCCTGCCCTCAGCCGCCCCTCGGCCTTCTCGGAAATCAGAAACGCGAAATGAGAAACCCAGGGGCCCTGGGGACAGTTCTGGCCCCAAAAAACCCGGTGGGGGGCCCGGCCCCAGGTCAGCCCAACGCAAAAAGGAACGCCCGGGGCGGCGAGGGCTCAAAACGGTTTTGGTTGGGCCCGGCGTAGCCCCAGGAGAGCTTCTTCCGGCCTTTTTCGCGGGCCGGGGCGGGGGGCGCCCCGGCCGTCTCTTTCTAGGGGTCAGGCCTCGCCCGCTCGATTTTGGGTCGGTTTAGTCTGCGGGCCTGGCCGGATTTGGCTCACTCGGCCGAGGCCTGGCCGGATTTTTCTGGCCCAAAAAGTCCCTGGCAGATGGTCTCGACCCAGCGATAGAATCTTTCGGGTTTAAAGATGGCTTCGATGGCCTCGGCTTTCAGATGTTGGCCGATCTCAGGGTCAGCCAAGAGGAGCTCCTTGAAGCCGCCAACCCCCTCGGCCGCTTGTAAAGCCGCTCGTTGGGTGAGGGCGTAGGCCTTGACTCGGCTCAGGCCCTGGTCGCACAGGGCCAGGAGGACCTCCTGGGAGTTATAAAGCCCCTGGGTCAAGGCCAGGTTCCGGCTCATGCTCTCGGGTTTGACGGTGAGGCCGGCCACCAGGCCATTTAAGCGGGTCAGGGCGAAGTCGGTGAGCCCGGTGGCCTCGGGAGCCAGGATCCGCTCGGCCGAGGAGTGGCTGATGTCCCGCTCGTGCCAGAGGACCACGTTCTCCAGAGCCGCCTGAGCCAGACTCCGGACCACGCGGGCCAGGCCCGTGATATTCTCGGCCAGGATGGGATTTTTCTTGTGGGGCATGGCCGAGGAGCCTTTTTGTCCCCGGCCGAAGGGCTCCTCCACCTCGGCCACCTCGGTCCGGGCCAGGAGGCGGATCTCCACGGCCAGCCTTTCGGCTGAGGTCATCAGGAGAGCCAGGGTCTGGAAAAAGTTGGCGTGGCAATCCCGGGCCAGGATCTGGCTGGAGATGGGGGCGGGCCTTAAACCCAGTTTGGCCAGGGCCAGTTTTTCCAGGTCCGGGGAGAGGGCCGCCGAGCTGTAGTTGCCCACTGGCCCCGAGATCTGGCCTTGCCGGATTTCCTCCAGGGCGAGGATCAGCCTTTTTTCCTGGCGGTCAAACTCGGCGTAAAAGGTGGCCAGCTTCAGCCCGAAGGTGGTGGGCTCAGCGTGGATTCCGTGGCTCCGACCGATGATGGGGGTGAGCTGGAATTCCTGAGCCCGTTCCTTGAGGGTCTGTTTCAGGGCCTGAACATCCGCCAGGATGATGGCCCCAGCCTCCCCCAGCCGGAGAGCCAGGGCGGTGTCCAGGACATCGGAGCTGGTCAGGCCATAATGGAGATACCGGGCCGCTGAGCCCACGCTTTCCTCAACCGAGGTCACAAAGGCGATGACGTCGTGGCCCACAGTCTTTTCGATCTCGGCGATTCTGGCCTCGTCAAAGCGGGCTTTAGAGCTGATTTCTCGGGCCTCGTAAACAGGGATCAGGCCCAGCTCGGCCTGGGCGGCCACCACGGCCAGCTCCACCCGGAGCCAGGAGGCGTACTGGTGGCTTAAGGACCAGATTTCGGCCATCTGGGGGCGACTGTAGCGTTCGATCAAGCGGACCTCGCGAAAGTGTCTTGAGCCTCGGGGAGTCGTCCCAAGAGGCTGGCCACGTGGGCCTCGGTTATCTCGACCTGGGTCAGTTGGCCTTGAAGCCAATTGGGCCCGGGAAAGTTGACTATCTTGAGGCTCCCCGTCCGACCCGAGAGTTGGCCCGGTCGCCGACCGGTCCCGGTTACCAGGACCTCCAGGGTCTGGCCGACCAGGGTCTGGTTGATTTCCAGAGTGATAGCCTTCTGCAGGAGCTGCGTCTCAAAAAGGCGCCGCGACTTCTCCAGCTCTGGAACCTTGTTGGGGAGATTCTGGGCCCGGGTCTGAGGCCGATCGCTGTACTTAAAGGAGAAGATGGAGTCAAAGCGGATCTCGGCCAAAAGCTCCTGGGTCATCCGCCAGTCGGCCTCGGTCTCCCCAGGAAAGCCGACAATGATGTCCGTGGAGAGGGCCAGTTGGGGATTAGCCTGACGCAGTTGGCGAACCAGCTCCAGGTAGCCGGCCCGGTCATAGCGCCGACCCATGGCCCGCAGGATGGCGTCCGAGCCGGACTGGAGCGGCAGATGCAGTTGCGGGCAGAGAGTCGGGAGAGACCCGAAGAGCTCAATCAACTCGGGTGAAAAATCCTTGGGGTGGGAGGTGGTGAACCGCAGGCGCCACAGCTCTGGGTAAGCGGCCAGCTTTTTCAGCAGAGCCACAAAGGGAGGCTGACCTGGCTCCAAAGGGTCTAACCTGGTCGGGGCGTAAGAGTTGACGTTCTGGCCTAGCAGGGTGATTTCCCGGCAGCCCTGGGCTAAAAGGCTCTCGGCTTCCCGCAGGATGGCCGCCGGGGGGCGACTCCTCTCCCGGCCCCGCAGGTAAGGGACCACGCAATAGGCGCAGAAGTTGTCGCAGCCCTCCATGATGGTGAGAAAAGAGCTTAAAGCGGCTGGCCCCGGGGGGGTTGGCCGGGCCTCTGACGCTATCTCGCTTTCTTCCTCGCTCGCCACCTCGTTTTCCGACCCGGGCGACGCCGTTTCGCTCGCCCTCCCGGTCCCGGTCAGAATGAGGGCCGGGCCCTGGGGATCGAGGCTCGCCAGGCGCTCGGGAATCTCTCCCAACCGCCCAGGCCCAACGATCAGGCTCAGAAAAGGAATTTGAGCCAGAAAAGCCACCCCTTCCTGCTCGGCCAAGCAGCCTCCTACCCCGATGAGGACCGAGGGCCGGGCTTTTTTCAAGGGTTTGAGCTCCTTTAGACGGGCGATGACCCTTTGGGCCGCCTTTTCCCGGATGGAGCAGGCGTTGAGGAAGATGAAATCGGCCTCGGCGAGGGTCGCGACCGACCGCCAGCCCCGCTCGGCCAAAAGGCCCCTCAGGCGACCGGAGTCATAAACATTCATCTGACAGCCAAAGGTAATGATGTGGTAGTTTTTCATGGGGGCCTTGAGGCTGGGCCGCCTGGCCCATGGGCGAAAAGCCAGGTCGCTCAGACCAGGGTGGCCCAAAAACACTTTGGGCTTTTGGCCTGAATTTAAGCATTTTTCCCTGGATTTGGCAAGACCAGCCCGGTCAGAGGCGGTAGGTCGGGAGTTTTAAATAATTAAGTAAAAATTTTTGAATATTTTTTTATTTTAATAAATAAATTTATCATAATTATAGGGAAAAGCTGGTGGATTGGCCGGGCCGCGGGCTAAAAAAAGCTGAGGCAGAGCCCAGTTAGGAAGCTGCCAGCTGATGAGCTTTGGTCTCTTGAACCTCGGTCCAGGCGGACCGAGGAGCTGGTGGAAACTCAAGAGCAGTCGCCTGAGTCAGAGGGCTGGTCGCCACCTTTCGGACTAAAATAACCGCTCGCGCCTGGGAAACGAAATCTGGCGATCGCTCAAATTTTTGGGGTGAGTAACCACGCGTTTGGGGCAATAATCAGGAGCCTAGTCTCTGCGGCGCGTACGTTACAGCCCAGCGGCCAACTTGCGCTGTATGGAAAATTCGCTCACTTTTAAAATAACTGATCCCGCGCCTGAGACTTGGCAGCCGCGATAGCGGCTCTAGCCCTTGCAAATTTGGCCGTATAGCCTTAATTTTAGTCGTCCAATTATAGGTTATTTCTTATGATTAGGATAATCATTAAAAGAGTATATTTTATTAACCAAATAATTAGTAGAATTGAAGGCACCTCCCGAACACATTTGTCCGTGATTTCCCGGAACCGACGCTCAACCAGCTCAACCATGAAGATGATGTCGGCGTAATAGGCTATTGGCTTGGCAAGGTCGGAAAGATCGTGAAACCCTTCCAAAGCCCGGGACAAGGCGTAATCTGAGTCATTTTCATTTATACGGTCCACAACGGACAAAAAAGCGGTTATTTTGCCTGACTGGCTGGGGGTGGCGGACAAAAGATTGCTTTCGGTCTGTCAAGCCTTGAATGTCAGACAACCGGGGTCAGGCCGGTAGTGGGGGGCTCTCCGATGGGAAGCAAGGGCTGGCGCCGATAAATAGCTTGGGTTTATTAGGGGTCAGGGGTTCTTTATTTTTATTGGAGCCTCAAGAGTCGTGGCCCGCGACCAGATCTTTCGTCAATCTTGAACCGGGGGTTGACGCGAAACCATATTTTTTTGTCATAAACCGAAATAGTGGAAATGGGAATTTTCATGAGGCGCGCCCGAGCTCATGAAACGCGCAAATTTTCATTTGTGATTTCGGTCAGTTCCGCGCGATTTAACGGGAAACTCCTCGAAAATGGTCTGGCGAATTTAAATTTGTCAAGGAGCCTGTCGGGTTAAAAGTTGTTGTTTTAAAGATTTTTAGCGATAGCCTTTGAAAAAATAAAGTTAATAAAATTAACTAGTTATAGTTTTCCATCGCTTATAATCCGACAGACTCTGAGAGGGGCGCGGCTCATTGACTTTTCTGGGCCCGGGACCTGAGGTCAGTCAGCCAGGCCGAGATCAAGACGGGGAGGTCCTCGGATAAGAGGGTCTGGCGGTCAAAGATCTTACCCCCAGGCAGGACCTGGCCGTTTTTGATCGATTGGGCCAAGAGGTCGTAAGCCTGACCTGGCCCACTGCCAGAGGTGCCGAAAACGATGACTTTTTTGCCCAGGAAATCCATTTTATTCAGGAAATCTTGCATCGGCAGGGCCGGCTGGGCGAACCAGACCGCTGAGCCCACAAAGACAGTGTCATATTTGGCAACGTCTGGAGCCGGGGTTTTGGTCGGCACGGCGATCTTCTCGCGCCAGTTATTTTTCATCGCGTCAATGATGGCCTTCTCTTCCTTGGGGAGAGTTCGCTCGGTCTCCACCAGCAGCAGATCCCCACCGATGAGACTCTGAATCTGCCGGGCCACCTTGTCGGTCACCCCGGTCTGGGAATAGTAGATGATGAGAGCTTGGCCGAAAGGGCTGGGGTCTTTGGTCGGGGAGAGCTCGGCCAGGGTCGGGCTGGCGACTAAGCCGAGCGCGCCCAACAGAGCGATTAAATAAATAGTTTTAAAAGCAGATTTCATATATTGTTCCTGATTGCGGAGATGGCTGGCTCGACCACGGGCGTCTAAGCCAAGCGGCCCCTGGGTCAGGGCGATATTCAAGGCTCAGGCCGGCCTGGCTCAAATTCTCGCTCCGACCTCAAGGTCAGTTTTCGTGGAACCTCGGTTTAAAGACCGGGTTCCTGACACTCCTCCGAACTGGGATCGCTCCCTGGTGTCGGCTTCAAGCCAGCTTAATCGTTTTGGGCGAGGGTCCCCAGGCGCGGGCTTCAGGTCAAGTTAAAAACTGGAATTTAAAAGATAAAGTTTATATTTAATTATTTCTTTTACCATAACTATAAGAACTTGTCAATAGGATTTTTAGGAACCCACGATTTTTTTTAGCCACAAAATTGGTGTCACTTAAAAAATTAAAAAAACAACTATTTTATTTAATTTTTTATTAATTAAATATTATTTTTTTTGTTACAAATATAATTATTGGTCAACAATTAAAGACTAAAACAACTGATGGGGCGGGCAAAATTAAAGTCCCTGGGTCATTGACCTTGACCTGACGAAAGAATATATTAAGAAATGTATTTCCAAAAGACTCTCCTACCTGACGCCCTTTGTCAGGTTACTGTTATTAAATTCAGCAATCAGGCGCGCCAATGAAAAACCTGCCTCTGGCCATCCAAAACCTCAGAGAAATTATTGAGGGCGAATATGTCTATGTTGATAAGACAGATCTGTTAAGGGAACTGATTAAGGAGTAATGGGACCATTTTGTGGATCTTGGCCCGCTTCTGTTCCCTCAGTTTTCTGGCCCGTCTCGGAGCGCGCGGGGTTAAGGGTTTTTCAGGTTTGTCAACAACGAGCGCTTGCGAATGAAACGCCGATAAAAACCTATGAAGGCCAGGGTATTCGTTAAAAGAACGTCTCCATTTCTTCGGGAATTTTGAGGGTCGGCCCGGGCCCCACTCCGTTTCGCGCCTGTTCCGGCTTGTCCACCAATGAGTCTTCAAGAGGTCAGAACTGGAGAAGCGTTCTGACGTTGGTCTTTAGCCATTTTATTCAACGTAGTCTCTGAACCGTAAAATCCAGAGCCTGATCCTGGTAACCAGGGGGGCTATTTCCAACCCCACCCCTTTATCGTGGTGAACGGTTACTAACAAACGTTATTCTGGGCTCAAAATCAGCCTTAATGGGTTCTTTTTTGAGATAATCGATAAAAACGTCCGTGGCCAGTTGATCCGTCGATTGCCAGTTCAGCTTTTTGAGAGTCGCGTAGCCATCGCCGCCGTTGGCCAGGAAGTCTAAGGTGACCAGTTGGTAGGAGAGCTGGGGATCGAGGGGGACCCAATCTTGGCCATCTTGGATTAGGGCCTCATTCAGCCGCCAGCTCTGGCCCTGACCCTGATAGGTCAGCCGCAAACCCGCCACCTGCAGAAACTTGCCTGAGTCGCCCAGGCTCTGGGCTGAGTAAGCCAGGGCGTCCAACAGATCCTGGCCAGAGACGCGGCTCTGGGAGACATAGTTCGCGAAGGGGAAAGCGGCCAGGACATGGGCCATGGTGACTTCGCCCACTGGCAGAGAGTTCCGGATGGAGCCACCGTTGACCAGAGCCACCTGGGCCTGGGGAACGGAAGAGAGCAAAGCCGAGGCCAAGACATCCCCGGTCCGGCACTCCCGCCGGCGGCACTCCCGAATGTCCTGGTCGAGGACGCTCGCCGACCCGGTGGTCCCAATCTGGCCGAGTTTCTGGCTCATGAGCTGGGTGAGGGGTTGGGAGAGCTTAGTCAGGGTAGCCACTAGGCCCGGGTCAGCCGGCGGGGCCTTCAGGCGCTCCAGAGTCTGGTCTGTTATGGGCCAGCTCTCTCCAGACCACTGGACTGGCTGGCCCCGCTCATCAAACGTGACGGAGAGGCGCCCCAGGTAGCGCCCCTGGGAGCCGGCGGTGACCACCAGGACCGGTTGACCGGTGGGAGATTGGACCTCCATGGGGTAGGGGCCATCGGAGAGAGCCGGTTCCGCTCCCAGCAGGCTGTGGCTGTGTCCCCCCACAATGATGTCCAGGCCTTCGACCTCGGCGGCCATTTGGAGGTCTCGCTCCAGGCCGATGTGGGTCAGAGCCACAATTATGTCGATCCCCTGGGCTGTGAGTCGCTGGACCGCCCTGGTCAGCGCTTTTTTTTCCTCACCCAGCTCAAAGGCTTGGGGGCCAGGCTTGGCCAAAGCCCCGTATTGAGTGGCGTTGGCCGTGATCAGCCCGACCACCCCGACCTGCCGGCCCTGGACCTCGACTATGGCGTAAGGTGGGATCTTCTGGCCGGAATCCGGTTGATTGGGCAAAATCAGATTGGCCGAGATGACCTGGGCTTGGAGGCCATTGACCAGTTTCTGGAAAACCTCCACGCCGCCGTCGAGATCATGGTTGCCAGGGGCGAAAAACTGGTAGCCCAGGGCGTTCAGGACAGCCACCGTGGGAATCTCTTGGTGAACCGTCCAATACAGGGAACCCTGAAACTCGTCGCCGGCGTCCATGATCAGGGCGTGAGGGTATTGGGCTCGCCAGGCTTGGAGGGCCCTTAGCAGGCGGACGCTGCCCCCGGACCCGCCTGGGCAGAGGGCTTGGTAACATAGCTGTTTGTCAGCCTGAAAGCCGCCGTAGTTGGCGTGGATATCATTGGTGTGGAGAATGGTGAGGGTAAAGTCGTCCGGGTTTTTAACCTCAGCCTTGGCGGCTCCCCCTAGGGCCATTATCAACAACAACCCGACCAGAAGAGGGGTCAGGAGACGGAGCGAGAGGCGCGAAGTTCCTCGGGACATAAAAAAAACCTTGAAATGGCCAGAGAAAAAAAGTGGTTTTCCCAGACAGGGCTGGGCGAGCGAGAAAGATTTTACTTAGATTATCAGATGTTAGCGACAAAAACAAGAAAAGAAAAGTTTATTTTTATAAAAAATATATTTTAACTTTCAAAGGAAAAAGCAAATAAATTTAATAATAAGGTTAAAAAAACAATAAATATAATATTAAAAATGTCTGATATATTATTTTAATATAAAATTGATTTGCTAAAAACGATATAATTATATAATAATCAATTTTTAGTTAATTTGAGATTTTTTCTAGGCCTTGACTTGACTGGGGATTTTTGTTATAAAACTTATTTCTGTTCTTTGGCGGAGTCTGGCTTTTGTCGAGGTTCGTTGGTGAGCGCAGGCCCGGGCAAGCTCCGTTTTTTTGGTCAGTTCTGGCCGTTTGGCCTGGCGATGTAGCTCAGCTGGTTAGAGCATGCGGCTCATATCCGCAGGGTCCGGGGTTCAAGTCCCTGCATCGCCACCAGCTCTCGGTTCAGAGAAGTTCAATATCATCCAAAAATCAAATAAAATCAAGGGTTTAGCCTTTTGCCAGGTTCAAGGAAGTTCAACCAGATCCCTTGACACCCAATATTTTTGGGGGTTTATTTGGGGGTATCGCTACTTTAGACAAGTTTGGTACCCCCAATGCCCTTAACTGACGTTTTTATTAAAAACCTGAAGCCTCCGACTAAGCCGACCAAGTATCGCGATGGAAATGGCATGTATCTGTACGCCACTCCGACTGGGCTAAAATCTTGGAGGTTCAACTATCGGTTTGACGGGAAATACGCGACCATGACTTTTGGGCAATACCCCCAGATGTCCCTCAAGGAAGCTCGCGAAAAACTATTTGAGGCCAGACGGAGTTTAGGTCAGGGAATTAATCCTAATCAGGAAAAAAATTTCCAAGAAGAAGCTGAATTATTGGCTATAAATAATTCTTTTGAGATTGTAGCTAGAGAATGGTTTGATAATAAAAAAATTATACTTAAAGATAGTTATTCAAGTCGTCTTTTAGGAAGATTAGAGAATGATTTATTCCCTTTTCTTGGGAACAGGTTAATTTCGGAGATAACCGCTCCAGAACTCCTGGCGGTTCTCAGGAAAATGGAAGCCATGGGAACTGTCGAAACAGCTCATAGGCGCCTTCAGTATTGCGGTCAGATTTTCAGGTACGCGATCGCCACCGGTAGGTTAAGTCACGATGTTTCCGCCGATCTAAAAGGCGCCTTAAAACCAGCGATTCACTCTCATTTTTCCAGCTTGCAAGACCCCCAATGAGTTTGGCCAACTTTTACGGGCTCTGGAGGGCTATTCAGGTAACCATATTGTCAGAGCGGCCCTGCGGATAGCTCCTTACGTCTTTGTCCGCCCTGGTGAATTGAGGCGCGCGGAATGGAAGGAATTTAACCTTGACGCCGCTGAGTGGAGGATACCCGCCGAGAAAATGAAGATGAAGCAGGTCCATATTGTCCCTCTGGCCACTCAAGTTATTGATATTGTTAAAGAACTTCAGTATTATACTGGTCAAAATCGGTTTTTATTCCCCAGCGTGAGGACAGGGACTTCCGGCCAATATCCGATGTAACTTTTTATATTAAGATATTGACTGCAATTTTTTATTGTTTCAACTTTTTTATCTTTTGATTCATCAGAATTTGAATAATAAATATTTTTTAACATAAGTTCTATATATTGTCTATATAAAAAAACCGCAGGAAAAAT
>JAISMU010000093.1 GCA_031276635.1 Deltaproteobacteria bacterium | reverse complement strand
GAGGATTTGCCGGCGTTGGGCCGACCAATAACCGCGATTCTGGGGGCCTCCTGGGTCGCCTCATCCGAGGTCTCAGTCAAGTAAGGAAAAATTGCCTCGCTTAACAAGCTGACGCCCAGGCCATTCGCGGCCGAAACGGGGTAAAGGTTTTCCAGGCCCAGTTGGTGAAATTCCAGGGCCAGGCTCTCTTTTTCCTGGGAGTCAAGTTTGTTGACCGCCACCACAGCCGGGCGGCCTGAGCGACGGATGAGGTCAGCCAACTCGGCGTCGCGGGGATGAATCCCCAAAAGACCGTCAACCACTAAAACCGCCAGATCGCACTCCTCCAAGGCCAGGCGAATCTGCTCGTTGATGGGGCTGGCCAGAGGCTCAGAGCCCAACTCAAAACCGCCGGTGTCAACCAATAACCCTTCTCGGCCCTCCACCGTCAAACGCCCATAATGGCGATCCCTGGTCACTCCAGGCCGATTGTCCACCAAAGCGGCGGAGCGGCGCAACAAACGGTTGAAAAGAGAGGATTTGCCAACATTGGGCCGTCCCACCAGGGCGATAACACTCATGAGAACTCCTCTGGGCTCCAAGGGTAAAGCTCGCGCGCTTTTTCCAGGGCTTGGTCAATCAAGGCTAACGAATTGGGAAAACCTGAATTCGCGGGATAATCCCGCAAAACCTTGGCCAACCGAGTTAACGCTGGAACAAGACAAGGGCCATAAGGTAACCCTCGCTGAGCCAGATGACAATAGGCTCCAGTGGCCTGAGCCAGTCTCAAAGGAGCGATCATGGCCAGACTTTCCGCCAGATGTTTTTCCGGCCGAATGGTTTGATAAGCTTCCAGGCATTGGGTCTTGACCTCATCCTCAAGGTCCACGTAAGGATCCCAGAGAAGGCTCGCTAGATCATAAGACGCCGGCCCAATTCTGGCCCCTTGCCAATCAAGAGCGAAAAAAATCCCTTTAAATCTAATAAGATTCCGGCTTTGAAAATCTCGATGAATAAAGATCCTGGGGAAACACGGAATTTTTGAAAGTCGTAATCCTTCCTCTGACAGCGAACTAGGGTCAAATGTCAGGTCGAGAAAATTTAAACCTCGTAAAAAGTAACCCCATTCCATTTGGTAGGCAAATTCTGGGGTATAGTCTAAGTTGTAATTTAAACAAGGAGAGCCTTGGACCAGATCCAGGGCTTGCGCGTGCCAGTCCGCCAGTAGCCTGGCCACCAAAAGGTAATAGTCTCTTCGCTCTTCAGGGGAAGAAATTTTAACCAGGCGATCGAGTCGTTCCTCGCCCAGATCCTCAATCAAGAAAAAACCCCGATCCTCATCAGCCGCGATAATCTTGGGCAAACGCAATTTTTGCCCCAGACGGTCGCCAAAGTCCCGCCAAATCCGATTTTCCCGCGGATCCGGGCCAATCATCAGAACTTGAGATTTTAGCGATAAGTCCTTGGAAATTGGCGAATTGAGACCTTGGGAGGGATCTGACCAGATTAACCGAAAATATCGCCGCCCGGAAGCCTCGCCAGCCAAGGGGCAAACTTGAGGCGACTCGCCCGGTTCCTCCAGCCCGATGACCTGGGCCCATTCTAAGGCGGCGGGGAGCTGAGAATCAATTCCAGACTCCATCGGCCTCCCCTCCAGACAGCTCTCGCCCAGTCACCACGGTTCCCTTGGCCACGGTCCCAGACTCAACCCGAGCCCCAGGCCACAAAACACTGTCAATCACCAAAGCCCCGCGCTCAATCACGGCCTCAGCTCCCAAAATGACAAATCCCCCCGTCTCGCCCTCTATCCTGGCCCCGGGCCCGACAATGACCCGATTCTGGGCCAACCGCTGATTAAGCTCCCAATAACTGGCCACCGTGCCCATGTCCGACCAAAATGAGCCAGGAAATGGATAGGCTAAAACTTTTCGCGAAAGGTATTTAGCTAACTCAGCGATAAGGTCCGAAAAATTTCTGGGGAGAACCTCCCAAAACTCGGGACTGACGATCAGGGCTCCCAAGCCGCACAAACGGGCTGACTCCCGAGGGGCTTTCTGGCCAGCCGCGAGCCTCAGCCCAGTGACCTGGAGCTCGGGATCCACGCTAACGGTGGCTTTGGCGGGGCAATTGACGGTGGCGATGGTGGCGAAAGCCATATTCTCCAGATGTCGCCGGGCCAAGGCCCCAAGATCCAGATCCACAAAAATATCGCAATTGATCACGAAAAAAGGGCCGGAAAAACCCAAGGCCGCTTTCTTGACCCCCCCACCAGTGCCCAGAATAGTTTCCTCAAAACTAAGGGCGATATCTAAATTTGGTAAATTTAAACTCGCCGCGCTCAAGGCTTGGGCTATTTGGTCAGCCAGGTGATGGGCGTTGACCACCACGCGCTTGACGCCAAAAGCCGCGAATATTTCCAGCCATCTGAGGAGCATGGATTTATTCAACACCGGCAAAAGAGCTTTGGGCAGATGATTGGTCAAGGGCCGCAATCTTGAGCCCAGACCCGCGGCCAGAAGAACGGCCTCGGTTATGGGTGAGGGGGCTGTAGCCTGGCCGTTACTCGGCATAACCAAATTCTTGCAATTTTTGAGGGTGCTTGCTCCAATCCTTGGTGACCCGGACAAACAGGCGTAGAAAAACCCGGCAATCCAAAAATTTTTCCAGGCTCAGGCGAGCCGTCTGGCCAATGG
This sequence comes from Deltaproteobacteria bacterium, assembly GCA_031276635.1. Taxonomy (GTDB): domain Bacteria; phylum Desulfobacterota; class Desulfarculia; order Adiutricales; family Adiutricaceae; genus JAIROO01. Next base: position 32,991 of record JAISMU010000093.1, on the reverse strand, counting down.
CTTTTAAGGATTTGCCGGTATGGCCAATGACCATCTTTTTTTGGTTTTCCTTTTCCACGTGGATGGTGGCGCTGATGAAGTAAAAGGGGTTTTTGTCAAAGGGCTCATTAAACTCCTCGACAGTAACCGCCGTGGCGTAAGGAATTTCCTGACTGGTCAGCCGAAAAACGGCCTCCCTGACCATTTCCCCGACTAATACCCGCAGGGGCTGGTCAGTGAGAGTGTCCGGGGGGTACAACAGCTCCTGGGGCGGGAGGCTTTTATAAAGCTCATTTTTCAACTCATAAAGGCCATGGCCACTTTTAGCTGAGACCTGGAAAACGGATCCCCGCGAGCCAGGATTGAGGGATTTGGTTAATTGGTCCAGAAGAGCCTGTCCCTCCTTAGGGACTTTGTCAACTTTGTTGATGGCCACAATGAGGGGTTTGTTGACCGCCTTGGTCATGTCTCGGGCCAGATGGTGATCCAGTCCCCGCTTGATCGCGTCCACCACCCACAAGACCACGTCGGCGTCCGCCAGGGCGGCCTTGGATAATGAGATCATCTCCTGATTCAACAATCTTTCCGACAGATGCAAACCGGGAGTGTCCCAGAAGATCAGCTGGCCATGAGGCTCGGTCAAGACCCCTAAGATTCGATGCCTGGTCGTTTGGGGTTTAGAGGCCGTAATGGCCACTTTCTCGCCCAGAAGGCGATTCAATAAAGTCGATTTACCCACGCTGGGCGCTCCGACTATGGCCACAAATCCACACTTGGAATTAGTCATTTTTCTTCATCAACTCAGATAGCAAAGCCTTGGCGGCCAGTTGGCTGGCCGCTTTCTTAGTTCGGCCATTAGACCGAAAAGTTGGCGACCCCGGAATGGAGACGGCCATGGTAAAAATCCGGTCATTTTCTGGCCCGCTCGCCTTGACCAGCTCGTACTTCGGAACTCCGAGGCCCCGACTTTGAGTCAGCTCCTGGAGACGAGTTTTATAATCATCAAAATGAGGGTTGCGTTGATCAAGGCTCGAGATTAATGGTCGCCACCATCGCCTGACCAGAGCCCGGGCCGCCCGGGCTCCATTACTTAAATAATAGGCCCCGATCAAGGCTTCCAACGCGTCCGCCAGAATAGAGTCCTTTTCTCGACCACCACTGGACTCCTCGCCCGCTCCCATCACTAAAAATTGGCCCAAACCAATTTTCCTGGCCAGATTGGCCAAGGATTTCTCATTAACCACCGCCGCCCGCAGCCGGGACATGCGCCCTTCGGATAGCTCCGGCTCTTGAGCGTAAAATAACTCGCTGACATAAAGCCCTAGCACCGCGTCCCCCAAAAACTCCAGACGTTGGTTGTCTTTCCCAGGCTTGACCGCCCCAGAGCGGTGCGTCAAAGCTAATTTCAACAGAGCGGGTTTTTCAGGCTTGAGCTCGAGTCGCTCAGCCATATTATTCTCCAAATTAGATTTGGCTGGAGACTTAGGCTCTTTTTTCTTCATCAGCCCCCTCAATGTTTCTTATTTGGCTCTGGGGCGAAAAAATCGTTAGGCTCCTTGGCCATTTCGGCGAGTTTTCGAGCCAGTTGACCAGCCAGACCCCCAAAATCCCCATTGGACATCAGAGCCACTGTGTCCCCCGCCCTGGTCTCCCGGGCGATGGCCAGTAAAAGCTCCTGGGGATCGGGCAGGTATTGAGCTTTAACCCCTTGGGCCAGAAGGGAGTTAACCAAAGCCTCTGGATCCAGGCGATCAGCCGGTGGGGCTTTGTCCGGCTGATTGACCGCGGCCAGAAAAACCGCCTCCGCCCCGGCCAGAGCCTGGGCGTAGCTGTCTTGAAAGACCGCCCGGCGGGTAGTGTTGCTCCTGGGCTCAAAGGCCACCAAAAGTCGCCCCGGGGCAGTGTCTTTGAGGGCCGCGATAGTTTTAGCCACCGCGGTGGGATGATGAGCGAAGTCATCAATCAACCGAATCCCGCCCCATTGACCCAAAAGCTCTTGCCGGCGCTTAACCCCTCGGATTGTTTTCAAAGTCGCTAAAAGGATCGCGGGATCCGCCCCGACGTGGAGAGCGGCGATCAGGGCGACCGCGGCGTTTAAAGCGTTATGCGCTCCAGGCCGAGACCAGGCGCAGGATAAATTTGCGCCTGGCCCGGCAAGTTTAAAGGCAAATTCCGGGCCTGGCTGATAATCGGTGAGGCGCCAGTCATTATTTTCACCCCACCCATAAAACTGGGCCGGGCTTCTGGCCCGCTTGGCCAATTGACGACAGAGAGGATCGTCGCCATTGGCCAGCAGAAGGCCCTCAGCGGGCAAGAGAGACATCAGTTGGCCATAAGCCTCGATGACACTGGCCAAATCTGGGTAGATATCCCCGTGATCGTATTCCACCCCGGTCAGGATGACCAAATTGGGTTGGTAAAAGATAAATTTCGGAACTTTTTGAAAAAAAGCCGAGTCATACTCATCACCCTCAATGACAAACCACTCGCCTGCCCCAGCCGCGTAACTTTGGGCTAAATCCAGACTCTGGCCGCCGATGAGGTAACCAGGCCGCAAACCAGCTGACTCCAGCAGGCGGGCCAACAGATTGGTTATAGTGGTTTTGCCATGACAGCCGGCCACCACGATATTCTTTTTTTGGCCCAAAAACAATTCCCCCAAGGTCTGGGGGAGAGAGAGGTACGGTTGGCCTCGCTCAACGAGATCTTTCAGAACTGGAAATTTTCGGGTGACCACGTTACCCACCACCACGGTGGTTTCTGTGGGGAGCGTTCCCTGGTCATAGCCCTCAGTCACCTGGATTTTTAAATCCCGCAAGATGTCGCTCATGGGCGGATAGATCCCCGCGTCCGAGCCGGAGACCACATAGCCCTGACCAGCCAAAAGGCCAGCTAGGGCGGTCATGGCCACGCCGCCCACGCCCAAAAGATGAAAACGGCCATAAGCCGGGTCCGTAGGGGCCGGTCGACCGTTAAGCCGGGGATCTAACTCCATTCTAGCGACTCCAGAACTCTGGAAAAATCAAAATTAAAACGCTGTAAAACTCCAATCGACCAAGAAGCATGCATAGGCTCAAAACTCCTTTGGCCGGGCCTGGGAGCAAAGAAAGGTCCGAAGTCGGGCCTAACTGGCCGAGGACCGGCCCCACATTGCCCAAACAACTGGCCACCGCCGTCAAGGAAGTGCCTAAGTCCAGGCCCATCAGCAACAACAGAAGCGAGCCGATGATCACCGAGATCATGTACAGGAGGAAATACAGCCAAACTTTTTCCAAAACCTGATCTGAGAGGGGTTTTCCGCCTAACCGGACTGGAAAAACGCCCCTGGGGTGAATATATTGTCGAAAAACTCGGTGCAGGCTTTTGAAAAGAATCAGCCATCGGACGCACTTCAACCCCCCGCTGGTTGAGCCCGAGCAACCGCCAACAAAAAACAAGGCCAAAAGGCCAGCTTTGCTGATCTCTGGCCAGGCGCCCCAGTCAGCTGTGCTGAGCCCAGTGGTGCTGATGACGGAGACTACCTGGAAAACAGCGTGGAAAAAAGACCTCGCCGGGGAATAATAACCGCCATATATGAGAGGAACCGCCACCAGGGTCGTGAAACCCAAAATGATCAACAGGAAAAAGATGGCCTCGGGGTTATAAAGGGCCCGCCATTGGCCTCGAAAAACCTGGTAAATCATGGCGAAGCTCAAGCTGCCCAAAAGCATGAAGATTATCAGGACCCAATGAATATAAACGCTTTGGTGATGGGCCGCCGACTCGTTGTAATTGGAAAACCCCCCGGTGGAGATGACGGAGAGACCCTGACAGAGAGCGTCAAAAGGCTTTAAGCCGCCCAGGACCAAAAGCGCGAACAAAAGAATCGTCAACCCCAGATAAACCAGCCACAAGCACTTGGCGGTTTGAGCTACCCGGGGCCGGAACTTTTCCATGGCGGCCCCAGAGGATTCGCTCTTTAACATAATCTGGCCGCCCACGCCCAAAAAAGGGAGGATAGCCACCATTAAAACGATGATGCCCATCCCCCCAAGCCACTGAGATAGGCTTCGCCAGAATAGAATCCCTTGGGGAACGACAGTCAGATCTTTAATAACCGAGCCCCCAGTGCTGGAGAGGCCCGCGAAAGACTCAAAAAGACCGTCCCAGAAACCAAGTTGGCCACTGAGCCAATAAGGCAAGGCCCCAAGAAGGTTGATCGACAACCACGATAACCCCACCACGGCCAGACCCTCGCGATAGCGGGGCTCTTGTCGAGCTTCCTGGCCGCCTAAGAAAATCAGCAACGCCCCCAGACTCAGGGTGATCAGGAGAGAGGCCACAAATGGCCGGGTGGCGCCATCCCCCATGACCAAGGAGACGATCAGGGGAACAACGAAAGCCCCAGAAAAGATGGCCACCACCCAACCGGTCAGCCCACAGATGAAAGCGGCGTTGATCAAGGTTTATACCCATTTCGGCCATTTTTCGCGAAAAGGCCGCTAGGCCAAAATTTTGGCCAGTTGGCTGATGGACTCAAATTTAGTGACTACGACCAGGATGTCTCCGGCCGCGATGGTGGTCTGCCCTCGAGGGATTATAATCTCCGTATCGCGCAGAAGAGCGGCCACAATGGTCCCCTGGGGAAACTTGGCCGCCAAGAAAGACAGGCCAACAAGACGGGACTCCTCGGGGACCTCTATTTCTATTATTTCGGCGTCCTCGTTTTTCAGCGTGGCCACGGATATGACCAGGCCTTTTCTGATGTGTTTCAAAACAGCGGACACGGCGGCGACCCTGGCCGAGACCAGCGACTCCAGGCCAATGGCTGAGACCAGGGGCACATAACTATAGCGGTTGACCCGGGTGATGGTGCTGGGCACCCCCTGACGCTTAGCTATGAGGCAAGCGATCATGTTTTTCTCATCGTCAGTGGCCACGGCGATAAAGACGTCACAATCAGCGATCCCCTCTTCCAGTAGAAGGTTCTGGTCGGTGGCGTCCCCTCGCAAAACAATCGTTTTTTCCAGAGTCTCGCTCAGAAACTCCGAGCGAACAGGATCCTTCTCAAAGAGCTTAATGGTCAGATTCCTTTCCTCAAGCCTTCGGGCCAGGGCCAACCCCACTTCCCCGCCGCCGAGGATAAAGACTGTTTTAACCGGTCGCCAATCCAAGCCAAAAAACTCGCTGACCTGAGGCAGATGCTCAGGCGTGGCCGCCAGGTACATCAGGTCCCCACCCCGCATAACCGTGGTTCCCTGGGGAATGAGCAGCTCATGATTGCGATAAATAGCCGCTATAAGAATGTGGTAGCCATCCTCCCGGGGAAGAGCCTGAGCCAGGCTTTGGCCCACGCAATGATGAGTCCGCGGTAGACGCACCCCGATGAGTTTCAGACGCCCGCTGGAGACGTCCACCACGTCCCCAGCCCCAGGAATGTCTAAAAAATCCATGATATTATCGACTACCAGGGTAGTCGGGTCAATAATCAGGGAAATGCCCAACCCCTCTATAACCCCAGTTAAGCTCAGCTCGCTCAGAAAACCCGAATCCCGAACTCGGGCCGCTCGCCTAACGTCTGGGGCCAGGATCTGAGCTAAGCGGCAGGCCAGGATATTGACTTCGTCATTGCCGGTGACGGCCACAAACAGGTCCGCCTCTTGGATCCCGGCGTCAACCAGAATCTGAGGCCGAGCCGTTGAGCCCGCGATAGTCTGGACGTCAATGGCGTCGTTAATGGCGTCTAAACGTTCCTGACTTTGGTCAATGACTATAACGTCTTCTTTTTCCCGGGAGAGCTTTTCGGCGATAGAGAATCCCACTTCCCCCGCCCCGGCGACAATAATTTTCATTGGAGCCCTAAGAAACCTTGGAGCCCACCGGAACAGGTCGATGGGGGGTCAGAATGGCTAATTGCCCATCCAGGGAAGCGGCCAAGAGCATGCCTTGGGAGGTGATGCCCATAAGCTTGGCCGGGACCAGATTTACCACCACTATAACCTTGAGGCCGACCAAATCCTCTGGCGCGTAGTGTTTGCCTATTCCCGCGGCGATGACCCTCTCCTCGGTTCCCAAAGAAATATTGAGCTTGATCAGCTTGTTACTGCCTTTAACTTTTTCGGCGGCCAGGATCTCCGCCACGCGCAGCTCAATTTTTTGAAAATCCCCGATGGTCACCAAGCCTTCGGGAAGCGGTCGCTCTGTCTGTTCAGTTTGCGTGGATTGCGCGGTATTTTCCGGTAATTCGACCTTCACAGGTTCCTCCGCGCCCTCAATTTTGGCGGGCTTGGGGCCCTTCTTGAGCTCTGTTTCCGTCTCCACCCTGGGGAAAAGGCCTAAGCCTGGCTCAATGGTCTTATCTCTGGGAATCAGGGAGAAGACCTCCCGATAATCCAAGCTCATCCGATAAGGGTCCATGCCCAGGCGCGACCAGATCATCACCGCTGTCTTGGGCATAACCGGCCAAATCAAGGCCCCAATATAGGCCAGTCCTCCGGCCAAACGAGCCAGAACCGTATCCAGGCGATCTTTTTTGTCCGGGTCTTTGGCTAAAGCCCAGGGAGCCTCAGAGTCAATGCTCTTATTCAGAAAACCAATCAGATCCCAGACCGCGGTCAAGGCGCTCCGGGGATTGACGGACAAAAAGGCGCTCTCATAAATGGAGCGGAGCCTTTCCAGGCGGGTCAGCCACTGATCATCGTCCGCGGCCGGCAGCGGGACGGGAACGCGGCCAGAGCTAAACTTTTTCAGCATGGCCAGAGCCCGTTGACAGAGGTTGCCCAAGTCATTGGCCAAGTCAGCGTTGTAGCGATCAACTAAACGGTCCTCGGAAAACTCGCTGTCCAGGCCAAAGGTCATCTCTCTGGCCAGAAAGTAGCGGAAGGCGTCTGAGCCGTATTTTTCGGCCATTGACAGAGCCTCCACCACGTTGCCTACGGATTTGGACATCTTGGACTGGCCAATGCGCCAGTACCCATGAACATTTAAATGGCGGTAGAGAGGTTGGTCAGCGGCCTTGAGCATGGTGGGCCAGAAAATGGCGTGGGGCTTTAAAATGTCCTTGGCGATGGTGTGTTGAGCCACCGGCCAGAATTTATGAAATTTTTCTCCATTAGGCCAATCTAAAGCTGAAATATAGTTAATAAGAGCGTCAAACCAGACGTAAGTTACAAAATTGTTATCGAAAGGAACGTCAATGCCCCAAGTCAGGCGACTTTTTGGGCGGGTAACGCACAGGTCCTCCAGTGGCTCTCGCAAAAAACCCAAGACCTCGGAGCGATACCCCTCAGGACGGATAAAATCAAATTTATTGTTCAGGTGGTCAATAAGCCATTGCTGGTAATTGCCCATGCGGAAAAAATAGTTTTTCTCCGAAATGAATTGGGGCTTGGTCTGGTGGTCAGGGCAAAGGCCATTGACCAACTCTTTTTCGGTGTAAAACCGCTCACAACCAAAACAATAATGCCCGCCGTACTCGCCGAAATAGATCTCCCCTCTTTTGTTGACCAGGTCAAAAAAACGGGCGACGGTATCCTTGTGGCGGGGTTCCGTGGTCCGGATAAAATCATTGACCTCCACTGACAGGTTGGGCCAAGCCTCTCTGAAGAGGGCGCTAATCTGGTCAGCGTAGGCCTGGGGGCTTTGGTTAGCCTTGGCCGCGGCTTGAGCGATTTTGTCGCCATGCTCATCGGTCCCGGTTAGAAAATGGGTCTCATAGCCAGCTAACCGGTGGAAACGGCTAAGGATATCGTTTGTTATGGTAGTATAGGCGTGGCCCAAATGCGGACGAGCGTTAACATAAAAAATAGGAGTGGTAATATAATGTTTCATAAGAGCCTGATTTCGCGAACTATGGGCCAATAAGGCAACTTGCCCAGGTCGCGGCCCGGAAGAAGAAAAAAACTAGCCCGGGCGGCTAATTCCTTGAGCAAGCCTCGACCCCGGCGTTAAAAATAACTTTATTATTTTACCCCAGACCTCCCCTCTCGTCAAACTAAGATCATCATGAAAAGATACGAAGGCCAATTGATGGAACTTTATAGTAAAAAATTAAATTTAAAAATTTATATTTATTTAAATTTTAAAATAAAATTAAAATTGATATAGCGACTAGACAAAGCTGAGCTAGCAAGACCAATTATTATATTTTTTAAAAAAAATCTGCTTAAAGTTAAAAGCAATCATAGCTAGAATTAAAATTTAATAGATGTGTAAATATTTAAAATGAATAAATCATTTAGAATACTTTTTATTGATATATTAAGAATATAAAATATTTAAGATTTATTCTAATTTTTACTTATAATTTCAATATATAATAAACAATATTTAAATATTATTAATTAACAACTAAAATATGTACAATGTTTTTTTATTTTCTACTTTTAAATATATCATTTAATATTTAAATGTTTTAATTATATAAATATACTATATAAAGCAATTTTATATTTATTAATAGTATTAATTATAAATATGGTTATAGACATGACGGGTACTAGAGGTGTTCGCTCAACCCCCGTATAGACATGACGGGTACTAAAAGCTGTGCTCGTTTTTGAATAGAGACTTGAGTGAAAAAATGAATTTGGTAGAAATTTCTTGATTCTCAGATTTGACTAATCTAATTTTAATTATTATTTTTTATGTGTAAAAATTTTTATAAATGATCATTATAAAAATATAAAGTAAGTTAATAATATTTTAAGTATATACTATATTATCATGATTATTTAGAATCTTTTATAGATGAATTTACTTTTGGGTTAAACCGAAGAAAGTCTGAAAACAGTGGACTTTTATTTCAACGCCTAATGGTAAATGCTGTTCTGACAGGTCCAATAACTTTTGATAAGATATAAAAACACACCCGGCTATTTCGCTCTTAAAATTTGCAATCTGCTTTATTTTTTAGTAATCATTGAAAATCCTTTTAACATAAGGACAATTGAACTTTCCTAATAGTTCGATATACAAATTCATTAAAGCTCTGATCCTGTAGATTGAGATAAAGCAAAAACAATGCCAAATTTTCTCAGCAAAAATTGGACCATTTATTTATTATAAACATAAAGTTGTTTTACACAGGCGTTTTTTCTTTTTTTTGCTCAGTTCCCGTATTGTCTATACGGGGGGTATTGGTTTTACCGGAATACCCGTCATGTCTATAACCATATTATTAAATTACTAAAAATTTGTAGCTGCCTGGATAGAGTTCCGTCACCAACAGGTCAGCTGAACCCCCCGCCAGGTTCTGGGCCTCCCAGCTGGCGACTGGTCAAAACCTCTGCCTCTCTTGGCTCAGGGAGCTTTGTCCCTGGCCGCGGATCCTATCAACGAGAACGGGTCTCTAGTGAGTTCCGAGGCGGGAGTCAGGCTTTATAGCGGCTCATGATATCTTGAAAAAAGGCGGGTTCCTAGCCTCTTCCCCTGAACCTCAGTCGGCCTGAGCCGTGAGATGAGCCAAAAAAACCACCAAGCTGATCTCTTGCCTCAAGAGCCGTGACCTCACAAGCCTCTTCCGCGTCAGCCGGCCGATCTCAAGAGCGTCCCGAGCCTGCCAGAACTCAGCGTTTTCGCGCCGCGGGTACCGGTCAGACGCCTCAGATCCCGTGATCAAAAGGCGAGAGGGTGAGTCTGGCGGTTCGAGTCATCCCCTCCACCCAGAACCTGATCCGGTCGCTGGACCGGCCCCGGCTTAACACCTGGGCCAACCCGTTAGACCAGCCCACCCCATCGGGAAACAGGCAGAGCTTGACCTCTTGAGGCCTGACTAGGCCGTTAATGTGGAAGGTGGCCCGACTCCTGGCCAGACCGCCCTTCAAGTCTCCCTGCTTGATGATGACCCGAGCCATTTAGGCCAAAGGCCTGGGCTGATCGCCCGCTGACCTAAATCCCCGACTCGTCAGGCCACGGCTGAGGCAGGACAAAATAAGACAGCGCTCGGCTCGGGCGACGACTGGGAGCCCCAAGAGCTCTAGCCAGACGCGACTTTGACCGGCCGGCTCCTCTGACCAAGCCCAGGAAACTTAATCAGGTTTGAGGTGGTCAAAGTTTCTTATAACGCATAACCAAAGCTTGAAAAAAGGAAGTGGGTCTAACGTGGCCAAATACCGCCTTCACCTTGAAATCGCGCTCATGGATGGCTATGGCCAGCTCAAAAAAATCTTTACGCTCAAAATTAAAGAACTGGTAGCTGTGTTTGAGGTAGTCTTTACTGACAATGTCCCGCAAGGCCTCCTGAGCGGCTTGAGTTAATATCCGCTCAATTTCCTCATCGGCGAGGTCTCCCGGCTCGGAAGACAAGTCCATCGCCACGCCCCGGGAGAGTAACTCCTGATTAAGCTCAGCCCGTGAAAATTTTTCGAAAACCAGCTCGGCTAGCGCTTTATTGATTTCCGCCTGGGGGAAGGATTTCTGGACGGCTTTGCCCATTAACCTTTTTCTATTAGAAATAGTTACACTATTTTTATGGATATGAGGTAATATTTGGACTATTTTATCTTTTTCAAATTGAAAATTACCAGAAACCAGCCTGGACAGGCCCTCCAGCGCCTCCTCCCGGGTCAGTAGCTCCCAGGCTAAGGACGCCAAATCCGCGTTTTCTTTCTCTGATCGGATTTTACTGGGAATTGGCCTATATTTAACCCCAAGGATCAAAATGTTCTGACCAGGTAGCTCCACGCTGAGACCCCACCGGCCTGGGGACCCTGGTATTCCACCTCGAACCTGGATGCCCAGAGCCAGAAGGAACGCCTGGATTAAGGCTTGCCCAGTCATTTCGCCAGCCGGCTTCTGATAGAGGGATATAGCGGAAAAAATCTCGCCAAAAATTGAGCTGACTTTTACGGCGTCACGGGCCAGAAAAGCCTGTTGAAGGCTAGTCCCTTTGAATTTAAGCTCATCAATGGTGGAAAGGCCTAAAACATCGCGCAGACAAGTCGCGCGGTCCTGGTAATACGCGGACAGGGCCATCAAATTGGGGAGGCGGAAAGAGTATCGGTCCTCCAGAGTTACCTCTTGGGCAACCGGGGAAACTGTCTTAACTTTTTTAACCGAGTCCACAGTCAGCAGCCCGCTGTGAAAGAGGGCCGGGACGACCTCGGGCTCAGCCAGATCCGCTTGGCGTAAATCCTTGGCCAGGCAAGACTTCCGAAGAGCCTCGAGAAAATCCAAGGGTCTTTTCCTCATCAGGCTGGGCGCTAGGGTGGGCCATTCGCTTTGGCCCCAAAAGCTCTCAAATCTATTTCGCTCAAAAAAATCAAGGATTATAAACGGATTGAGGGCTCTGGTGGAGCCACCCCAGTTGTGGCCACCAGAAAAAAGAAAAATTATCTCGCGCAAATCGCTCAGGGTGGCGGAAGAGCTCATCTGCCCAATTTTTTTAAGACTGGTCAGAGTCGATTCCATTCGGTCGGCGAAAAGCGAATCAAACTCTTCCTGGGAAAAACCGGTCAGGCCGGCGTATCTTGGGTCCAGAGAGAGATCAAGAGGCGGCTGGGGACCCGAGTCCAGACCAGAGTCAAAAGAGAGCGCGGCGTATCTGGCCTCGCCGGTGATAAAGGAGAACCTGACCCAGCGCGACGCCGGCCTTTTTCGAGAAACGCTAAGGAAGCCGCGCAGAATTTTCGCGTTGGCCGCGGCGAGGTTCGGGTTATTAAGGTTGCTGGTCACCGGGGAGTCGTAATCGTCAATGAGCAACGCGATTTTGGCTCGAGACTCCTGGCCGAAAGCCTGGATAAGGTTGCCAAAATACAGGGCGGCGGTCTCCCCCGGGACCGGCTGGGCAAGATTGACCTGGGCCGTAATTCTTTTGAGCTCGCCGAGAAGGTTCCTCTCCAGGATTGCCGGGCTCTCAGATCCCAGAGACAGAGTCAGTCGCAAGACCGGAATCCTGGGAAAGGCGTAATCGGACCGGTCAAGCCAAAGCCCTTGAAAACGCTCGCGTTTGCCGGTAAAAAGCTCCGCCAGAGTGTCTAACAAAAGAGTTTTGCCAAATCGGCCAGGTCGGGCTAGAAAATAGTCGCTCCTCCACTTCTTCGTCAGCTTGTAAATATATCTGGTCTTATCCGCGTATAAAAGATTTTGGTCAATTATATTCGCGAAAGACCGCTGGTCAAGGGGGAAACTTTGCATAGTCATTACCCAAGTCTCTTCTATGAAACAAATCTGTTTCTTTAAATTAGCGGCGGCCGTCCCCGGCCGCAGAGGTGCGCAGATCGCCAACCTTTTGAGAGATCTCAGGGGAGGCGCCGATTAGATGAAAAAAATAACTACTTACATCTACCTGTAACCTATTTTGGGGAGATTGTCAAATCAGGTCTCTCAAAGATATTTTGACAATCAAAACCATCCCCAAAACGCCTTCTTTCAAGGCTTCCGCCGGACATTTTTGGAAATCATCAGGGGCTTAACAACTGGCGGGGAACCTGGCCATTATTGGCGTTATTTGGTTACATATCGGTCAGGCGCTCAATTTGTCTGTAATTCTCTATTGATAATAATAACCCTCTCTACGGAGATATCGGCGATTTTACAGACCCGGTTGCCCGCCCCAAGGTTGCTGAGACCAAATGGGATTCTCCTGAGGACAAACTGATCAAAGAACATCTTTACCCTGGTTACGAAAACGTCATCTGTGGTCAATTGAAATACCTTGTGACCCTAGGCCCCAAGGTTGTCGGAGCTATCAGCTTCCGCTCAGCGACCTTTAAGCTTGGGCCCAGAGACTTATTCACTGGCTAGAACGAGACAATCAGGCTCAAGTCGCTACCCCACTTGATTAACAATAATCGTTTCCTCAGCCTGCCCTGGGTAAAGATGATTAACCTGGCCGCGCCTAGACTGTCTTTGAGTCTGAAAAAGGCTCGCGAGGACTGGAAATAATTCTACAAATTTTGAGCCTTGCCTGGTTGAGACTTTCGTTGACTGGGAAAAATACGCCAGTACCTGTTATAAGCCAGCCAATCTGATATATCCTGGCGAGACTAAGGGCTTTGGTCGAATAGGCAATACCCGCGCCGACCATGGCAATGTTGACGGACATCTAGCCAAGGGCGTGAATCGTCGCTTTTCTTATCAATTTCGCCCAGACCTCAGCCGCCCGCCAAATGAGCGGCGGGAGATTCTGACCTTAATTGGTAGCGTTCCCACCTTCCCCAAGGGTTTATTGGATGATTGCGACAAATTTAGCGCCAACCAGGAGATCTTAAAAATTGAGCTTATGGACCACCTTCGGTTTTTTACGTCGTCTTTAAACCGCAAAGAGACTCTCCCTCACTTTGTCGCGATGGCCAAGGGTTTATTGAGTGACCTTAAGAGTAAAACACTCAGAAGAATCCGCTCAACTTTCGCGGATAATAAAGAGATCCGGAATTTTCATAATTTCCTGACCAGGTCTGGGTGAGACGACCAAGGCGCGTTAAAGATCTACCAGAAGAATTTGGGGGATTTCCTTTCTCAGCCTGAGGGAAGGATCACCGGGGACGAACTCTATTTCCTCAAATGTGGGCAAAGCTCCATTGGAATAGCCAGACAATTCTGTCTCAGGCTTGGGAAAACCGTAAATTGCCAGGCCTACGTCAGGCTTGGCTACGCGAGTCCAATGGGTCATGGCCTTTTTGACTATGAGCTTTACCTGCCTGACAATTGGCTTGACAGCAGTCATCAGAAATTACTCGAAAAGAACCAGGCGCCCGAGGACCTGGAAATTAAGACAACCGAGCTTCTTTTGGAGATGATTCATAAAGCGATCGCCTCAGGAAACCTTAAAGCCAAATATATCGGCCTGGACGAAGCCGTTGGTTGAGACTATAAATTTTTGGTCTCCCTGCCTGAAGGGCTTGTATTCTTGGCCGCCGCGCCTTTCAACACTCAAGTGTTTGAGAGCCGAACCTATTTACTTTCCTGAAAATATTGTGGCCGAGGGAGAAAACCGAAATATCCTGTCGCCATCGCGCTGAATCGAAGTGTTAAAAGACTTCGCCAATGACAAGCGGTTCCCTGGAATGTTGTTGTCCTTGGCCAAGGCGCTTAAGGTCCGGTCATCTTGAGGGATAAACGCCTTATTGGGGTCGAGGGCCGAGATGGCGACCCTGGTCAAGACGTCTGGTCGCGCCTGAGAGGGTTGGACGACAAATCCAGAAAATACGCCTTGGGTAACGAGTCAATGGAGGCCCCAATTGATAACCCGCGCAAACTCTCTCTTCTCCGCTGGTCGATGGAAGACTGTTTCAGAGACGGTGATGATTATCTTGGGATGAAACGTTGTGACGCGAGAAGTTGGCCCGCTTGGCGGCGACCCATCTTGATGACGTGAATCGATCATTTTTTCATCAACAAGTTACGCCGGAAATTTATCGTGACGTCGCGAACTTCCTAAGACCAGCCTAATCTCCGCTGACCTCGTCAAATCTGAGCCAATTGTTTTTATAAAACATGAAACGTGGGTAAATAAGATTTAAAATACTATTGAAACACGATTAATTAATAACCTAATTTGGTAAAAAGTTGTCAAAACATAGCAATGAAGCCAATTAGGTGGACAAAGAGAACAAGCCTGGTTTTTGTTACTCTCACGACCTTGGTCTCAACTGGCGAATCTGATGTTTTTGTCGGCCAAAAATTCACTTTTTGATCTTGTAAATTTTAATTTTTGTTTCACGTTAAACAGACCAATTTTCTCTGACCCCCAAACCTCCGCCGCCGTCGCCTCTTGCCGGTTGACGCGGGCCTGACCCCAGGATTTCCCAAATCTGACCTGGTTTCATCTAATGAAACAAACTTGTTTCTTTAAATTAGCGGCGGCCCGGCCGCGGAGGAGCTCAGGAGCTGATTTCAGGGCTAAGACTCACCATCTTATTACCAATAAAAGATATTGATTTTTTCAAATATTTCATATTTTTCTGTTTTAATAAAGTTTTTCTCATAATGATTTTCACCCAAGGCCAATGATTGTTCCCCCAAAGAAGACATGTTCCCCCAAAGACACTCCCCCAACCATCAGCCCAATTTAGACCTCTGACGAGTGGGGGTTCCCTCCGCGGTAGTTCGCGTTGGAGCGAATATTTGGCTAACCGCCAGTCAACTGGCCCCTGGCCTGATTTCAAACCGGCCAGGTGGCTAATCGCCGCCGCCGCTGGGCCCTGGCCGCGCCTAGGGTCCGTTGACCCGGCTTTTTTCGAACTGAGCCGCCCCGCGGTCGCCCCGCTCCTTGTTCCTGCCCCAAAACGCCCAAAGAGCCGTTGAAAAATCAGCTCGTTTGTGCCAATATAGCTAATTGTCTTAAAGTTCCTTGATCCTGGGCTTTACCCCCCTGGATCAACCCAGGATCCGGCCTCCAGGGGCCGCGGAAGCGCCCGAGCCGACCTCGCGCCGGAGGTTACCCAGATTAACCTCGGCTGGCTGGCCGGGCCGGTTTTTTATGGTTTGGCCGCCCTTGACGCGAGGCTGTGGTCAGGGTCTCTGGTCGCCTTACGCCTCTCATTTTCCAAAACCCAGGATCAGCATGACCTACGAGTTAGAGACAAAATTGGATTCTCCAGACCAAAATAAGGCCGTGGCCGTCATCGGTTTGGGCGCCCTTTTTCCCGGCCAGCCGGGGCTGGCCGGGTTCTGGTCCACCATCAAGCGGGGCCTGGACACCATCACCGATATACCCTTGGACCGCTTCAATCCCAGCGACTACTACGACACCGACCCCAAAGCCCGGGACCGGATGTACTGCCGCCGGGGAGCTTTCTTGTCCCCGACCCCGTTTGATCCCCTCAAGTTCGGAGTAGCCCCCCGCGACCTGGAGACCATTGACAGCGCCCAGCTGCTGGGCCTGGTGGTGGCCGACGCCGCCTTGACCGACGCGGGCTACCCGGCTGACCGCTCGGACCACTCCCGCACCGCCGTCATCATGGGCGTGACCGGGGGCCTGGAAATGCTGGGCCACATGAGCTCGCGTCAGGCCTATCCCCAGGTCCGCCGGGCTTTGGCGCGAAGTGGGCTCAACGAGGACCTCATCGCCGAGGTTCTGGAGCGTTTCGGCGAGGAGTTCGCCCCCTGGCGCGAGAGCTCGTTTCCCGGGCTTTTGGGCAATGTGGTGGCCGGTCGCCTGGCCAATCGCCTGAACCTGGGGGGGGCCAACCTGGTGGTTGACGCCGCCTGCGCCAGTTCCTTAGCCGCCGTGGGCCAGGCTATGCTGGAGTTACGCTCGGGTCGCTCAGACCTGGTGGTGGCCGGAGGCATGGACACCTTCACTGACCCCTTCATGTTCACCTGTTTCTGCAAGACCCCGGCTCTCTCCCCCACAGAGGAGGCCCGACCCTTTGACCAGGCGGCTGACGGGACTTTGTTGGGCGAGGGTCTGGGGGTCCTCATCCTCAAGCGCCTCTCGGACGCCCGCCGGGACCAGGACCGGATCTACGCGGTCATCCGGGGGTTGGGCGGCTCCAGTGACGGTCGCGGCTCCTCGATTTTCGCGCCCAGCCCCCAGGGGCAGCGGCGAGCCATGGAGGCCGCCTATCGGGAGGCTGGCTTCTCCCCGGCCACGGTGGAGCTGGTCGAGGGCCACGGCACCGGAACCCAGGCCGGGGACGGTTCGGAGCTGGCCGCCCTGAGCGAGCTCTTCGGCGCCCATCGGCCGGCCGACCGGGCGGACTCCTGGTGCGCCCTGGGCTCCATCAAGTCCCAGATCGGCCACGCCAAGGCGGCGGCCGGGGCGGCGGGCTTAATCAAGGTCATCCTGGCCCTCTATCACAAGGTCCTGCCGCCGTCCATCAAAGCCAGCCTGCCCCTGCCCCCCCTGCGGGAGAAGGATTCGCCCCTGTACCTCAACGTGGAGGCCCGGCCTTGGCTGGCTCAAGGGGACCACCCCCGGCGGGGGGCGGTCTCTTCGTTCGGGTTTGGCGGCTCCAACTTTCATTGCCTCTTGGAAGAGAGCCCGACGCCCAAACCCCTGGACGAGGCCGACTGTCACCTGATCGCCCTATCCAGCCTGGAGCCCGCCAGCTTGGCCCCCCGAGTGGCGGCCCTGGCTTTGGCTCAGGACGCCCAGGAGCTGGACCGGCTGGCCCGGGCGGAGCCTTTTCAGGCCACTGCCCCCTATCGCCTGGCCCTGACCGGCTCCTTCGCGGAACTGCGAGCCAGCTGGCCTGAGGTAGAAAAACAGCTTCAGGCCAGCTCGGCCAGCCAAGCCTGGCCGACCGTCGCTCGCTGGGCCGGGCCCAATGATCAGCCTCAACCCACCCGGCTCATCTGCGGCCCTCCGGCTTTCTCGGCCAATCTGGGTCGGGAACTGACCTTGGCTTTTCCGGCCTTTCAGGGAGTTCTGGACTTAGCCAGCGCCCTTTCCCCCTGGCCCCTCGGCCAGATTCTCTTTCCGCCCCAACTGGCCGCCAATCCAAGGTCATGCCCTCAGGAGCTCACGCTCAGCCTAGGCCTTGTCCTCAGCCTGGCCCAGGGGGCCTTATGGGACTCCCTAGGCCAACCCTGGGAGGCGGTGACCGGCTTTGGGACGGGCTTTCTGACCGCCGCTTTTCTGGCCGGGTGTCTCACCCTGGAAGACGCGATCTGTCTGGCTCTAGCCATCAACGATTGTCCCCGGGAGCTGGGCGAGGCCAAACGGGCCAAGCCCAAACCAGCCAAATCGACCGCGGGCCAGTCGAAACGCCACGCCAGCCAAAATTCGTTGCCCGCCAGCCCCAAGCCTCGACCAGACGCCCGGGCTAGGGCTCTTTTAGAAAAAGTCTTCCAATTTTTCCAGAGCCTGACTTGGGTTGAGCCCCGCGCGCCCCTGTTCTTTGAGGGCCAGGCCATCACCAGCCTGGAGACTTTTCAGGCCGCCTTGAGCAAGATCCTGGAAAACCCCGCCTCGCCTCCCCCGAACTGGCCAACCGAGTCGGGCTCTGAGCCGAAGACCACTTACCTGGTCATCGGCTCCTACCCCGAAGGTCTCCCCAAGTCCAAGGCCTTGGGCTTGGCGAGCGGCCCCTGGTCTGTGGCCGCCTTGGGCCAGATCGCGGCTGAGCTGATGAAACGCGGCCTTCAGCTGGATCTGAGCCAGTGGCCCCGCCATTCTTTACCGAGCCTGACGCCCAGCCCGACCCCCCAGAGCCACCTGGTTTACCTGACCGGCTCCAACCTTTACCGCGCCCGGCGCAACCAAGAAATCGCCGCCCAGCCCAATACCCCAGCTGATTCCCAGACCCTGGCCAGCTCCCCGAACCCGGCGACTCCCGCGGCCCGGGCGAGCGAGACGCTGGCGGGGGAGACTCTCCGCGAGCTGGTGGATCTGCAAAAACAATCCTTGGCCGCCCTCAAAGAGTTGGCCCAGGAAACACGCCTGGCCCGGGCCGCTGGCTCCCCCCTGACCGTCCCGCTGGCTCCCCTGGCCGAATCAGACCAAACCGCCCTGAGCCCGACCACCTCGCCAAACCAGGCCAACCTTGCCCGGTCGAGCCGGACCTCAACTAATTTGGCCCCAACTGGTTTAGCCCACCCTCACCTGGCCCCGACCGCCCCCGAGTCCGAGCCAGCGGTCTGGCCCCAGCTGATCGAAATCCTGGCCCACGAGACCGGCTACCCGGCGGACTCCCTCCACCGGGACATGAGCCTGGAGGAGGACCTGGGCCTGGACTCCATCAAGCGCGTTGAGCTCCTGTCCGCCCTAACCGAGCGTTTCCCGGCCCTGAGCGCCAGTCAAAGCCCAAGTCAGGCCCGAACCTTGGGGGAGCTGGCTCAACTATGTCAGGGCCAGGTCAGCCCACCGCGATCGGGTGGGAACCAACAGCTCAAAGCCCAGGCGGCGGGAGACGGTCAAAACAGCCCCACCCAGACTAGCCCTGTCCAGGCTAGCCCTGACCCTGGCCAGACCCTCATTGAGGTTCTGGCCCAGGAGACCGGCTACCCGGCTGAGAGCCTCCAGCTGGACATGGACCTGGAAAGCGACCTGGGCCTGGACTCCATCAAACGCGTCGAGATCTTCTCAACCCTCTCGGAGTGCCTCCCCAGCCTCGACCCCGCCGCTCTCTCGGGCGCGACCACCATTGGGGAACTGGCCAAGCTCCTGCCTCAACCAGCGGCCCCAACCTCTTCCTCGCCAGCCGCGGGGCGGGGAGCCCAAGCTGACTCCGCCCGCCCCCTCGCGGCGTCCGAGCCTGATGGCCCGGCGGTGGCTCTGGCCGTGGTGGCTCAAGAGACCGGTTACCCGGTGGAGCTCCTGACCCCGGACATGAGCCTGGAGGCTGACCTGGGCCTGGATTCTATCAAAAGAGTCGAAATCCTTTCCGCCTTGGCCGAAAAACTTCCCAGGCTCTCGACCACCGGCCAGGCCAACCTGGCCGCGGCCGAGACTCTGGGGGACTGGCTGGCTTTGTTCGGGGAGGAAAGCGTCTTGAGCCGACCCCAAACAGACTCTACCCAGACTGACCCGGCCCAGACCAGCCCCTCCCAGCCTAGCCTTAACCAACCTAGCCCCAACCAGCCTATCTCGCCCCAAACCGGCCCGGCGGGCGGCAATGGGCAAGGCAAAGGCAATGGTCGGGCCCTCCTGGATCAGGCTCTGGCCCACCGCCGGGAGAGACCCAGCCTCTTCCACGTGGAACCGGAGTTCGTGCCCATGGAAACCGGCCCCAGTCCTTGGCCCAGCCAGGGCCTGGCCCGGCTGGTCGGCTCGGACAGCTTAACCCAGTCTCTGGCCAAGGAGCTGCGGGCCCGGGGCTTTGAGGTAGAGCGCCGGTCTTGGCGAGACGACTTTGAGGCCTGGCGCGAGCGGCCAGCGGACCTCTTATTTTTGGTCTGGCCCGGCCCGGACCGGGGCCCCCAGATCATCACCCAGGCCCTGAAAGCCCTGGAAATCTGCGGCCCCAGTCTCAAGGCCATTGTGGGTCTCAGTTTCCTGGGGGGGGCTTTCGGGTTTCCGCGACCGGCCGAGGGCGTGACCCAGGGTAACTCCATCTCCGGGGCCCTGGTGGGTCTCTTGAAGTGCGCCGCCAGGGAATGGCCCGGCGTCTCCACGCGAGCCCTGGATCTGCCACTGGCCGTCTACGAGATGCCTCACCCCAACTGGATCGCGGCCATTCTGGAAAACGCGGCCGCCCCCGGGCCGGTGGAGCTGGGCCTGGCCGCCATTGACCGACCGACCCAGTTAACTCTCAAACCCTACTGGCCCCGGGAGAGCCCGGAGCCCTTACTGAGCCCGGGCGACACCGTGGTGGTCACTGGGGGCGGTCGAGGGGTGACAGCGGCGGTCATGAAAGAGATGGGCCGGCTATTTCAGCCCCGCCTGGTCATTCTGGGGCGGACCCCTCTGGGGCCGCCCGAGCCGCCCTGGCTGGCCGAGCTGACCGAGGACCGGGACATCAAGGCCGCCCTGCACCAGGCCTCTGGCTCCCAACTGACCCCCCGGGAGCTGGGGGAGCGGGCCCGGCTGATCCTCTCCACCCGGGAGCTCCGGCGCAATCTAGCGGAACTGGAAGCCACCGGGGCCCAGGTGGAGTACCTGCCTGGCGACTTTACCCGACCCCAGGTGGTCGAAACCGCCGCCCGCCGCGTCCGCAGCCGCTTCGGGCCCATCCGGGGCTTCATTCACGGGGCCGGGGTGTTGGCTGACCATCCTATTTTAGGCAAGAGCCACGAGGACTTCGCCCGGGTTTACGCCACTAAGACCCAGATCGCCGCCCACCTCCTGGAGGCCTTTCAGCCCGAGCCTTTGAAGCTGGTGGTCTTCTTCAGCTCCTCCACCGCCCGCTTCGGGCGGCAGGGCCAGAGTGACTACGCCGCCGGCAATGAGGTCTTAAACAAGACCGCCTGGGAGCTGACCTCGCTGCACCCGCAGGCCCGGGTCCTGGCCGTTAACTGGGGACCCTGGGCCGCCGGGATGGTCAGCGAGTCCTTGGCCGGGCAGTTCCTGGGCGAGGGGGTGGGCCTCATCGGCCTTGAGGAGGGGGTGGAGACCTTTGTCCGCCTCATTCGCTCCCCGGTGGGGGATCCGGCTGAGGTGGTCGTCCTGGGTCAGGGCACCAACCTGGCGGCCCTAACCGCCTACCAGAGGGGCCCAACCCAGTGAGACGCGACCCCCGCCAAGCCGCCGCCGTGGTGGCTCTGGGGTTGGCGGTCCCCGGGGCCGCCAGCCCGGAGGCTTTGTGGGAAATGGTCCTGGCCCGCCAAACCGCCTTTCGGGCGGCCACCCCCCGGGACTTCGGGGCCGACCCCGAGCTTTTTTACGACCCGGCTGACCCCCCGGCCCTGGACAAGGCCTATAGCCTGGCCGGGGCTTGGCTGGGGGAACGGCCCGGGCCCGAGACCCTGGCGGGCTTGAAACTCCCCTCAAGTTTTGATCCTCTGGAAAGCGACGACTCCTTACTCTATTGGCTACGAGCCGGGCGGCTGGCCACGGCTGGCGGCGTTCTGGCGGGCCACGAGCCGGACCGGGTCGGGGTCATCGCCGGCCACGTCATTCTCCCGACCCGGGGCCAGTCTGAGGCGGCCATCTCCCTCTACGGCCGGGAGGCCACCCGGGCCTGGTCGCTTAACCCTTTCCCCGAACCGCCCCGGACCAACCCCTTTCGGGCGGTGGGTTACTCGGCCCGGCTCCTGTCCCGGGCCCTGGGGCTGACCGGGCCAGCCTTCACTGTGGACGCCGCCTGCGCCTCTTCCCTCTACGCCGCCCGCCTGGCCTTGGACCGACTCTTCAACGACGAGCTCTCCTGCGTCATCACCGGCGGTCTGGCTCAGGCCGATCCCCTTTTCACCCAGCTGGGCTTCAGCCAGCTCCGGGCCCTTTCCCGCTCCGGGGTCTGCCGGCCCTTCGACCACCGGGCTGACGGTCTGGTGGTCGGCTCTGGAGCGGCGGCCATCGTCTTAAAAACTCTGGAGCGGGCCCTGGCTGATGGGGACGAGATCTACGCCCTGCTGCTGGGGGTGGGGCTGGGCAATGACCGAACCGGCAATCTTCTGGCCCCGGACCCCGAGGGCCAGGCCCGAGTCATGACCACGGCCTTCCAGCTGGCCAACCGCTCCCCGACGGCTCTGGGCCTCATTGAGGCCCACGGGACCTCGACCATCCTGGGCGACCGGGCCGAGGTGGCGGCCATCCGGCAATTTCTGAGCGGCCAGAAGCTGACCCGGGCCCCCGTGCTGGGCTCGGTCAAAAGCAATGTCGGGCACCTGCTCTCAGCGGCCGGGGCGGTGGCTCTGGTCAAGACCGCCCTGGCCCTCAAGAAACAGATCCTCCCGCCCACGGCCGGGTTTGAGAGGAGCGCCGAGGATCTGGCCAGTCCGCCGGCCCTGCGGGTGCTGACCGAAGCCGAGCCCTGGCCCGACCCGGCTCCCCTAGCCCGCCTGGCCGCGGTGAACGCCTTTGGTTTCGGGGGAGTCAACGCCCAGGCCGTGCTGGAGGAGTATCAAAGCGATCTCTGGGCTAAAAAGAAGCCTCGCGGGCGGCGGGTGACCCCGTCGCCCCCCCTCTCGGTGGCCCTCATCGCCGCCCGGACCATGCTGGCCCCCTGGCCTTCCTATGACACCTTATCGCGCTTCTGGCTGACCCCGGAGGAGCCGCCCATGGCTCAGACCCGGCGTCTGGGGGCTTTAAAGACCACGGGCTTTTTTTTCCAGGATCTAACCCTGGACGTGGCCGCCTTAAAACTGCCCCCCAAGGAGCTGGCTGAGGCTTTGCCCCAGCAGACCCTGGCCCTCAAAGCCGGGGTGGCCGCCCTGGAGGCGGCGGGTCTCGCCCCCGAGAGCTGGCCGGACTTTCTGGACCGCGACCGCCTGGGCGTCTTCATGGGGGTGGAAATTGACCCCCGGGCGGCTGACTACGCCCTGCGCTGGACCGCCCCGCTCCGGGCGGCCCAGGCTCTGGTGGCCAAAAATCTCCTGACCCCGGTCGAGGTTCCGGCTTTGGTGGAGAGTTTACGGGCGGGTGGCCCGGCTCCCCTGACCCACAGTCGGGTGCTGGGGGCCCTGGGGTCGCTGGTGGCCAGCCGCCTGGCCCGCTATCTGGGCAGCGGCGGGCCGGCCTTCACCCTCTCCGAGGAGCGCGACAGCGGATTTCGGGCCCTGTTGGAAGCGGCCCGGCAACTGGTGGCCGGCAATCTGGACCTGGCCGTGGTCGGGGTGGTCGACACCTTTGGCGACCCCAAGACCGGCTACCTGGCTCCCCGAACCATCTGGGTCGAGGGAGCGGCCATCATTGTGCTGGCTGGCCCGCGGGCGGCCCAGCGTCTCGCCCCCCTGGGGACGCTGACCATCCGGGCCTCGGAGCCGCGGGTGGGGCCATTGTCCGGCCTCTTTACCCTCAATCGCAACGCCTTTTACCTCCGCCACCATTTAAGGCCCCTGGGGCGGGGGCGGGGCCTGGTGTATTGGCTAAAGAACCCCGGGGAGGAGCGGCGGGTGGCCGGGCCAGGCTATGAGCTGGTCGAGGCGGCCGGTCGCGAGCCCCACACCCTGACCGTGCCCCCGGACCCCATCCGGCCCGATGTTTGGTTTTACTGCCGCCAGAGCCCGGAGTGGCCCTTGGCCGAGCGTTTGAGTCAGTTGAGCGCCCTCCTGGAAGCCGGCCCCCACCGGGAACTCCGGGCTCTGACCCGGGACTTCTGGGCCCTGGACCAGCGCCGGCCCGGCTCCCCGGCTCTGGCCCTGCAAGCCCGGGACAGTCGGGAGCTGGCCGCTCTCCTCAAGAAAGCCCTAGCCGGGGAAGAGGACCGCGACCTCAAACCCCGGATCCTGCCGGCCCCCGCCACGCCCCTGGTGGGCGAGGTGGCCCTGGTCTTTCCCGGCTCCGGCCAGGCCTACAAGGGCCTGGGTCGAGGTCTGGCCCTGGCTTTTCCCCACGTCATGAGCCAGCTGGAGAGCGAGGTGGCGGATCCGGCGGCCCACTTCCAGAGCGAGCTGTTTTGGGCCCCCTCCCACAAAAAACCCAACTGCCGGGAGGCTATCCTGGGCCAGGTCAACTTCGGGCTCCTGGCCACCCGGGCCCTGGAATCCCTGGGTCTCTCCTTTCAGGCCGCCCTGGGCTACTCGCTGGGGGAAACCAGCGGCCTGGTGGCTCTGGGTTTCTGGCCAGACCGCGACCAGCTGCTGCAAGATCTGATGAGCTCCCCGCTCTTCGCCCGGGATCTGGCTGGCGAGCTGGCCGCCCCCCGAACCCACTGGAACTGGCCCGCCAAAAAACCCTTGAAATGGGTGGCCGGCCTCATCCCTCGCTCGGAAAAAACTGTCCGTCAGGCCCTGGAGGCTCTTTCCCCGGCCCAGCGCTTCCGGGCCTACATCCTGATCGTCAACACCCGCGAGGAGGTGACCGTGGGCGGGGAGGAGCAGGCGGTGGCGGCCCTGGCTCAGGCTCTGGAGGCTCCCTTCTTTCCCATTGAGGAGGTGGCGGCGGTCCACGCCCCCACCGTCGGCCCAGTCAAGGAGGCCTACTACCAGTTCCACCTCCGCCCCTTGGTTCCCCGGCCCGGCCTCCGGCTCTATTCGGCGGCCTGGGCCAAAGCTTACGAGCCCACCCCAGAGCTGGTGGCCCAGTCCCTGACCGACCAGGCCCTCGCTGGCCACCGCTGGCCCGACCTCATCCACCAGGCTTACCTGGACGGCGTTCGCTACTTTATCGAAATCGGGCCAGGCAGCGGGACCACCCGACTCATCCGGGCCATCCTGGGCGACCGACCGCACCTGGCCGTGAGTCTGGCCGCCACCGCCGTGGACGAGGGCTGGGCCGGCCTTTCCCGCCTCCTCTCCGAACTGTGGCTCTTTGGCCAGATCCCGGATCCCTGGCGGGGTCAACCCCAACCCTCGCCGGAGCCGGACCCGCGATTTCTGGCCCCCATCAACCTGGACCCGCCTCCCCTCAACTGGCCAACTCCCCTGGTGGAGCCGCCGGAGGTCAGCAAAACTGAGGAGCCCGAGGCCGACTACCTGGGCTGGTTAGGCCGCCAGACCCAGAAAACCGAGCCGGAGCCAACGCGACCAGCCCCCTCACGGACCGACCAATCCCGGCCTGACCCAACCCAGACTGACCCAATCCGGCCCGGGCCATCTCTGGCCGAACCAGCCCGAACCGCCAAGCCCCCCGCCGCCAAGCCCTCGGTCGGGCCAGCCCCGCTGGAAAAAACCCCCACCGGGGAAACCCAAGTCCTTCTTTCCCGAGCCGACTGCCTGGAGTTCGCCCTCGGCTCCATTGAAAAGGTTCTGGGCCCCGAGTTCCGGGAAGTCGACTCCTACCCCTCCCGGGTCCTTTTGCCGGCCGAGCCCCTGATGCTGGTGGACAGGGTCCTGGCTCTGGAGGGGCAGGCCAAATCCCTGGGCCCGGGCCGAATCGTGACCGAGCGGGACATCCAGGCCGAGGACTGGTATCTGGAGTCGAACCGGATCTCCCCGGGCTTGGCCATTGAGTCCGGCCAGGCCGACTTACTGCTCTCTGCTTATCTCGGGGCGGACTTCAACACCAAGGGCCTGGCCCGCTACCGGCTGCTGGACGCCGAGGTGGTCTTTTTAAGGGATCTGCCCCGGGTGGGAGAGACGGCCCGCTATGACATCCGAATCGCCCGTTTTTTCCACCACGGGGAGACTCTGATGTTCCGCTTCGACTTTGACGGCTCGGTGGCCGGCGAGCCGCTTTTGACCATGCGAGGGGGCCGAGCCGGCTTCTTCACCCCGGCGGCCCTGGAGTCCGGCCGAGGTCTTCCGGCGGGCGCCCCCAGCCCGGCCGCGGCCAGCCCGGGGTTGGAGCTGAGTTGGGCCCGACCCGGTCCCCAGTCCTTCTCCCGCGAGCTGACCCAGGCCCTGCGCGAGGGGGACTACGCCGCCCTGGGCCCGGGCTTCGCCGAGCTCCGGCCGCGTTCGCCCCTTCTGCCCGCCGGGCGCCTGGCTCTGTTTGACGAGGTTCCGGCGATCACCCGCTCCGGGGGCATTTATGGCCGAGGCTTCATCCGCTCCGAGGCCCGGGTCGACCCCGACTCCTGGTGCCTGGTCTCCCACTTTCCCGGCGACGAGGTCATGCCTGGCACCCTCATGTACGACGCGGCCCTGCAGACCCTGCGGCTCTACCTTTTAACCCTGGGCTGGGTCACCCCAAACCCCCAGGCCGTCTGGCAGCCCCCGCTGATGACCGCCCAAAGCCTCAAGTGCCGGGGTCAGGTCACCCCGCGAACCCGCCAGGTGGCCTACGAGATCCACCCGCGAGAGTTCCAGATCAGCCCGGGCCCGGACCGGGAGCCCATCGCCCTAGCTGAGGCGATCATGTGGGCTGACGGTCGCCCCATCGCTGAGGTCCGCAACCTCGGTTTGCGCCTGGCCGGCGTCCCGGTCGAGGAACTGGCCGAGCGGTGGCGCGCCTATTACCAGAAAAAAAGCCCGGCCCAGGTCAGTCCCGCCAAAAAACCGGGCCCGCGCCCAAGCGCCCGCGCCGCTAGCCTCCCCCCGCCCTCAACCCGGCGACCGGTCAAGACGGGCCAGCTTTTTGACAAGGAGCGCCTGAACACCCTCATCTCCGGGCGGATGTCAGCCGCTCTCGGCCCCCTCTTCAGCCGATTTGACGAGGGGGCCCACGTGGCCCGGCTGCCGCGGGCCCCCTACGACTTCCTCGACCAGGCCGAGGTGACCCAGGGCCAGGTCGGTCAGGTGGCTCTGAAAACCTCGGTGACGGCCAGCTGGAACCCGCTGGCCCCGGGCCGGGAGTGGCTGTTGAGCCAGGCCGGGGGCCAGAGCCCGAGCCTGCCCTACGCGGCCTTAAACGAGATCGCCCTGCAGGCCTGCGGGTTTCTGTCAGCCTATATGGGGGTGGCCCTGTTGTTTGACGAGGCCATGTACTTTCGGAACCTCGGCGGGGAGGCCACGGTCACCCGGGAGATTGGGGCCCCCCAAGAGCCGCTGGTGACCCGAGCGACCCTGACCAAAACCTCCACCCTAGGTCAGATGGCCATCCAGCGCTACGACTTCGCCACCAGCCTGGGCTCCCGGGTGGTCTATGAGGGCCAGACCAACTTCGGTTTCTTTAGCCTTGAGAGCCTCCAGAGGCAACGGGGCCTCCAGGCGGACAGCGCCCTTTTAGGGGCCCTGAAACCGCCAGCCCACCCCCAGACCCGGCCTTACCCCCAGGGCCCGGCCTGGCCGCGGGGGCGCTGGCTCATGCTGGAGGAGCTCCAGGAGGCCGACCCCCGCCGGCTCTGGGCCCAGAGCCGGATCAATCCGCAAGCCTGGTTCTTCGCCGCCCACTTTCCAGGGGATCCGGTCTGGCCCGGCTCCCTGGGACTGGAGGCCTTCTTCCAGGCCGCCAAATACCTGGCCGTCAAACGCTATTTTAACGGCCAGCCCGAAGAGTACGCCGGCTCCTTCGCCGCCCCCTCGCCGGGGCGAGCCCACAGCTGGCTCTATCGAGGCCAGATCCCCCCTTCCAGCCTCAAGATGGGCCTGGGCCTGCTGGTGAGCAAAACTGACCCCCACAACCGGGCCCTGACCTTTAACGGCCTGATGTCGGTCGATGACCTGGTGGTCTATCAGGTGGACAACTTCACGGTGGCCCTCCGATGACCGAGCCCCCGCCAAGCCACCCTGACCGCCTCCTCCAGCCTCTCTGGCTGGCTCAGGCGGCCCAAGCTTATCTGGAGTACGCCCAGGAGCTGGGCTTGGGCGATCTGGGGGTTAAGCTGGCCGAGTCAGTCGCCACTCCAACCCCTCAGCCCCGCCCCGAGTCACTTGAGCGGCTGGCTTCGCCCCCGCCGGCCCCGGCTCGACGCCTGGAACCGGGCTCCCCGCCCAGCCCTCAGCCAACCAGTCAAGGGCCCAGCCCACCCCCGCCCTCCCCGGCCCAACCCCTCGCCGCCGCTCCGCCCCCGCCGCGAGCCTCCAACGGCTGGGCCCAGTCGGTTCCCAATCTCGACCGGGTCACCAACCTGGAGGAGCTGCGAGCCTACGCTCAGAGTTGCCAGGCCTGCGTCCTCGCCCGGCCCCGCAAGGCTTTTGGCCAGGGGGCGGTCAATCCCCCCCTCATGATCGTCCTGGAGCCGCCGTTGACCGAGGAAAACTGGCCCGCCGGACCCGCCGGGGAGCTTCTGACCAACATCATCACCCTGGGCCTGGGGCTGGCGGTGGAGAAGACTTACGTCTCCACCATCTTAAAATGCCCGTTGCAGAATCTAGAGTTCTGGCCGCGTCAGGCCAAAAACGCCTGTCTGGAGATCATTTGGCGCGAGATCGCCCTGGTCAACCCTCGGGCCATTTTGGCTATGGGCGTGGGCCCGGGCCAACTTTTAACGAAAACCAACAAGCAGATGTTTTTTTTAAGGCCTAACCCTTTTCTCTTACATTTTCCTCCCCCCCTCCAACCCATCCCCCTCCAGGTCACCCTGGGCCTGGGGTCAATCCTGGAGGAGCCGGAGCTCAAGCCGGAGGCTTGGCGGGACATCAAAAAGGCCATGCGCCTGGCCGGGCTGACCTAGGCGGGCTTAACCGGCGAGCGGGGAAAATAAAGCTCCCGCTGGCCCACGGGGAGCGCTCATCTCTCAGGACTCGGCTATCTTGGCTTTCTATCTTTTTTTCCAAGGTTCATCATGACTCGAACTCGACCGCGCGTAGGCATTACCACCACTTTAGAGGAGGCCCGCGGCCAGCACGAAATCTGGCGGGCTTACCCGGACGCCGTGGAGCGGGCCGGGGGACTGCCGGTTTTTCTGCCAGCCGACGACGCCTACCCTCACTACGAGGAGTACCTGAGCCTCATTGACGGCCTGCTGCTCTCCGGGGGTCAGGACATCCTGCCCAGCCTCTACCGCCAGGAGCCTTGGGGCGGCCTGACCGAGACTTGGCCCATGAGTCCCAAACGGGACCGCTTTGAGATCCAGCTGACCAAGCTGGCTCTGGAGCGGGGGGTCCCCATTCTGGGGCTGTGTCGGGGCCTGCAGCTTTTAGTGGTGGCCTTAGGCGGGACCCTCTGGCAGGACGTCTCCCTCTCGGGGGCCACCAAAACCAAACAGATCCGCCACTTCCAGAATCTGGCCGCCCAGTGGCCCTCCCACCAGGTGACCCTCAATCCTGGTCGGCTGCGGGCCATCCTGGGCGAAAGCTCCCTCCTGGTCAATAGCCTCCACCACCAATCCGCCGACCGACTGCCGCCGACTCTGATGGTGAGCGCCCTAGCCGCCGACGGGGTGGTCGAGGCGGTGGAGCTCCAGGGCGAGAGCTTCGCCCTGGCCGTGCAGTGGCACCCGGAGCATCTGGTGAAAACCGACCCCCGTCAGCTGGCCCTATTCACCGCCCTGGTCGAGGCCGCCGCCCAGGGTCGCCGGCCCTGACCACCATGCCTGACGCTCCCCCCGCCAGCCCCTCGTCCCCCAGGGCGGACAGCTTTCTGGGCCATTTAAGGGAACTGCGCGCCCGGCTCTTCGTGGCTCTGGGCGGCCTCCTGCTGGCCACTCTGGGAGCCTGGCCCTCAGCCGGGACCATCTTGAATTTTCTGATGGACCCGGTCCTGGCCTTTCTGCCGTCTGGGGAGAGCCTGCGGTTTTTCGGCCTGCAGGACGCCTTCACCCTCAACCTCAAGATCAGCCTGTGGGCGGGGCTGCTGATCTCCTCGCCTTTATCGCTATACGAGCTGTGGGCTTTCTGCGCCCCGGGCCTCAACCCCTCGGAGCGAAAGCGAGTTCCCCGACTGGCCTTTCTGGCCCTTTTTCTATTTCTGGCCGGGGTCAGTTTCGCCTACTTTCTGGTCTGGCCCCTGACGTTTCGCTTCTTTCTGGGGTTCAGCTCCGAGACCATCCGCCCGCTCCTGGCGGGTGATCAGTACCTCTCCCTGGTCATGGGCCTGACCCTGGTGTTCGCCCTGGCCTTCCAACTACCGCTGATTCTGATGTTTCTGGGCAAAATTGGCCTCATCACCTCCCAAACCCTCAAAAAATACCGGCCCTACGCCATCATCGCCTTTTTTGTCATCGGGGCCATCCTGACCCCGCCCGACGCGGTGAGCCAGTGCTTTCTGGCCGGGACCCTGTGCCTTCTTTATGAGCTGAGCGTATTTCTAGTTCCCAAGCCCCAGCCCGAAGAACCCGAAGAATTAGAAAATGAAAAAATAGAAGAGGACGAAAAAGAGGCGAGGGCCAAAGCGGAAAAGGCCGACGAGAAAGCCAGCCCCGAGCCAACAGGGGAGCCAACAGATGAGCCAGCCTCTGAGCCTGGGGGAGAGCCCCAACCGGAATCGGTCGGCCCCCGAGTCGGGCGGTCGGCCCCATGATCTTCCCCCCCAACTACTCCGCGGCCATCCTCTGCGGCGGCTTATCGCGACGAATGGGCGGGGACAAGGCCTTTCTCCGGGACAGCGCGGGCCAGCTGCTTTTAGCCACCCTGGCCCGAACCCTGAGCGCCTGGTTTGAGGAAACCCGCCTTATCACCGACCGC
Organism: Deltaproteobacteria bacterium; assembly: GCA_031276635.1. GTDB lineage: Bacteria > Desulfobacterota > Desulfarculia > Adiutricales > Adiutricaceae > JAIROO01. The sequence goes on along the minus strand of JAISMU010000093.1, from coordinate 2,661 downwards.
CCCGCCAAACTGACTCCTTGGCCAGAGCTGAATTACCCGATTGAGGGGGACCGCTATCCCCGGTCCGGGCCGGTCGGGGCCATTCTGACGGCTCTTCAGGCCCGGCCCGGCCAGACCTTTTTCGCCCTGGCCGGCGACCAGCCAAGCCTGGACCTGGAATTACTCCAGCGCCTGCGCGAGCGGCTGGAACGCCGCCAGGCGGACCTGGCCCTCCCCCGGCTCCCCACAGGGATAGAGCCCTTGCACGCCTTCTACGGGCCCGGTTGCGCCCCGGTTTTCGCGGCCAGCCTGGCTCAAGGGCGGCGGGCCATCCGGGAAAGTTTTCCCGCCCTGAAGGTGGCCTACCTGGATCTGTCGCCTGAGGACCTGCCGCCGGGCATGTTTAAAAACCTCAACACGCCCCAGGAAGCTCAAGAAATGGGCTACTCTCTGGACGCGAAACTCCCCCAAGTCTGTGAGGTAAAAACCCGCCTCTAGAAAATCAAGCCCTAGCCCTCCAAGGAAGGGCCTAACGACTCAATCTTACCGACTCTGAATCCCGCGTTAGGCCGAACAGCGACAAAGGGATCTATCCGTATATCGCCACTGGCCGGGTCCCTCACCATCAATCATTATCTGAACTTTTAAGGCCTGAGCCTTCGAAAATTCCCGAGAATGCCACGACTATTGACAAAATAAGAGATAAACTCAGGATGTTAAAAGGAAAAGTTGCGCATAAATTGATAAAACAGGTGATTACGCCTGTCTTTAGTCATAAAATCAGTTAGGGCCCGTGTAAAAATAACTCTACACAGTTTTTAAAAATGCGCTATCATGATTTTATGATAGACCTTAAAAAGGCATTTGCAGTTTAAGGCCTAAAATAGGTAAAATAATAAAAATATCCCCGAAAAATTACTAAAACGTCGCCTAGGGGGCTTTAAACGATCCGGCCCCTAGAAGGGGAAAAACCGCGCCCAAAATCGTATAATCCGACAAGGCTCCCAGGAAGAATTGGCGCTGGAACTACGGTTCATCCAGAAAATGTGGTTTGAAAAATCCTAGACATCAAGAAATAAGAGTATTATAGTCATTTCGATGTTTTCAGTTGTATAATTTGTTGGCCTTGGTCAGTGGTTATGAAGACCATGACGCCTTCGCGAAAACCCTGTTTTTAAAAATCATGCCTTAAATAAAATTAGTGATTTCAATATGTTACCAGTTGTTATTCCAGAAAAAAATGACTTTTCGCGAGGGCCTCAGACCATCTAAGTGGCTTAAAGAATTTTTTGCTTTGTGAGGTAGCAAAAAAGTTATTTTTTTTCAAATAATCCTTTTTAGAATATAATACAAAAATTATATAGCAAAAATTTAATCATTTAATATTAATTGAATTTTAAAATAATAAAAATATAAAATTTGATAATTTTACAAAATATTAACACAAAAAAATAATATTTACTTTATATGATTTTTTGCCATATTTAGAGTGGAAATTTGTTGTTTTAAATAAATAAACTAATATTGTATTAAAAATATTTATTATTATCTTATTATTTCTATTTGAGGTACTTTTGTTTAATTTTACTTTTATTGATCTGTTCGCTGGGATAGGCGGATTTCATTTAGCCGCTGCCTCTCTTGGAGGCAAGTGCGTGTTCGCCAGCGAAATAGACTCGGAAGCTAAAAGAGCTTATGAAGCTAATTTTGGTCTTATTCCTCATGGAGATATAACAAAAATAGAAGTCAACGATATTCCAGACCATGATGTTTTATTTGCTGGGTTTCCTTGCCAACCATTTAGTATAATTGGCAATCGCTTAGGATTTGATGATATTCGAGGAACATTGTTCTTTGAAATTGCTCGAATACTTAAGTATAAAAATAACAAACCTAGATTTTTTATATTAGAAAATGTTAAACAACTTGTAGGACATAATAATGGAAATACTTTACAAACAATTTTGCAATCTTTATCTGATTTAGGTTATAAAGTATACTGGAATATTCTTAATGCTTTAAATTATGGATTACCTCAAAAAAGAGAAAGAACGATTATTGTTGGATTTTTAAATCATACTATTTCATTTCAATTTCCTAAATCAACTGAAACAATAAAACTTGAAGATATTTTGGAACAAGATAGTAATGTTGATCCTAAATATTTTGCTAGTGAAAATATAGTTAATAAACGTCAAGCGAAACATATAAGTAAATATTATCCAAGTATATGGCACGAAAATAAAAGTGGCAATATATCCAGTTATCCTTATTCATGCGCATTACGGGCGGGGGCTTCTTATAATTATTTATTGGTAAATGGTCGGAGACGTTTAACTCCAAGAGAAATGCTTAGACTTCAGGGTTTTCCTGATAATTATAATATAGTCTGTAATGACAGCCAAACTCGCAAACAGGCCGGTAATGCTGTTCCTGTAAACTTAATTAAAGCAGTTTTAAAGGAAGCTCTTATTGCGGAGACCAAAATTAAAAGACAATATTGGCAAAAGGCCATTTGATCTTTATCCACCGGAGCCGAATGAGCAGGAGGAATTTTTCAGCGCTTAGAAAGATGCGGTTTAAGGTCGTTTTTTTTTAAAATTCGACCTAAAGTCGAGTGATGGACTGAATCTATGTATCCAAGCTCAACAACTTTATCCGCCAGTAACCTGAGCGACCATC
>JAISMU010000170.1 GCA_031276635.1 Deltaproteobacteria bacterium | reverse complement strand
GCTGAGCTCAAAGGTAGCTCTGGAATGGCGGAGTTGGGCATAAACTTAATGAGTGATGACACCATTCCCATCAGCCTGGACGCTGGGGTTCAGGGGTACTTCGGGATCCGTCGCGGTATGTCGGGCACGTTGGAAGTTAAGTACGAGTTTTAAGAGCTAGAAAATCGCGGGCGGGTTTTTCCCGCCCGCGTTCCAGAAGATTTATCATTCGAAAAACCAGGGCTATAACTCTGGTTTTTCGTATTCATGAGCGAAAAAATTCAGCCTCGTGTGGAGGAGCTCGCCAAGTTTTCCGTGATTTTTTTCTCAGGCAGTCGCCAGGGTTTTTCACTCTTCTTAGCCCCCTGGGACGTCGAGGGCCAGGATGGTCAGGTTGGTCAGGTTGGTATCTGGCAAATATCTGGAACTTATTTCCCTTGATTTCAGGGTTAAAAGGTTTTTTCAAATTTTTCAGCTTTTTCCAGGCTTTACTCCGTCTTTACCGAAGGTTTCTTTCGTCAGGGCCGTTTTTTGAGTCTGGCAAGTTCGTGGTTGGTTAACTTGCGGGTTAACTGGTTGGTTCCAGGAATATCCCTTGTTAGAAGTTTGCTTTAAAGCGGCGATGGTAACAGGGAAGCGGGTATTCAGGTCAGAAATCGGAGGGGAGATCGGCTGAGAGTGGCTGACTTAAATCAGGATCTTCTAAAAAGTATGGGGGAGGGTAGGGTTAGAAGGTCAGGTAAATTCAGCCTGGCGAGTGAAGAGGCCGCCAAGGCGGCTAGTCTCACCTTAATTTACGGATGGTGAGCTCTGGAAACCCCGACGAAGGGTTGGTTCAAGAGCTTCAAGAGGAAATTCTCAACAAGGCCAAAGAATCACCAGGGCCAAAAAATCAGTAGATCGCGCCTCGTTTTCAACAACCGCTTCGGCCCGTCTGACTTGGGTCGACCTCACCCCACTCGCTGACCTTAGGTCCGCGGCGGCGATTTTGAGCTTGAGGCTAATTGGGGAAGAGAGAAGGACGCGGTTCCCATTCCCTGGCGCCTCAGATAGCTTGAAAAGCCAAAGAGGGGGACCGAGATTAAAATCTTTTCTCTTTTGGGCTTTTTTTCAACCAGGTCCGCGGCTGGTAACGAGGTCTGACTCCAGCCCCAAAAACGGTTAGACCGTCGTCTCAGAAAGAGACCAGATACTCGGCCTAGAAGTTGGTCAGACCTTGGCCCAAAAAATGGTCAGATACCCGCCTAAAAAGCGACCAGCCCCCCCTCAAAAAACGGCTCTGAAAAGCGTTCAGAAAAACACCAGGGATAGCGGCTCGACTAAGAAGCGCTGCCAAAAACACAGTCCGAGAGTCAGGCTCTCTACCAAGCCCTGAACTTGGCCCTGAACCTGGCCAGAAATTCTGAGCCAACCCGCTGATTTTTGCGGACGCGTGAGGGACGAGTCTCAGACTTTCATGATAGTGGCTGGCCTAGTCCAGGAGTCCTGGCTCAGAACAATCTCCTCCGCTTCCTTGTAAGAAGACATGAGGTTGGAAACAATGTTGCCAGCTATTTTGTTTTTGGTCACCATCTCCCGCATGATTTTTTCCACCACCTCCCGGGGCAGTTTTTTGCGGTAAGGCCGGTTTTCGGTCAGGGCCACAAAAATGTCGGCCACGGCCATGATTCGCGAGCCCAGAGTCAAGTCATCGGCGTTCAGGCGGAAGGGGTAGCCTTGTCCGTCCAAGGTCTCGTGATGCCAGGCCGCCCAGGCGGCCACGGTTTCCATGTGCTCGATCTGGGAGAGGATCCGGTAGGTGAAGAAGGTGTGCTGCCGGACCGTCATCCGCTCCTCAGTGTTCAGGGGACCCGGTTTTTCCAGGATGTCATTGGGAATGGAGAGTTTTCCCAGGTCGTGCAGCAGGCCGGAAATCTTCATCAGCTCCAGCTCCGAGTCGCTGAAACCGCTTAACCGGGCCAGAAACACGGCCACTCCAGAGACGCTGCGGGAGTGGGTGGCCGTAAAGCGACTCATGCGGTCGATCAGGGTGGCGAACAACTCGGCGATTTTGACCAGGTCGTTTATGTTGTAAGGGGTTCCTCCCATGTTCAGGCGGTATTTGAAGGAGTCGACGTAATCGGGTATGGTCAAGTCCAGCCAAAAACTTTCCTTCTCTGAGCATTCCAGGAAGGCGTCAATGATCATGGGGTCAAAGCTTTGGCCGTGGTTGGCTTTGATGAGTTTTTTCAGGTCATCGCGGCAGGCCAGAATATGTTTGGTTTTATCTATATTTATGTCCACCCGGTCGGCCAGGTGGATGATTCGGGAGTGCAGGGGAATCTGGTCCCCCGACAAGCCCGAGGGGTTGCCGCCGCCCCATTTGTCGTGGTGGTGGCGGATGGTCTCGGCGGTGAAGGAAAAGGGCTCGGAATCCTTGAGGAGGATGTAGCCGTTTTCCGCGTGCAAGAAAATCTCGATGGGATTGCCCGCGAATTTGGGGTTGGAGATCCTTTTGCGCTCATCGCTGAAGGAGGCCGCCCCAATATCGTGCATCAGGGCCGCCGAGAGGAGGGCCTGCTCCTCGTTGGGTTTGACGCCCAGCTTTTCGGCCAGGTGCCCGCACATGACAGCGACCCTTTTCTGGTGCAGACTGATCCCGTCCACCGCCAGATCCAGGGCCATGGCTAAAGTGCGCATTAAGTTGACAGGGCTTATGGAAAACAAAATCATAATCTATTCCAAATATATAATTAAGATTAATTGTGGTTAATTTTAATTATAATAAGTAAAATTAGATGTTTTTTGGTTAGGGGCCCAAAGCGAGGTTAAGTTGACATTCCGCCAGCAGCCAGGTGGCGCGAATTTTCAAGCCAGGCTCAGGGCGCGCTGGCGGGTCGGCAAAAAAGAGCCTGACAATTTTTTTCCGCTCGAAATTATAAGTTGTTCTCAAGTCCTTGTCCATAAAAATTTGAGAAAAGTTGAGCCGATATAAGGGCCCCGCGACGGGGAGACGGACTGAGAAAACTATTTTGTGTTTTTTTTAATATATTATGTTCTTTTTGATTTAAATATGTAAGTAAAAATTTTTTTTATTTAATAATAAACATAAAACATAATTAATAATATTTTTAGTAATTATATATTACAAAAATAATTATAAAAATATGTTAAAATCAATAATATTATAATAAAACAGCCCAGCTTGACTTAGTCCACCCCAGGCCGCGGGGACTTGGTCTAAACTTTGAAAACTCTAAACTATGGAAACTATTGTTTTTTCCTTGACAATCTGGCCGACTGAAAGTAAATTTGATGATATTTCAGGTTTTGGCTTTTTAGGCTTTTGGCTGAGGTCTTTTTGGCTTTTGGAGGTTTGGCTTTTTGGGTGATTGGAGGTTAGGGAGTTTTTGGCCTGGCCCTGGAAGACGGTGTCTGGGGTTTTCCCGCGATATGGCGGTTTTTTTTAAGACTTGGGAATTCGGTCCCGGCCATTTCGCGACTTTATCGAACTTATTTCGGCGGTTTATCACCATGAACAAGTCTCAGTTGACTCAAGAATTGGCTGAAGCCACTAAATTAAATCTTAAATTGGCTGAGCAGGTCGTGAACATTTTCTTTGACTCCATCGCGGATGGCCTGCTCAATAGCGAGAGGGTGGAGCTGCGTGGCTTCAGCTCTTTCCGGATTAAACACTACCCCCCTTATCAGGGCCGTAACCCCAAGAGCGGGAGGGCTATCATGGTCAAGGCCAAGAGAATGCCTTTCTTCAAAGTCGGCAAAGAGCTCCGGGACATGGTGGATCAGGGGAACACTTGAGTTTAGCTTCAAAACAATTTACTTAACTTAAACCTTTACCTGATTTTTAAGTTTGCCCTTCAATTGGCCGATAAAGAGTTGGGTTTTAATGACTAAAACCTTATCTTAAGCCAGGGAGGGTAGCGTATGGTATCGCTCATCGCCTCAAACAACAGCCTGCCAGGGAAGTTGGTGAGCGCCCTCTACGAGGGCCAAAAACAACAGGTGGACCTGGCCATCAAAACTGTCCAATTGGTGGCTGAGCAGCAGGTGGCCCTGCAGCAGCAACAGACCACCTTGCAGGCCGTGGCTCTTTTGACCGGTCTGGGCAACAAGTTGGACATCTTCGCCTGAAACCCCTGTCCGGCGGCTTTTGAGTCGTAGGATAATCGCCGGGAGGCGGGCTCTGGGTTTTGGCCCAGACCCGTCTCCTTTTTTTCGACCGGCATAAAAGTTTTCTTTAAGTCTTAAAGTTCATTATTTAGTCTTGTAAGATAAATTTATTACGTTTAAAGGTTTAAATTGATATTTTAATCAAACTTAATAAGAAGCAATGATAAATTAAATAACATGTTGAATATATATAAATATATAAAATTAAAATTTTCGAAAAGTTAAAAGCTTAAAAAACTAAAAATATAGAAATTTAAAGCTCTTAAAGTTTAGAATTTTAAAAATTTTAAAAATATAAATGCGTAAAAGGTTAAAAAATTAATTTTTTTCCCGTCTGGCCGCCAAGATGGCCAGAGCCATGGCCGCGGCCAAGGCCGCGTTCAGGGATTCCACCCCGGGTTTCATGGGAATGGTCAGCCGGCGCTCCGGGGCCCAGAGGCTATCCAGGCCCGGCCCCTCTGGACCCAGAGCCAAACCCAGGCCAGGCGGGCCGGAGTGTCGCCAAATGCTCTGGCCCCGGGGGGAGAGAGCGTAGAGGTCGTCGCGGGGTAAATCGGGCAGTTCTCGGTAGCTGGGCCCTAAGAGGAGCGGGGTCTGGAAAACGGTCGGCCCGGCGGCTCTTAAGGCTTTATAATGAAAGGGGCTGGCCGCCTCGGCCAGGAGGACGACCGGAGCCGCCAGGGCGGCGGCGGCCCGGATGACGGTTCCGACATTTCTGGGGTCTTGAAAGGGAATTAAAAGCCAGGGAACAGGCCAGGCCTCTCCCGGTTCCCAGGTTGGCAGGGCCGGGGTTTTTAACCAGGCCAGGGGCGGTCCGACGCCCAGGGGATCGAGCTCAGGGAAAATTTCCGGTCGGAGAAAGAAGACCGGGGTCGAGCTTTTAACCGGATAGCCGTCTAAATCCCGCGGTTTAGTGGCGAGGAGGCCCAGAATCAGGTCCGCCTGGTTGGTTAAAAGGTCCCGGACAATTTTGGGCCCGGCGGCCAAGGTTTCGCCCAGGCGCCGTTGCTGACGGCCAGCCAGAAGTTTTAACCACGAGCGGAAACGGGGGTTCTGACGGCTGGCGATCTCCAGGCTTCTGCCAGGAGGTTGGGCCTGGGGAGGGCGGGGGGTCTTCTTCCGCAGAGTGACCAAAGAGCGCTCCTGGGGCCCGACCTGGTAGCGACGCAAGGTCAGCTGAGTAAAATGGGCCCAGGCCGGCGTTTTCTGAGCCTCTTGGATTTCCTCTTCCACCCTGGCCCCCTTCAGGAGATAGATCTGGCCATTTTCCGGCAGGATGGGGGCGGCCAGTTCCAAGATCTCGGTCAGGGGCCCAAAATCCCGGCAGATGATGGCCTCTAGGGGCTCAGCCAGCCGGGGCCCGACTTTGTGGGGATAGACCCGGACCCGGGGGAGACCTAAAAGCGCGATGACTTCTTCCAGAAAGGCCAGTCTCTTCTGGCGGGGCTCGGCCAGGATGAGGGGCCAGTGAGGGTTCAGAATGGCCAGGGGCAGGCCGGGAAAGCCCGCCCCAGAGCCCAGGTCCAGCAGGGCTCCGGTGGGTTCGGGCAGGAACTGGGCGACGAGGGCCGAGTCCAGGTAGTGCTTGAGGATCAGCTGGCGAGGGGAGGTTCTGGTCAGATCCAGCTGGTCCAGGTAGTTTAGCAGCAGCTGGTCCAGGCGCAGAAATTGGCGTAACTGGAGGTCGCTTAACTTAAGGCCGGCCAGGTCGAACTCTAATAACAGTAGTTTGGCCCGGTCTGGGTTAAAAAACATTTTCCCGCCCTTTAAGGCCCCGGGATGGCCGGCTAAACCCGGCCCGGGGGTTATCAAGAAAGAGAGCCAGGTGGAGCCGCTGGTCATATTTGAGGATCGCCATCTTCTGGTCGCGCGGAAACCCCCGGGCTGGTTGGCCCAGGCTGACGGGGGCTCGCGACCCGATGTCTTGGCCTGGGCTCGTCATTACCTGGAGGTTGCTGGCCACAAGCCGGGTCGGGCTTATGTGGGCCTGTGTCACCGCCTGGATCTTCACGTGGGTGGGTTGATGGCCCTGGCCAAGACCTCCAAGGCCGCCCGGCGGCTGCATCAGCAGTTTTTGAGCCGGTCCATCGACAAGTATTATCTGGCCCTGACTCAAGGCGTCCCCCCCTCGCGAGGGCGCTTGGAGCAGGACCTCTGGCGGGCGGGGACAATAACTCGCCTGGCCCGGGCCTCGGAGAAGGGGACCCGGGCCATCCTGGACTATGAGGTTCTGGGCCAGGGGCGGCTCCAGGTTGGCGTCAAGGGTGGCGAGGGGGCTCTCTTGGCCATCAAGCTCCTGACCGGCCTCAAGCACCAGATCCGGGCCCAGCTGGCCAGCCTGGGCTTTCCCCTGGTGGGAGACCAGCGTTATGGGGCCGCTCCCGGGCCCGAGGCGACCATCGGCTTGTGGGCCTGTCAGCTGGGTTTGACGCACCCGGTCAGCCAGAGCCGCTTGGTTTGGGTCGCCTGGCCCGGGGATTTCTGGCCCTGGTCAGCCTGGGAGGGCCCAGCCTGGACCGAGTTGTGGCCTTTTGGCGAGGTGACCACCCCATGAGTCGCGAGAGTTTCTGGGGCTGGCGGGTCTCTTATTGGGCCTTACGAAGTCGAAAGGCCAATCGCCTGAGTCTGGCCGTCTTGGGGGACTTCTTCGCTCAGGCCGCCGAGCCCGCGACTATAGTCAGGCGCTTTGGGCTGAAAAGCTCAGATCTGGATTTTTTAGCCGTTTTGGCCGACCGCGAGGATGGCTGGTATCCCCTGAGCTCGCTGCCGACTTTAGAGGCTGGGCAAGCTTTCGGGCGCCTGGTTAAAAACGGCTTTCTGTTGGCCCGCCCCTGGCCCAGGCTGATCCGCTTGAGCGACGCGGGCCGTTTTCTCCTGATTCTTGGCTTAAAATGACTTTTGGTCAAGGCGATTAGTGAGGGGTTATGCTTAACGCCCTGAAAAATATTCCTCGGCGGGCCGGGCGGGCCATGGGTTTTTCCTTAAGTGGCCTGAAAGCGGCTTTTCAGAAAGAAGAGTCCATCAAGCTGGAGCTGACGAGCTTATTGATCTTGGTGGCGGTCCTGGCTCTGGTTCCGTGGCCTCTGTGGAAAAAGCTGGCCCTGGTGAGCGTTTTTCTTTTAATTCCCCTGGCTGAGCTCTTTAACTCCGCCCTGGAGGACATTTGCGATCTGGTCTCCCCAGAGTTCAATGACAAGGTGCGCGACGCCAAGGATAAGGGCTCGGCCGCGGTCCTGGTCGCCATTGTCATCGGCCTGCTGGCTCTGGGGGTTCTGTTGGCCTGTCCGTGAGCCTGGGTGGGTTATTCCTCCAAAGGCGCCTGGAGCTCCAAGTCGTTTCTGGGATTGGGATCGAGCCCGGCTTTTTCCATTCTGACTTTTAAAAGCTCCAAAGAGGTCTTGTAAGACTCCCGGTTGGGGTCCAGCTCCACGGCTCGGGCCAGATCCGCCAGAGCCTCATTCAGGCGATTGAGGCGGGCCAGGGCCTGACCCCGGAAAAAGATGGCCTGGGGGTAGTTGGGCCACTGATTGATGGCCCGGGTAAAGTCATGGATGGCCTCCTCCAGATCCCCTTTGTCTCTTTTCGCCTCGCCACGCAACAGATAGCTGACCGCCCTTTCTTTAATGGACAAACCCCGCCGCCGGATGATGGAAGTGAAAATCTCAATGGCTTGGTCATAGTCGCCCCGGCGGTGCGCCAGATAACCCTGCTCCACAGTGTCCACTATGGAGGGGGTCGCCTGGGTCTGGGCCCAGACCCCGCAAGTCAAGGCCAGCGGGAAGGCCCCAACTATTATAAAGGCTATTAAAAGGGCGCGCTTAATGAGGGTCATTTTGGGCCAACCTGAAATAACTGGGGAAGGGGGCCTTTAGACCGGTCAAGCCGGGGCGTGGTCAGGGGCGGGCTAATTTTGTGGGGCCAATAATCCCTGACGGCGAGCCAGTCAGGCTCCATCTTGACCCGCGACCCCAATTTTCCGAGCCGGTCTGAGCCGGTTAGAGTTGGAAAATTTAGGATCAATTCGCTCCTGTTAGCGAAAATAAGGAAAACTTGCCCCGCGATCCCTGAAGATTTCCAGCTAATTATATTATATCACTAATGGATTTCGAGGCCAAGCCCAACTCTGGCTGAAAAGCGGTTCTAATTTTGGGGTCGCTGACGTTGAAAGGAAAAATATTTTAAAGACTGAACCTCCCAGCGGGAGAGGTAACGTCGGCGGGAGGCCGTTCCAGAGGGAGAGCCCTAGCCCGAAGGGGCTCTGGTCAAATCCGCAATCAACCGCCGGGCTCCCGGTCTCCGGCGTCTTTAGGCCCAAGACAGCTTTTTGCCTGGGAGCCGGGGTCATAGATGACCAGGGCGAGATCCATAAATTTTTTAGCCTCAAGGGCCATGATCGTCTTTGGGTTAGATCTTTCAAGGCCAATGGAGCGGTCTTGGTCAAAAACAGGTCAAGACGCCCATTGGCGAGGTCCCCGGAATCGACAGGTCAATCTTAATCTAACCTCAAGGAGCGGCTGGACGATGAGGCCAATCCCGCTCGCTCTCTGGTCTCTGGGGGGAAGTATAAGAGGAAATAAAATCTTCGCGCGTGGACCCGCGTAGGTCAGCGTCTTTGGCCAGAAAAGCCTATTTGATAGTCTCGCCTTCAGTTTTAGAGCCTTGGGGGATTGGAGGTCTTAAATGACGCGGAAATAATCTTGGTGGCGCTCCCGCGCGCTCTCATAATTGGGAAGCCTGAAAGGGAATAATATATCAGGCTCAGTCTCCTCGCCAACCTTAACTATGACTGTTTTGTCTTGTCCATAGTCAGGTAACCGCGGTGAAAGAGGCTCGAGGCGACCGCGAGCTTAGTCAGCTCAGATTCGCCCGACTTCGTGGAAAGGGTTGAGTCCCGCTCGGGCTGAAGGCAATCCGATGGCCTTTTCTTAATCAGGGCGGTCAGGCGCCCAGGTCGCCACTTTCGAGCCAAGAGCCGTAAAAAAATAATTTCTTTCAAACTCTTTCTTTCAGCTTCGGCGCGCGATGATTCTCGGCCAAGCGAGACCACTCAAGAGCCTCAACCAGGTTTTTGGTTACTATATTTCCATCTTATCAATGAGCTTTAGAGTAAGCCGGGCGTCAGCGTAACCTTGATTCGCGGCCAGTTGAAGCCATTTAGCCGCCTCGGTCAGATTTTTGGCCACTCCCTCCCCACCCGCGCTCATTACCCCAAGATTAAATTGGGCTACGGGTTGACCTTGCTCCGCGGCCAACCGATACCATTTAGCCGCCTCAGCTAAATTTTTGGCCACTCCATTCCCCTGCTGGAGCATTAAGCCTAGATTTACTTGAGCCTCAGGCTTGCCTTGCTCCGCGGCCAACTGGAACCATTTAGCCGCCTCAGTCAGATCTTTGGCTACTCCTTCCCCATCCTGGAGCATAACGCCTAGGTTAAATTGAGCCTCAGGCAGGCCTTGCTCCGCGGCCAGCCGATACCATTTCGCCGCTAGAGCCAAATTTTTTGGGGCTCCCTTTCCCGTGTCATATATAATCCCAAGAGAGAACTGCGATTGAGGTAGGCCTTGCTCAGCGGCCAGCCGATACCATTTCGCCGCCAGAGCCAAATTTTTTGGCGTTCCTTCGCCATGCGCGTACTTGAACCCAAGTTTGTGTTGCGTCTCCGGTAGGCCTTGCTCAGCCGCCAGCCGGTACCATTTAACCGCTTCAGCTAAATCTTTGGACACGCCATCGCCAAGTTCATACATAATCCCAAGATTGTGTCGCGCGTGAGCGACCCCTTGCTCAGCCGCCAGCCGAAACCATTTAGCCGCTTTAGCCTTATTTTTGGGTAATCCTTCTCCAACATTGCGCATAACCCCAAGATAATACTGGGCCATAGCGACCCCTTGCTCAGCCGCCAGACGAAACCATTTAGCCGCCTCAACTGGATCCTCAGCTACGCCATACCCATTTTTGTAATAAATCCCCAGACTAAGCTGGGCTACAGCGTGCCCCTGTTTCGCCGCCAGACGCATCCATGTAGCCGACTCAACTGGATCCACCGCTACGCCATCCCCATTGTTGAGCGCGATTCCGAGATTATATTGAGCCTCAGCGTCCCCTTGATCCGCGGCCAGACGGTACAATTTAACCTTCTCAGCTGGAACAATCTCAGCCGGAACAATCTCAGCCGGAGCAATCTCAGCCGGAGCAATCTTAGCCGAAGCAGTGGCCACGCCTTCTCCTTTATTGATACTCCCCAGATTAAACCGGGCTTTAGCCTCTCCCTGTTCCGTCTGGCGAGTCGGATCAGAAATTCGCGACCGATTTGTGGCCTTTGAGGCCTTTTTGATCTTGCGTTTAGACATAGGGCGCGTAATCCCAAGAGAGAACAGGGTAGGGCCAAAGATGTTTTCCCTGGTTGGTCAATATTATCAGTTTTACTCTAAAATAAGATATTTTATCGTTTAATATTATTTATCATAAGATTTAAATTTTTTAACAAGTATATAGGCTTAAAATAACTACTATTATTTATTTTCGGTCGGTCTTGATACATCTAAAAAGGTCGCCGCTCTGGAGAAGCCCTGGGACGAGGGTTTTGGGCCCTAGCCCAGGTTGGGGCCAGGCCATGATCTCTAATCTTGGGCCGAATGCATTTTTTTAGCCTTTCAGGCTAGCTTTGAGCTTCGGCGAGCCCTCGCTCAACGGCCAGCCACGACCTTTTAGCGACAGAGACCGGATTTCTGGCTCTTTTAAGCCTCTCATCGCTCCTATACCCAAGAGCGCCCCCGCGGACGGCCGCCGCTAATTTGAAGAAAAAAATAATTTAACGAGATAAAGCGTTATTATAACCATTTTTGTTATATTCTAAAAATGTTATTTTTCCAGACCTGGGTTTTTTTCATAGAAGAAGGGTACTGAGCCAAAGCCGAACCTTTTTCAGTAGCTCTTTGGAAAATTTCAGTAGCTCTTTGGAAAAATTTTAAATTTTAAGACAACGCTTTTGGTATTTTTATTTTATCATTAAATATTATGCTATTGAATTTTAATTAATATCTTTATTGTAGAATTAGATCTAGATATCCTCTATCCATCTGTTGGCGGTCAAGCCTGGCAACAAGGAGTTCCTATATAGGCCAGAATTTAATTTTTCAGCGATTCCAACGTTTTTTGAGCTTCCTCGTCCCCTTGCTCCGCGGCCAGACGATACCATTTAATCGCCTCAGACAGATCTTGGGTTACTCCTTCCCCATTAGCGTACATAGTACCAAGACGATATTGCGACCTGGGGTTCCCTTGCTCCGCGGCCAGACGATGCCATTTGAGAGCCTCAACTGGATCTTTGGTCCCATTTAGCCCAAAGTAGAAAATTTCCCCAAGAAAAGACCTCGCCGCCTCGTCCCCTATCTCAGCGGCTAGCCGAAACAATTTTTCCGCCTCGACCGGGTCTTTGGCGACTCCATCGCCACTAGCGTAAATTGCCCCCAGGTAGACATGGGCTAGCTCATGACCTTGATCTGAGGCCCGACGCAGCCATTTTACCGCCTCCGCTTTGTCCTTGGCCACTCCATCGCCGTAGAGAAACATTACCCCCAGACTGTGTTGAGCGTCAGGATAATCCTTTTCCGCGGCCCGACTAATCCACTTTACCGCCTCAGCCGAATCTTGGATTACTCCATCCCCGAAAAAGTATTTGAGCCCAAGTTTGTACTCAGCTTCGACGTGCCCTCGCTCGGCGGCCCGACGGAGCCATTTTAGCGACTCGGCCGGATCTTTGGGTAATCCGTCCTCATCTTCGTAAAGCGCCCCTAGATTGTGCTCGGCGTCAGGGTCCTTTTTTTCAGCGGCCCGAAGAAACCATTTTTCCGCCTCGATCGGGTCTTTGGCTACTCCTTCCCCCTCCGCGTACATGACCCCAAGATTGCTCTCCGCTTCGGTGTGCCCTTGCGCGGCGGCCAGGCGATACCATTTAACCGCCTCGACCGGGTCTTGGGCGACTCCTTCGCCGTTTTGATACATAACCCCAATATTGTATTGAGCGTGGGACAGCCCTTGCTCTGCGGCCAAGCGGTACAATTTTAGAGCTTCATGATAATCTTTATCCACTCCATTCCCAGCGGCGAATAAAGCCCCAAGATTTACTTGAGCCCAGGTATTTCCTTTATCAGCGGCTAAACGATACCACTTCGCCGCTAAGGCCGGATTTTTGGCGACTCCCTGTCCTGTGGCGTACATGAGTCCAAGATCGAACTGGGCGGAAGCGTCACCTCTCTTAGCGGCCTTTTGAGTAAATTTAACCATTTTAGCCGAAACTTTTTGTTTTTTGGTTTTATCAATGATCATTATGTCCCCTAAAATAAATAATATTGTTATTATTGAACCAGCTACAGATAGCCGCAATCCATCTGTTCGAGACCAAAACAGATAGGAATGGTCTCTCATATTTGCTATAATTCATTTTTCCAGTTTTTTGAGCGCGATTTAAGCATCAGCGTCCTCTTGTTCATCGGTTAAACGATACAATTAAGATATCTTAGCCAAAACTTCAGATATTAAACGTTAGTTAACGTAAATAAATTTATTAATAGTATTAAAAAATATTTATTATTAAAAAATCAGTGTAATAGTTTACAAAAGATAATATAATTATATTTAATTTATATATTTTAATAATACAAAAACAATAATATATCTTTAGACTTGTATTTTTTAATTAATAGTATCGTTAGAACTTTTAATTAATTAAGTGTATATATCATGGATAAAATTTACGTTCATATTAGCATTTAACAGCGCATACAAATAGTAATAACAGCGAAAAAATATTGACTTTTCATTCCGTAGGGGCGAGGCTCCACCTTGTGAGCGTTTACCTCGTTATTTGGCCTAAACCATTTCCCCGCTTTTTAGATTATAGCCAATTTTTAGCTCAAAGGCAATATGGATTGAACTCCAACAGCAATTATAAATTTTGATAAAAGTCCAAAATAGTCATGGCTGGTAAATCCAATTGAAATATATTTATATTATATTTAATAGTTAAAATTATAATATAAATATATATTAAATATTTTGATTAAAAAGCGTATAAAGTTAAATTATTCTATTAATCACTATAAATTTAAACTAAATATTTTTTTATTATCTTAGATTTGGCGGATTAAAAACACCAGCTTTAGTTGGCGCGCTCTTGCGTTTCCGCCGGAAAACTTAACTCCAGGCCAACTCAATTATATTCTGGTTATTGGAATTTGAGTCTTTTTTTCTTCGTAGGCGCTGTGATTCTGACTGAATATGTTCATGACTGATATCTTTACAAGAAACTCGTTTTCAGAAAATGGTTAGCCGCCGGTTAGCGGCCAATCCCGAAAGTCCGGCGGCTCTTACCGCGGGCGGTGAGGCTTAGAGGTCTCGGGGCCAGGTTGCCGCTGGAACCTTTGAGCCCGATGGGCTAGTCAGATGTCCGCGCCGCGCCTGAGCCATGAGGGGCGAGGAGACCAGGCCCAGGTCGGCTTTGGCCAGAGTTTGAGGCGCGCGCGGGTGGCCATGGCCGAGCGTTTGGGAATTTTTTCAGGCGAAACACCGCGGCGACTCTGGGGCCCAGAGCCAGTTTTCGCTAATCAAGTTCTCGCGGGTCAGGCTTTCGGCGGCCGGGCTGGCCAGATAGCCACGCTGGCCGGTTTGGGGGGTTTTCTTGAGGTGGCTTTTCCAGGTTTGGCCGTTTTTAGCCGGGAGCTCGCGGGTCGGTTTAACGCTTCCTCTGGCCTCCGGCGCCTCGGCCCAGGTCGGAGCGCGGAGTTCGCCAAGGCTGAGGCCGGGGTGGCGATGGAGTTGGTTCCCGGAGTCGGCGAGACTGGCGGGGAAGTTTTTGCCCAGGGCGGATATTTGGGAGAGCTCGCGGTGGGGTTGGGCTTCCAGGGCCATGAATTCGCCTCTTGGTCAGGAAACGAGAGCTTAAATAAAAGGTGATTTTTAACCCATTTAGGCTTAGGGTCAAAAAATTACGCCAACCGTCAACAAACGGGTTGGAGGGTATTTTGGGGGGAGCGAATCGCTGAAACGCCATCGCGACAAATTTTTGGAGCTCCCGCCGCGCTCAACTGAGGCCCGGATTCCTGGATTAACCCGCCGCGCTCAATATAAATTTTGGGCTAAACCATCTCACCCCTGTTCCTGAGTCCTGTTGGGGACTCTTGGACTCATCCCTCCCAAGGCGCCAATTTAAGCTGGTCGCGCTAAAATTAAGCCCAAATCAAGCCCAGGCGGTCGCGACTGTCTTAATTATTCCGGCCCCTGAGCGGTCCCCGGCCGGAAATTGAGGCGGGCTTTTTCTCGCGAGTCGCTCTCTTTATTTCGCGAATGGCCACTGGCTGGAGAACGCGGATGGGGTTTTCAATCAAAGCAGGCCAGGCAGCTGCGGCGATTTTCCGGATCGTTCACCTGGTCCAAGAGGCCTTGCTTAGAGAGATAATGCAAGCTGTCCACCCCCAGGCTGGCCTGGATTTCCGGGAGGGTTTTCACGGCCGCGATCAACTCCTTGCGGATGGAGGTGTCAATGCCATAATAACAGGGCTGGGTGATGGGCGGGGAGGAGACGCACATGTGGACTTCCTTGGCCCCAGCCCGGCGGACCATGGAAATGATGTGGGCGCTGGTCGTGCCCCGGACAATGGAGTCGTCAATCAGGACCACCCGCTGCCCCTCCAGATTGGCCCGGACCGGGTTCAGTTTCATTTCCACGGCCGTGGCCCGGGAGATCTGCTGGGGCATGATGAAGCTGCGGCCCACGTAGCGGTTCTTGATCAGGCCCTCCAGGTACGGTAGCCCCCCGGTCTGGCTGAAGCCCAAGGCGGCGGTGATGCCGGTGTCGGGAACCGGAATGACGATGTCCGCCTCCCGGTCAAACTCGCGGGCCAGCTGCTGGCCCAGCCGGAATCTGGTTCGCCAGACCGACTGGCCATCCAGCACGCTGTCGGGTCGAGCGAAATAGATGTGCTCAAACACGCAGGCTGACTGGCGGGTGGCCAGGCCAAAACTCCGAAATCTCAGCCCCTCGGCGCTGATTATGGCCATCTCCCCAGGTCGGATGTCCCGGATCAGCTCGGCCTTAACCGCGTCCAGGGCGCAGCTCTCCGAGGCGATGACGTACTGGCCGGGCTGGAGCTGACCCACGCACAGGGGTCGATAACCTTGAGGGTCCCGGACGCCGATGAGTCGGTCCGGGGTCATCAGAACCAGGCTGTAGGCCCCCTCGACCCGGTGAAGGATGTTGGCGACCCGGTCCTCCACGCTCAGGTCGCTGGAGAGGGAGAGCAGGTTCAGGATGGCCTCGCTGTCGGTGGTGGTCCGAAAGAGGGAGCCGGTCGCTTCCAATTCCTGGCGCAGGCTCTCGGCGTTGGTCAGGGTTCCGTTGTGGGCCAGGCCGATGAAGCCGCCCGGGGGATAGGCGAAGAGGGGCTGGATGTTGCAGGGGACGCTCCCGCCCTGGGTGGAGTAGCGCACGTGGCCAATGGCCGCGTGGCCAGCCATGGTCGGGCGTTTTTTCCGAAAGGCCTCGGTCATCAGCCCCATGCCTTTGACCTCGTCAATGTGCAGCCCATTGGTCACGGCGATGCCGGCGCTTTCTTGGCCCCGGTGTTGGAGGGCGAAAAGGCCCAGATAACAGAGGTCCGCGATGCGCGGGCCGGGGGCCCACAACCCAATGACGCCGCACTCCTCGCGTCGGCGGTGGGCGAGAAAACGAACAGGGGCGATGGAATCACGCGTGGTCATGTTCACGAGCCTCAAGGGAGTGGGTTGGCCAAGAATCCCGGTCAGAGGGCCGCCATTTTCGCCAGGGCCTCGGACCAGATTTTTTTGAGGTTCTGGACCGGGGCTTTGATGGCGAAGTCATTGTGGGCGATGACGAGGTCCTGACCCTTGACCTGGCCCAGCTGGGTCACGGGGAGGGCGTGGCCCCGAGCCAGGGCGACCAAGTCAGGAGCTTTTTCCTCGCGCAAGGACACGATAACCCGACCGGAGCTTTCGCCAAAAAAGGCCGCTCCCGGGGAGAGAGGGCCATCCAGGCGAACCACCGCCCCCAACTCGCCGGCCATGGCCGACTCGGCCAGAGCCACGGCTAGGCCGCCGGTGGAGCAGTCGTGGGCTGACCGCAGAAGACCTTTTTTCGCCGCCTCGACCAGGAGTTGGCAGAGGGCTTTCACCTGGGCCAGATCCAGGTGAGGCACCGGGCCCTCGTCGCGACCGGTCAAAAGGTAGTGGGCCTCGCTGGCTCCCAACTCCTCGCGCGTCTCCCCCAGCAGGTAAATCAGATCGCCCTCAGCTTTGAAATCCAGGGTCAGCCGGTCGGCCAGGTTGTCCAGAAGGCCCACCATGCCGATGGTTGGGGTCGGATAAATAGCCTGGCCATTATATTCATTGTAAAAGCTGACATTGCCACCGGTGACCGGCGTCTCCAGAGCTTGGGCCGCCGCGGCCAGGCCGTCGGTGGCCCGGGCGAATTGCCAGTAAATCTCGGGGTCCATGGGGTTGCCGAAGTTGAGGCAGTTGGTCAAAGCCAGCGGTCTGGCCCCGGTCACGGCCACGTTCAGGGCCGCCTCAGCCACGGCCAGGGCTCCCCCCCGCTCGGGGTTCAGAAAGACGTGGCGGCTATCGCAGTCCACGGTCAGGGCCAGGCCCTTTCGCGTGTCCGGCAGCCGCAGCAGGGCCGCGTCGCCGCCTGGTCGGATGACGGTGTTTAAACCCACCTGGTAGTCGTATTGCTCAAAGACATAGGCCCGGGAACAGAGGTTGGGGGAGGCCAGGAGTTCGCGCAGGAGCCCGGTGAAGTCCCCACGCGCGTTGACCGCCGAGAGATCGGCTTTCTGACGCTCCTGGAAGTAAGCCGGCTCCTTTTCCTCTCGAATATAGACCGGGGCGGCCTCGGTCAGATGGGCGGCCGCGACCTGGGCCAGGACCTGGCCGTGGAGGCGGAGGGTGAAAAAGCCATCGGCCGTCACCACGCCCACGGTGTCGGCCCGCAGGTCCCATTTGTCGAAGATTTTGGCGATGGTGGCCGCCTTATCCGGCTCGACCACCAAAAGCATGCGCTCCTGGGACTCGGAGAGCATGATTTCCCAGGGCTCCAGACCCTCTTCCCGCAGGGGAACCTTGTCCAGATCCAGCAGAATCCCGCTGCCGGCCCGGCCGGCCATCTCCGCCCCGGAGGAGGTCAGGCCGGCCGCCCCCAGGTCCTGCAGCCCCACCACCAGATCGGCCTCCAGAATCTCCAGCGTGGCCTCCAGGAGGAGTTTTTCCATGAAGGGATCCCCGACCTGGACATTGGGCCTTTTATCGGGGTCTGAGTCGCTGAGTTCCTCGGAGGCGAAACTGGCGCCCTTGACCCCATCGCGCCCGGTTCTGGCCCCAACCAGCATCACCAGGTTGCCCGGCCCGACCGCCCGGCCCCGGAAAACCCGGTCGCTTTTGAGGAGCCCCAGGCACATGGCGTTAACCAGGGGATTACCCTGAAATGAGGGATGGAAATAGATCTCCCCCCCCACGGTGGGAATGCCGATGCAGTTGCCGTAACCACCGATGCCGGCCACCACTCCGTCCAGCAGGTGCCGAGCGCGGGTCTGGCGGAGCTCCCCGAAGCGCAGGCTGTTGAGGGAGGCGATGGGCCGGGCTCCCATGGCGAAGATGTCCCGGATGATGCCGCCCACCCCGGTGGCCGCCCCCTGATAGGGCTCAATGGCTGAGGGGTGGTTGTGGCTCTCCATTTTAAAAGCGCAGGCGAGGCCATCGCCCAGATCAACCACCCCGGCGTTTTCCCCGGGCCCCTCCAGCACCTGGGGCCCGGTGGTGGGGAATTTCTTTAGTTGGGCCCTGGAGTTTTTATAACCGCAATGCTCGGACCACATGACCCCGAACAAGGCCAGCTCCAGCTCGTTGGGCTCCCGACCCATGAGGCTCCGGGCCCGGTCAAACTCCTCTTCGGTCAAGCCGTGCGCCAGCCAAGGCTTATCAGACCCGGGTTTATCATTCACGGGCTTTTCGGTCACGCCGCGCCTCCCATGGCCGAGAAGATCGCCTCAAAAAGAGGGCGACCATCCACCCCGCCCAACTCCGGCTCGGCCAAGCGCTCGGGATGGGGCATCAGGCCCAGAATGTTGCGTCCCGGGCTCAGAATCCCGGCGATGGCCTCCAGGGAGCCGTTGGGGGCGGCGGCGGGGGTGACTGAGCCATCTGGATGAGCGTAGCGGAAAGCCACCCGATCCTCGTCGTTGAGTTTTTTGAGCTCCCGGGGGTTGAGGGTGTAACTGCCCTCGCCGTGGGAGATGGGCACGCGGATGGTCTGGCCTTTCTGGTAAAGGGAGGTAAAGGGGCTGCGGCTGGTCTCGACCCGCAGGTGGACGTCCTGGCAGAGGTATTTGAGGCCATGGTTGCGCAGCAGGGCCCCCGGCAGCAACTTGGCCTCACAGAGAATCTGAAAGCCATTGCAGACGCCCAGAATGAGGCTCCCGCGGTTGGCCAGGCGGCGCACCTCGGCCATGACCGGGGAAAAGCGAGCGATGGCCCCACACCTCAGATAGTCCCCGTGGGCGAAGCCACCAGGCAGAATGACCAGGTCATAAGCCGGGAGACGCGATTGCTTGTGCCAGACCAGATCCGCCGCCAGGCCGGTCACGGCCTTAAGGCTCCGAACGCAGTCCTGGTCGCAGTTGGAGCCGGGAAAGACGATGACGGCGGCTCTCATTTGACTGGCTCCACGCTGAGGGAGTAGCGCTCCATGTTCGGGTTGGCCAGCAGCTCGTCCGCCAGGCGCTCGACCGTTTCGTTGACGCTGGCCTGGCTCACCCCGGCCAGGGTCAGCTCGATGAGTTTACCGACCCGGATGGACGAAAACTCCTCGTGGCCCAAAGATTTCAGGGCCCGCAGAATGGCCTCTCCCTGAGGATCGAGAACGCTGTCCTTGAGCCGGACCTCCACGCGGGCCCGATACTGGCCGAGACTTAAAAGCAGGCGGTTATGGATCTCCTGGTAAGCCTCGGTCACCTGACCCAGATCCCGACGGAAGCGGTCTTTGTCCATCTTCTCGTTGGTTTTGGCGTCCCAGAAGCGGCAAGTGTCTGGGGAGATCTCGTCGGCCAGCAGGATCTCGCCGCCGGCCCGACCGAACTCCAACTTGAAATCCACCAGTTTGATTCCTCGGGCCAGCAGGTAATCGACCAGGATCCGGTTGATTTTCAGGGACTCTTTTTCCAGGTAGTCCAGCTCCTCGGGGGTGGCGATCTTGAGGGCCGAGATGTGGTTATGGTTAATGAGAGGATCGCCCAGCTCGTCATCTTTGTAATAGAACTCCACAATGGGTTGAGCCAGGGCCTGTCCCTCGGGCCAGCCCAAACGCTGGGCCAGGCTGCCGGCCGCGATGTTCCGGACCACCACTTCCAGGGGAATGATGGTCACTTTTTTGACCAGCGAGGAGATGGCGTCCACCTGGCGGATGAAGTGGGTTTTGATTCCGGCCTGGGCCAGGAGCTGGAAAAAGGCCGCGCTGATGGCGTTATTGAGCTGCCCCTTGGACTCGATCTGGCCTTTTTTGGCCCCGTTGAAAGCGGTGGCGTCATCCTTGAAGAGGACCAGATACTCATCCTCCTTGGCGGTGGCGAAAATTTTCTTGGCCTTGCCCTCGTAAAGTGGTGTGTCCGTCATGTTAAGGACCGCGCCTCCCAAAAGTTATGGTCGCCGGGTCAGGGGAGGGGACACCCTCGCCTGGATTAGGTTCCCGTGGCTGGCTGATAAACTAAAAACCGGGTCAGTATACCTTATTTCCCGTGGATTGGCCATAAACTCCCGATGGATGATAATGTGGTTTAAAGAAAAAAAAAGAGAATTTTAGTTTTTTATTATAATGTTTTTAAATTATTTTAATAAAAAATAAAGTATAATAAATTTTTAATTAAAATATATAAGCAAAAAAAATAATTTATAAAATAAATATTTCTAAAAATTAATATTTTTAATTGTTTAATCAGACGCGCGCCAACGAGGGCGCTTTATAAGGGCGGGCTAAGGCCGCCAAGGAAATCGGCCTCAATTTGGGCGCCAGGGTCCTCTGACCGCCACCCTCAAGCTCGCTTCTTTTTCTGAATCCACTCGGCAAGAGTTCAGACTCCGGGGCAGGGAGGAATCCCACGAAGTTTGATTTTCCCTCCAATAAAAACCTAGAAAATCAACCGCCCGCCCAGGGCCATGGTCTGGCTGGAGTGGGCGGGATGTTATTATACAAAAAGGCAGACGCGTCCTAAACAAGATGAGACTTAAAATTCACAGTATCCGTAAACCCTTATAAAATAAGGGTTTACGGAGTATTTCAAACATTTGTTAGTTTAAAGGCCTATTTTTTTTACCAGATTTCCGGGGGATAGGAGAAGAGTTCCGGAACCAGCCAGCCAAAAATTTTGCTGGGTAAGTTGAAGTCTCTTACCCTTCCATCAACAGAATTTTTCCCTTAGCCGGTCCCACGCTCGGATGAGGGGGGTTAGTTGGATTAAATAAGAATCTCAAAAGAAGCTCATTGCAATTAACATATTTATAATTTATTTGCTATTAGTGTAAATATTTATTCAAATAATTTTTAAAAATAGAGTTTCTAAAATGTGGCATTTTTTGCTACAATATTAACGACTGAAGCTTGAATGCCCTTTTGACAAAATTTGCCCAGACTTTCAGCGAGCCTCAGGCCGACTTAGCTTTCGGAGCTTTTGACTTAACCGTGAAACAAGCCCTAAGTAGCCGAATTAACGGAGAAAAAATTTCGCTGTTTCATGAGCGCGAGGGTGAGGCTACGCCTCATGAGCATTTACCTTGTGAGAGTTTCTGCTAAGGCGACTGGAGTTTCGCCAGCCTGGCGAGCGCGACTTTTGGAGGTTATTTCTCCACATTGCCCTAAATCTTAGCCGAGGTCCAAATATTTTTTCGCCCTATAAACATTTGACTCTTTGGGCGCTTGACCTTGTCTTAACCATAATTTTCAGGTAGCGATCATACGCGAGATATTTTATGCTCAAAATAATATTAAACAGCGTTCCTTTCTCTTATTTAAGAGGCCGAGGTTGTCTTTATATCGATAAAACTCCTTGCCTGGAGAAGCTGGTCAAATCGGACAACACCTCGTTTTTCCTGTCAAGACCACGCCGGTTCGGGAAATCTCTCCTGATTTCGACCTTGGAAAGCGTATTCAAAGGAGAGGCTGACTTGTTCGATGGTCTGCGCCTCAACCGCTCCAACTTTGATTTCCCCACTTATCCAATCTTGAAGTTTGATATGTCCACCTGCCCGTCGGATAATCCCACTCGCCTGGAATACACTATTTACGATCAAATAGTCAAACAAGCTAAGAATAAATTTGACCTAACGGTCGAAGATGACGATAAATATCCCGCCGCTGTCTTGACAGATTTAACCCAGGCTCTCAAGAGAACAAGTGGCCAGCCAACTGTTATCCTCGTGGACGAGTATGACGCCCCTATCATCGCTAAGGCCAATGATATACCCGCCGCCAGACTCAATATCAAGGTTTTACACGGTTTTTATAGCGCCATTAAGGCGCTCAATCAGGATGGGCTTATCCGATTCGCCTTCGTCACCGGGGTCTCCAAATTCTCCATGACCTCAATTTTTTCCGGGGCCAATGACTTCAACGACATTTCAGAAGATAAACTGTTCGCGAACATCTGTGGGATCACCATGGCTGAATTTGAGGCCAACCTGGCCGCGCCCCTGGCGGAGATGTTTGCCGATGGCCTTTTCGCTAGTTCTGGCTATCCAGATTTCACGTCTTTCCGCGACGCTTTGATCTCAATGTACGATGGTTATTCTTGGAATGGGGTGGAGCGGGTATTTAATCCCTATTCCCTGTTGAGAGCTATTTCGGCTCTGGAGCTGGATCAATATTGGTACGCGTCGGGAACCCCATCTTTTCTGATTAAATTTCTCAAGTCTGAGCCAACCAAGGCCTTGAGATTTGATAAAATCAAACTGTCCAAAGCCTTATTAAAGGCTCAGATCGTTGAGAACCTGTCTCTCACGCCACTATTATATCAGACGGGCTATCTGACTTTAGCCGCCCCTCCATCTGGCGATAGCTACGAATTGAAAATACCTAACCAGGAAGTCAGGGCCGCTTACGAGTCTTTTGCCATCTCCACGATCTTGGCCGATAAGCTAGGCAATCTTGATGATTTTGGCTTTTTACTGATTAACGCTTTTGACGCGCCTAACCCCGTGGCTTTGAAAGATCTCCTAACAAAAATAGTCAGGAGCCTGCCTCTGACCCCTAGTGAGCTTAACGAAAGAACCTTCCGTCTTGCCCTTTGTGTCATCTTGAAAGTCGTTGGTATTGATAAAATCGATTCTGAGCGAACTGTTGAGTATATAGTTGGCGACGAGCTCAGGCATGGGCGTTTAGATTTGTTCTTCAAACTCAATGACGACCGTAAAGGGATCTTAATCGAGTTGAAGCATTTAAAGCTTGATCCGACAAAATCTGAGGACGCTCTCTATAAATTGCTTGAGACCTCGTTGACCGAAGGAGAAAAACAAATAGATAAATACTACCCTCAATTGCTTGAGGAGGTGGAGGAAATCCAGGGAATCGTCATGACTGTCTGTTGGGGGCGAGGCGTGGAAGTTAAAATTTGCGAAAAGCTTGTCAGAGGGCTAAAATAGCCGCTTCTTCCCATGATCAATAGGGATTTATGGTGTGTTGACACCCTAGGCTCAGTAAAGCTCTGATTAATCGGATTTCATTGTCGCGGGATAGAAAACCGCATGCGCTCTAAAATTTGGCCCTCGAATTGGCGCTGGGCAATCGAGAGCTTAATTCTGGCGATTCTGGTCGCGGCTCAGGTCAGGCGCTTAATCAGACCCGGCTCACCCAAAATAAAGGGGGGACGCGGATCTGATTGTGGTAACCGAGGACGGCCTTCGCGCGGTTCTGGAGCTTAAATTCGCTAAAAGCGAGGAGGGGGCCGAGCTGGAGGTGGCTCTGGACAAACTGGCCCGCCTGGGCCTTCAAACCATTGAAGAAAAAGAGTATGGCGAAAGTTACCGCCTCAAGGGTTATGACTTCGCGGCCATCGGGGTGGGGGTTATCGGTCGAGGCCGGGTCAAAGCTATTTTTGGCGACCCCGTAAAATCAACCGTTTAATTGCCTGTCTCAGGCTTGGCGTGGCTGTTGTTGAAGTTAAATCTATTGTGAGTGGCTCGGGAGTTCGCTATTTTGGGCCAGTTTTCGCTAATTTTTCTCTCCAGAGCCAATATTCCTAATTTCCGCTCAGTCCGCCACAACTAATTTTGATGGGGTTGAGAAAATTGAGGGTCAGGGGACATAAGGCGGTCAGCGGTAAAGTCTATTTGAAGGCTTTATGGCTGAATATAAGGAGAGTTGATTCTAAAAACGAACAATTACAGGCAATAGTCACATAAAATTGGCAAAAAACCATATAGCCAAGGAGTAAAACTAATAAATTACATTTTTTTAGTTGTTTAAATAAATTAATTGATTTGTTTAACTTTATAATGAGAGCTAATCTAAATAATGAGTAAATTTTAGGAATAATTTCTATTTATTAAGCCAAATTGATTGACTAGTAGCCGTTTACCAATTTTTTAGCAAGTGTTTTCCGATTGGATCACATTTTTATGGGGGGTTTTTTCAGTTGGATCAAGTTTGGCTTAGTCTTTCCTTGAATAAAATGTCCAAAAAAAAATTATCTTTTGACGGCGAATTATGGTATGATTACTATATTAAATAATTTTCCTGTTTTTGGGGGTCAAAAGCCAAAATGCCCCCCAGGTAGCGATTCAGTTCTTTAACTATAAACTGATTTTTAAGCGAGCGAAATTACAATCGAAATTTTCTGAAATTTTTCTGACTCGAGGTTAAACCCAACTTTGACTCGTAGGCGTTGAACTGGCTCGCTTGCCCTGAGGAGAGACTGAGGATGGAAGAGCTGGATATAAATTTTTCCACGAAATCGCCTGAATTTAAAGAGATCCGGGATAACGGCGGCCTGGATGTCGACAAGACCGCTGAAGACTTCCACGCCGCCTTTGACCCCTTTCTTGAGCCGGCCTCGGTTATTGGTTTTGAACCGACTAAATAGTGCTGTCAATGAATCTTAAAGTAAGGTATTTTGGTTTGACGCTCGCGGCGAGGTCATTGGAAAACCCTGAGAACTGAATGAGGGCCTCTGGGTGGTTTGGCCTTGGCTCATCTTAGGCTGGCTGGGTTTTATTAATTTTGCTGTTTTGGGATAAAAATATAATAATATTAATCAATATGGTTAGATATGAAGTTTTACGCGGTTAAAAAAGGTAAAGTAACGGGAATATTTACGACCTGGGCTGAATGTCAAATCTCGGTTTCGGGTTTTTCGGGAGCGGCATACAAGTCCTTCGCCAGTCAAGCGGAAGCGGAGGCATATTTAGCTGATAATGATATTATTAGCGAACAATTTGGTGAATATATCTCTAATGGCTATGTTTTAGCGTTTTGCGATGGCAGTTTCGATAAAAAACAAAATCGCTATTCCTTTGGTGTCCTGGCTATTGACAATAATTTTAATGAACAATGTCTGAAAGGATCAGATAATAATCCGAAGTATTTGGCCAGCCAGAATATAATTGGCGAAATCTTAGGCGCGCTTAAGGCGATGGACTGGGCTGTCGCCAATGGTTTCCCTAAATTAATGATTTTTCATGACTACGAAGGTTTGAGCAAATGGATATCCGGCGAATGGGCAGCTAAATCAGATGCCGCTAAGATGTATATTTCTGTTTTTAAGGAAAAATTCGCGGATATTTTACAGGTTAGTTTTAAAAAAGTAGTTGGGCACAGTCATAACAAATACAATGATCAAGCTGACGCCTTAGCGAAACAGGCCCTCTCGGCTCAGGCGCCAAATTTTGATTATGATACTAATTGGTTTACACTTAGTAATTTTAATAGAGATAAATTAACTAAAATTATAGATAATATTAAAAAAGATTATGTAGATATTCAAGTATCATTAGAAGAAGATTTTTCTAAGTTCTGCTATCGCTTGATTCTTCAAAATGTTAAGTTAATACTGACATTATATAAAACAGGACAAAAAAAGTTACTTATTCAAGGTAAAAATTCTCTTTTATTTCAAATAATTATTACTTATATTAATGAAATGACTGATTTTGATCTTAATAATATATTTAATTCTGTTTATAAAGAAACTATAGAGGAAAAAAGAATAAATAAAATATTTAATGAGATTTTTCCTAAATTACCTAATAATTATCCTGAAAATATAAAAAGACTTTTAAGGCAAGCCATATTAAATTTAGACCCTTCATCATATGAGGAAGACTATTCCCAGTTTGTGTTTCCAGCTTTTCGAGCCTTGGAAGGTCATATGAAATATTTATTTAATACGTTAGGGGTTAAATTACCTGTTTTTAAGGCTTTTAATATGTTTAAAAAAGATAAAACAACTAATAAATATATATTTAAGTCTAATATTCTGGTTAATAACGTAAAAGTTAAAATTAACCTTGAAAATTGTTATAATTTTTATAATATTACTCGAAATACTATATTTCATTATGGAAATTTTCTTAATGATAGAGTTGACTCAACTATAATTGTTGAAAGCAAACAAAAATCAAATCATTTAATAAAACAATGTTTTGATTTAATTAATAGTTGTTACTCTTAATAAGTTAATACTATTTGTTTGTAATGCTATTTTACATAGTTAACAAATAATATAGTATTTTTATTTATATATGATTATTTTATTATATTTAGGAGTGTTTTTATATGGTATTTATTGTAAAAAGAAAAAGTGGCCAAAAAACCTACCACTACTTGGCTCAAGCCTTTAGAAAAAATGGCGTTCCTGCCCAGAAAATTATTAAACCCTTAGGGACGGCTGAGGACATTTTAGCCGCTTATTCGGCGACCGAGGAAGCCGCCGCTGAGTCGATCCCAACCCCGGACTCGGCCCAACTCTTTCAATTCGGGGAGGTGGCCGCCTTGCTGGATATAGCCCGGCGACTGGAAATAGCGGAAATTATTGACGAACAGGTCGCGCCAAGCCCAGAGGGCCTCTCCGTCGGCTCCGCGGTGGTCTTGGCGACCATTAACCTGGCCAGCCAGCTGGATGACCCAGCGGTTACCCCGTCAGATCTGGATGAGTGGTTCCGCGAGACTTTTTTGCTCAGCGCGTTTCCCGAGGCCAACCAGCAATCCTTAGCCTCGCCAAACTTCTGGAATCAGCTGGCCGCTTTAGATCAGGCCTCGATTACAATTATTGAAGATAAATTAGCAAAACGTATAGTTGAAAACTATGGATTATCACCATATTTTCTTTTGTTTAACACCTCTAAATTTATAAATTATATTTATCCAGACAATATTATTAGTATTGATTCTCAAAATAATCAAGTTGTATCTTTTGTTGATATTGGCTTATTTTTACTTCTTAATACTGATTATGATATTCCTTTATTTCATGAAATTTATTATAATAGCAGAAGTAATTCAAGCAATATAAATGATATTATTTTAAAGTTAAAGCATAGATTTCCAAATAATAATGATGATTGTCAAATATTTTTACTATTACCTAAATATGACGATTATTCAGATTTTATTGAAATATTGGAAAATGACTGGTCCGGTCAGGCCGGTTTTGTTGGCGAATTGAGCCTCGAGCTGGGCTCAGAGTTTTTAGCTCTGGAAAAAGGCAATTATAGGCGTTTGGCGGGCGAGGTTTTTGGGGAGACCTCGGCTTTTCGAACGCGGCTGAAAATTGCCGAGCGGGATCTGACGATTATCATCATAGATGACCCTAAGCTCCGGGAAAGGGGCCTCAAAAGGCTGAAAACCAATATCCTGAAAGCCAAAAGAGCCTTAGATGAGCTGCGGAACAATCTGACGCTCAACCCCATCGCTGACTTCATTGAGGGCGAAACAAAACTCACCAGCCCTGAGGTCGGCAAAATTGTCCAAAAAATCTTGTTAGCCAAGGGTCTGAAAAAAATATTTAAATATGAAATAACTGCCATTAATGATGATATAACTTTAAACTATAGTTTAGATAACGATAATTATGATTATTTTGTTAATAATTATTTAGGTAAATCTATATTTTTCACTAATTTGGATAATTGGACCGATGAACAGGTCGTCGCCAGGTCAAGAGCGCAATCGCGGCTGGTCAACCTTGTTTCGCGAACCAAGAAAACCAAGTTTTTAACGCTGAGTCCCGCCAGCTCTTCTCCCGATAAAACATTCAGAGCGAGGGTCCTTCGTTGGGTCCTCGCCTTGAGTTTACGCGGTTTGCTCCAGCTGGAGATGGCCAGGCTTGGCCATAAGATGAGCGCCGAGGCCTTGTTGGCGGAGTTAAGCCAAGTCCGACAGGTGAGGTTTATTTATCCAGCCAGCCCGACCAAGCCCGGTAAAGCTGTCTCCGCCCTAACCAAGGCTTCCGCGGCCGCCAAGGCTTATATAGCCGCTTATGATCTCAAAAAATATCTGGTGTAAAAAGATTAAAATTAAACGTTAATTTATGGCGGGAAAATTATTTATAGCTTTTCGCCAGCGTCGCCTTTCCAAGAGCCGGTCAAGCCGGGGGTGGCTCAAGACCGCGAGTTTAAATGTTAAGGTTTCGGGAAAAGCGGGAAGTTTAAAATCATTTTTTCAAATTTAAAACTTCGAAGTTGTTGGGGCTCCAGAAAATATTTTTTGGAAATAAAACCAAAATAATGGCTGGGCCCTTTCTCACCCTGACGGTTGTAAAATCCGGCCACTCCTCGCGGTTTCCCCTTTGGCCACTATTGTTTCGAGCCACCAGGCCCTTTTTAAGGGTCTGGCCATTAAGAAAAAGCTGGACGAAAAACGCTTGACCTCTCGCCCGGTGATTACGTTGGGCCTGAGCTCGGCCCACCCGGGTTTAGGCGTTGCGAGGCTGAGCGAGGAACTGAGGAATGAGGAATAGAGAGTAGTAGAGTCCCTGAGTCATTGACCTTGACCTGACGAAAGGAGTATAATAAAAACGCAATCAAAAAGACTCTCCTACCTGAGGCCTTTTGTCAGGTTACTTTTGATAAATTCAGCAATCAGGCGCGCCAATGAAAAACCTGCCTCTGGCCATCCAAAACCTCAAAGAAATTATTGAGGGCGAATTTGTCTATGTTGATAAGACAGATCTGTTCCGGGAACTGATTAAGGTTAAACAAGTTTTTCTCTCCCGGCCCCGGCGGTTCGGCAAGTCTCTTTTTCTCGACACCCTGGCAGAGGTTTTTCAGGGTAACGCGAACCTTTTTTCTGGCCTGAAAATCGCTGATTCCGGCTATGAGTTTAAAAAATATCCGGTCTGCGCCTGAGTCTGACTGGAGACTGCTCCAGCCCCGAACTTCTCAAGGAGGAATTGATAACCAAGCTTGAGGATATAGTCAAACCCTATGTTCCAAAAGTTAAACTCAGATCCGATA
>JAISMU010000143.1 GCA_031276635.1 Deltaproteobacteria bacterium | reverse complement strand
CCAGCCAGCCTTCCTTGGTCAAGAGATGATTCATATAGCCCAGAAGTTGCTCAAGGCTCTTGGCCCGGCTGGCTTCGTTATCTTTGATTTTCAGCTCGATGGGGTAACTACGCCCAGCGCACAGAACGACCAGGTCAGCGTAACCCAATCCATCAGCGAATTCATTGATGACCGTGGCGCCTCCGTTGGCTAAGAAGCGCAGGAAGGCCGTGAGCAAAAAATGAGGGCCGGCTTCCAAATACTTGACTCCCTGGAGGTATTTTTCGGAATGGAGGGCCCAAAATTTTTGGAACTCCCTCAATAACTCACTCATTTTAATAGTTTCGCCATCCATCCATTTATTGAGCGATCCCTTGGGTAGATCATTTTGAAGGCGCTCTTGAAAACTTTCGATAAAATGCCTCATTATGACGCAGGCGTACAGTGGATTAGCCGGCCTGAGACTGTCTTTGTTTTTGACCAACTTGCCTCAATAAGCGAGGTTACACTGGTCCTCAAACAAGGTGGACCTAATCAATCGGACGTGCCCTTTATGCGGATGAAGAAATTTTCCCCGCTTCAGGAAAAGGCGCTTAAATTGCTGGAGGGAATCCCGAAGTATCCACCCCTTTAATTGATTTTTTAATCAACCTATTGAAATCATAAGTTTTTTTGCGGAACTTCAAGAACTTCTGTTTAAAAATTTTTTTATCTCTTTACTTTCTGTCCAGCTCGCCGCGGACTCGGTTGAGACAATGGCGGTAGTCCAAGGGATAGGGCTCCAAAGCCTCCACCTCAAACAGATCTGTCCCCGCTCGCTGGCTGATGATTCTGGCCATGGCTTCGGTAAACACGACCAGGTGAAGAAGGCCATTAAGGGGCGGCGGGGCATTCCTCATGGTTTGTCTCCCGGGCGGGCGCCAGGGGAAGAAAAATGGGCGAAAATCGCCCCGAGCCGGGTCAAGGCTGGCCCACTATAGGCTGAAGGCAATTTTAAAGAGCGATGGGCAATTTTGTCTTAAACGCGCTCTAACTGTCAACTGTATTTTTAACTCGGAAGGGCTGGGAGCGCAATGAAAAAAAACCCCGTGAGGCTCTCACGGGGTTTTTATGAAAACCGACCGACCAGCTAGCTGGCCGGTCAGAGGGATTTACCCTACAGTTTGGGGCGCGGGGTGAGCTTGCAGAGTTTAACAAACTCAGGAACCATGTGCTCCCACTCAATGAGCATCAGGTGCACGCCCTTGATGCCGAGGCTGGGCGTGGTCTTGAACTCCTCGATCTGCTCGGCGGCGATCTTCATGCCTTCCTCAGCCTGCTTTTCCTTGGGCACGCCCTTCAAGCGGTTGATGAACTCATCCGGGACCAGGATGCCAGGCACGTTCTTCTGCATGTACCGGGCCATGCCCAGGTTTTTAAAGGGCGTGATGCCGGCCATGAAGTAGGCTTTCTCGGTCAACCCCATGTCCACGGCCTCTTTCATGAAGGCCCGGAAGCGGGGCATGTCGTAGATGCACTGGCTCTGGAGAAAATCGACTCCGGCCTCAACCTTTTTGGCGGTCCGGTGGATCCGGTATTTTTCTGGGTCGGCGAAGGGGTTGTAGGCGCTGCCGATGAAAATCTTGGGCCGACCTTCGGGGGGGAGCTCCTGGCCACTCAAGAGACGCCCATCGTCGCGCATGGATTTAACGGTTTGAATCAGGCCGATGGCGTCCATGTCAAAGACGTTCTTGGCCTGGGGGTGATCCCCAAACTTCTGGTGGTCGCCGGTCAGGCACAGCAGGTTATGGATCCCCAGGGCGTAGGCTCCCATGATGTCGGACTGGATGGCGATGCGGTTGCGGTCGCGGGTAACCATCTGCATGTTACACTGCAGGCCCTCGCGCTGGACCAAAAGACCGGCGGCCATGGACGACATCCTGACCACGGCGGTCTGGTTGTCGGTGATGTTGACCGAGTCCACGTTGCCAACGAGGTGCTTGGCCTTCTCCGCGACTTCGTGCCCATCCGCGCTGCGGGGTGGCCCGAGCTCCCCAGTTACGGCAAAATTGCCGGAAGCCAGGACTTTTTCCAGGTTGCTTGCGGTTTTTATCTCGCGGGTCATTTAACTAGCTCCTCCCTGACGATCTTTCTCGGCCCGCCATCCCGGGACTTGGACCAGTCCTTGATGGGCTGAAGGGGGGCAAACTCCGCCAAACGGCCCTCGTCCATGTATTTGCTGGCGATTAGGTGCCAGATACACTCGACTTCCTTGGAGATCTCGCAAACCCCATTAGAAGAGCCGCCGCAAGGGCCATTCATGATGCTCTTGGAACAGCGGCTGACCGGGCACATGCCCCCGAAGTTGTGAATGATACAGTTACCACAGGCCTGGCAGTGCTCGGCCCAGACGCCGTGAGCCAGAGCCCCCCCAATGAAGCAGGTGTTCAGGGACGGGTAGACCTTTTCCTTGGGATACCTTCTGGACAGGAACTGGGGACCGACCGAGCAGGCCATGGACAGGATGGCGTCATATTGTTTGGCCACCAGGTCCGCCAGCTCGTCAACGTACTCTGGGTCGCACTGGCGCTCCAGGGTAAACTCGTCAATAGTCAGCTCATTGCCGTCCTTCTGGGCGTCCAGCCTGAGAAGGGCGGCCAGGATTTCCACTTCCTTGGTTCCTCCGGCGTTGCAGACGGTCACACAGCCTCGGCAACCCACCAAAAGAACTTTCTTTTTGCCGGCGATGAAACTTTTTAGCTCATCTATCGGCTTTCTTTCGCAAATGATCATCAGTCTTCTCCACTCCGGGACTGGGACCCTCAGGCCGCCAGTTGCTTCTTGATGGGGCTTGGCCCCAGACCTTTGACAACGCCGGCGAACTCGTCAATATAGGCGGCGAATTGAGGGCCCTGCGAGGCTGAGACGTTGACCATGGCCAAACGCTCCGGCTCCAGGCCGATTTTCTTCAACTCGTTTTGCAGATAGACGACGCGCTTTTTGGCCCGGATGTTGCCATCCAGAAAGTGACAGCCGCCTTCCAGACAACCGGCCACGTAAACCCCGTCCGCCCCGCTCTGAAAGGCCTTCAGGGCCAGGATGACATCAAACCGACCGGAGCAGGGTATCAGGACAATCTCCACGTTGGGCGTGTACTGCAGACGCATGGAGCCAGCCGTGTCGGCGGCGTTGTACGCGCAGTACTGACAGCAGAAAGCTATGATTTTGGGCTCGAACTCACTCATACCAGCTCCCCTGGCGGCCAGGCCGCCTAAAGATTTTTTCCCCAGGGCCGCGGGGCCCATATCTTAAGGGCCGCGAGCGAGCAAGCCCGCGGCCCGGTTTATCAGGCGGGTTTGGCCTTCTTTTCCACAATCAGGGCCTCGACCTTGGCCAACAGTTGCTCATCAGTGAAGAACTGGAACTTGATGGCCTTGCCCGGGCACTCCGAGACGCACACCCCGCAGCCGTGGCACATGGCCGGCTCCATGAAGGCGTGGCCCCGCAGGGCCGGATCCTTT
The DNA here is from genome assembly GCA_031276635.1 of Deltaproteobacteria bacterium. GTDB lineage: Bacteria > Desulfobacterota > Desulfarculia > Adiutricales > Adiutricaceae > JAIROO01. Next base: position 11,426 of record JAISMU010000143.1, on the reverse strand, counting down.
TCGTTGCGGACGATCTTGGGGACCTGCACCGGGCAGGCCCGGACGCAGGTGCAGCAGACCGCGCATTTGTCGGGATCGACCACGGCGATGACCCCACCGACCATGATGTGGTCCTTGGAGAGGATGGTGGCCACTCGGGCCGCCGAGGCCTTGGCCTGAACAATGGTCTCCTCCAGGGGCTTGGGATAGTGGGCCAGGCCAGCCAGGTACTGGCCGTCAGTGGCCAGATCCACCGGCCTTAACTTCATGTGGGCCTCGAAGAGGAAACCCTCGGCCGAGAGCTGGCCCTTGAAGACCTCGACAATCTCCTCGCGCATGGGCGTGGGGTCAATGCCGGTGGCCAGGGTCAGGTAATCAGCCTCAATGAGGAGCGGGCGGTTCAAGATGTGATCGTTGATTTTGATTTGGAGCCGGCCATTGGGCCCGGCGACCACCTCAGGTTTGTGGTCCACGCAGTACTTGATGAAGCGGACGCCCCGGCTGCGGGCCTCTTGGTAGAGTTTTTCCCGGAAGCCGTAAGAGCGCACGTCCCGGGCCAGGATGTAAATGGTCGCCTCGGGGTTGCGGTCCAGAATGGTCAGGGCGCTCTCAATGGAGTGGGTGCAACAGATTTTCGAGCAGTAGGGCCGCTCCGGCTCCCGCGACTCCACGCACTGAATGAAGGCGAAGGTCTGGCCGGGCTTTTTAATCTCCGGGCTGTTGGAGGCCAACAGCTCATCCAGGTCCAGGGAGAGGAGAACTTTGGGGTTTTCCCCGTAAAGATAGCTTTTGGGCGTGTGAGCGTGTCCCCCAGGGCAGAGGACGGTGACCCCGTGGCTGATGGAAAACTCGCCGTCCGGCCCCTGGCACTTGGTCTCAAAATTGCCCACAAAGCCGTGGGAGGTCTTGGGGACCGAGTTTTTGTAAATCTTGATCAAGGGATGGCTTTCCACTTCCTTGACCAGATTGGCCACGTAGCCGCGCACGTCCTTTTCCCGGGAGAAAATTTTCAGGCCATTGCCTCCCAGAGTGTCGGACCGCTCCAGCAGGTGGACCGGGTAACCCAGCTGGGCGATGGAGAGGGCCGAGTTAAGGCCAGCCGCCCCGGCCCCGACGACTAGGGCCTCTTTGGTCAGACCCATCTTCGTCTGGTACATCTGCTCCAGCAGGGCCGCCTTGGCCACGGCTCCCCGGACCAGATCCTTGGCCTTCTGGGTGGCCTTGACCGGCTCCTTCTGGTGGACCCAGGAGTCCTGGTCGCGGATGTTGGCCATCTCAAAGAGATACTTGTTGAGCCCGGCCTGAGCCAGAGCCTCGCGGAACATGGGCTCGTGCGTTCTGGGGGTGCAGGAGGCCACGACCAAGCGGTTGAGCTTGTGCTCAATGATGGCTTCCTTGATCTTGCCCAGGGAGTCGGCCGAGCAGGCGAACAGGGTGTTGGTGCACAGCTCGACAAAGGGCAGATCCTTACAGTAGTTGACCACTTCCTCAACGTTGATGACCGAGGCGATGTTGATGCCGCAGTGGCAGATGAAGACGCCAATGCGGGGAACCTCGTCCTTGATGTCCCGTTCCGGCGGATAGGTCCGGGTCTTGGTCATCGTGCCCTTGGCCTCGGCGATGACCCGGCCCGCGGCCTCGGCGGCCGCTGAGGCCTCCATGACCGTGGTGGGGATATCCTTGGGCTCATTGACCGCCCCGCAGGCGAAGACGCCGGCCCGGGTGCTGTTGATGGGGGTGAGAGGCTGGGTCTGAATGAAGCCTTCCTCGTTGAGGTCAATGCCCAGGGAGTCGGCCAAGGTTGGCAGGTTGACCCGGGGGGTCAGGCCCACCGAGAGAACGATCAGATCAAATGTCTCGGAGTGCCGCTCGCCCAGGTCGTCGAGGTACTCCAGAATGACGTTGCCGTCCGTGGTCGGGGTCAGGGTGTGGACCCGGGAGCGGACAAAGCGCACCCCGGCGTCCTGAGCCCGATTGTAGTACTTCTCAAAGTCTTTGCCATAGGTCCGGATATCCATGTAGAAGATGGAGGCCTCCAGATCCGAGGCGTGCTCCTTGGAGATGACCGCCTCTTTAATGGCGTACATGCAGCAGACCGCCGAGCAGTAGCGCTTGTCGCAGCGGTTGACGTCCCGGGAGCCGACGCATTGCAGCCAGGCGATTTTCTTGGGCTCTTTGTGATCGCTGGGGCGGACGAGATGACCTTGGAAGGGACCGGAGGCGGAGAGGATTCTTTCGTATTCCATGGAGGTGATGACGTTAGGCCATTGACTGTAGCGGTAAGTCTCGGCCACGGTCGGGTCAAAGACATCAAAACCCGAGGCCACGACCACCGAGCCAACCTTGAGGCTCAATTCCTCGGCCTTGTCCTCGTAGTTGACCGCGTCGGCCGGACAGACCTTCTTACAGTTGCCGCATTTGCCCTTGGTCAGGTAAATACACTCCTCGGCGTTGATGCTGAACTTCAGCGGCACAGCCTGGGCGTACTCCACGTAAATGGCCTTGCGCGTGTCCACACCCTCGTTGAAGTAATTGCTGACCTTCTTGGGGCACTTGGTGGCGCATTCCCCGCAGGCGATGCATTTGCTCATGTCGATGTAACGGGGATTCTTGCGTAGCTTGACAGTGAAGTCGCCCTCGGACCCCTTGACCGAAAGGACATCGGTGAGAGTCAGGATCTCAATATTGATGTGCCCGCCGACATCATTCAATTTTGGGGAGATCATGCAAATGGAGCAGTCGTTGGTGGGGAAGGTCTTGTCCAACTGGGCCATGCGACCGCCAATGGCTGGGCCCTTTTCGACCATGTAAACGTAAAAACCCATTTCCGCCAGATCCAGAGCCGACTGGATGCCAGCGATGCCGCCGCCAATGACCATCACGGCGCCCGACTTAGTGGTTGTGTTTGCCATATAATCTCACCTATTCCAAGGGGGTTCAGACCGCCACGCGCGCGATCACACTAAAATACAGATGAATCGCGCGAAAAAGGGCGACTTTACTGTTAATTGTTTATATAAAGTCTAGGTATATTTAAAATCATGAAGATAGTAGATTTATTAAAGCATATAAACCCAAGATAAAACGCGGGGAAGATCCCTTACGCGCCAAGACAAAGGAATTTAAATCAGGCCATTTAAATCTGCTGGACTGCGATCAGATTAAGCCATTAATTCGGATTTGTCAACAGGATTTTTTGACGGATCCAAAAAAATGACCGGCCCGCGATCAAATTTTTGTTTTAAAGATTAAATTTTTTATGGCTAAAAATTAAAATCAATATTTAATATGTTGCTATTTATTTTGTTTGGTTTAAATAATTAATATTTTTAAGGGGCTGGATTTTGTTAAATAATTTTTCGCTCAAAAGCCCTTGAGGTCAATTCAGCCCCATTAGTGGGCCGCCTGGCCCGACTCCGCCCCCAGATATGGCCCTCAGCGGTCAGGGGCTGGTTGGCCCCTTCGGCTGAAGTATTCACATTTACAATAATTGTAATACAAGAACTGAATAATTAAGTCAAGAAATTTTTTGACGCTTTGGGCGGGTTTAAAAGGGCGGGGGTGGGGCGCCCCCAGGCGCGAAAAATCGCTGGAGCGGGACGAGAATAACAGTCAGGCCTGACCACAAGGGCCGCTCGCGGATAGCTCAAGCCGGGGCCAGCGGTCTGGGCCTTTTTCCAGGAGCCCTCTCGGGTCGTCGCTAGCCAAGAGGCCAAGCCTCTCTCAGGCGGTCAGCAGGCCCGGGGTGGTCTGGGCCCGGACCCGGATGACTTGGCCCGATTCCCCGTAATCGCTGACCTGGGCGAAGACCTCGGCCTGGGTGATCTGAGCCTCTCGCTGACCCTGGGCGGCCAGGGCGGCCAGGAGCTCGGCCTTGGCCTCGTCCAAGGTGTAGCGGTGGCCGATCTGGCGTTGGAGGTTCAGGGTGGGCGCGCTCAAGACGCCGGCGGCCGTGTCGGCGTAGAGCTCGGCCTCCACCGTGGGCCGGGCCAAGGCCGCGCCCAGGGCGTTGGCGGTGGCCGCCTCTGGGGGGGCGGCGGTCGGCAGACCCAGGGCCTCGGTCAGGAGGGGGGCCAGGGTGGCCGCCGGGCCGCCCAACAAGACCGCCCGGCTGGGGTTGAGGCGCCAGTCAACCAGAAACTCGCTGATGGTGTAGACCGGCTGGCCATTGACCGTGGCCAGAAAATCGGCCAGGGCCCCCTTCAGTTTCTGGATGACCGCGTCCACCGCCGCTTGGGCGGCTTGCTTGGGGTCCCCGGGGGCTATTTTTTCCAAAGCTTTCCGGGAAATGGCCCGGTCACCCACCTCGCAGAGGCTCAGAACGTTCAGGGCGTCGGTCAGGGTGGGGGGCCGCCCCGCCGCTCCGGCGGGATCCAGGGCCAGGGCCGGGCCCTGGCGTCGAGGGAGAGGGGTGACTACCCCTTGCTCCCAGACCAGATCCGTATCCCCGCCGAGAGCCAGCGAGTGGGTCAATAGCCCTCGGACCAGGGTGGGCCGGCCAGCCAAGGTCAGGCCCTCCGGGGTCAAGAGTGGTCGACCTCGGCTTAAAAGGGCCAGATCCGAGCTGGTTCCACCTATATCGATCATCAGGATGTCCTCAGTGGCCTCAGGGTCGACCGCCCCCACCAAGGCCCACAGACCCAGGAGGCTGGCGGCTGGCCCGGCGGCCAGAGCCAGAACTGGTTTGGCCCGGGCCTCCTGGACGCTCATGACCCCGCCATCGGCCTTGAGGACAAAAACTTCTGGGGCGAGGCCCCGGTCCTGGAGGGCGTTCTGGAGGTCGTCTAGAAAGCTCTCGTAAAGGTTTTGGACCGCCCCGTTCAGAACCGCCCCCCCCAGCCGGCGGGCGAAGTTGAGGCGGCCAAAGAGGCTGGAGGCGGCGAGGACTGGGCCCTTTGGGCTGGCGGTCTGGGCGGCTCTGAGCATGGTCTGTTCCAGGGCCGGGTTTTTTGGCCCGAACTTGGCCCCCACCACCAGGATGGGTGTTTTTTGAGCCAGATCTTGGGCGGCGGCCAGGGCGGTCTCGTAAGGCAGGGGCTCAATAACCTGGCCCCGGTGGTCCTGGGAGCCAGGCAGAGCCCGAAACAAGGGGCCCCACTCGGCCGGGTCCAACTCCAGGCCCGGCCCGCCAGTGGCCATTATTCCCACCGGCGGGGCGGCGCCGGTCAGGACGCTGTTGAGGCCTAGGGTGGTCGAGATGGTCAGGCGCCGGACCTTCTGGGGGTCGCGACCAGCCAGGAGCTGGCCCAGGACCTCCTGGAGGCTCTCAATGACCCGGGGCCTGGTCACCGCCTTGGCCGCGGCCAAGATTTGGAGGTCAGTCGACACCAGGACCGCGTCCGTGTGGGTTCCGCCCACGTCCACCCCGAGATACATGACGACTCCTTATAAATACTCAGGCCGACGACTCAGCCGGCCCCTTTGTTTAGGTACGACAGCTCAAACTGAAGAGCGGGGTTGTCAGGCCGGCCCGCAAAAACTTCCGGGAGCGGGGGGAAGCGTGAGCGGACAATAGCCTGCTCCACTGAGGTGTCAAATTCCGGGTCGCCGCTGGAGCGCCGCAGGTTGCGACCGGTCAGCCGACCATCGGGTTGAATGACTATGACATAGACCGCCCCCAGGTTGGAGCTGGAGTTGAAGGCGCTTAAGGGGGCGACCCAGTTGGCCCGGACGATTTCTTTAACCTGGTTATAATACTGGGCTCGGATCGGGTCAATCTGGGTTCCCTCGGTGTTGCCCGAGGAGGTGGAGCTGGATTGGCCATTGCCCCGACCGCGCTCCTTGGCCAGATCGGCCACCCGTGACTCCATCTCCCGGTCCGCGTTGTCCGCCTCTCTCTTGCGCCGCAATTGTTCCACGGCGGATAAAGTGGTGGGCCGGGCCGGGTTGACCTGGGCCGGTTTTTTGGGCTCCGGGGGCTTTTCCGAGGCTTTTTCCGGAATTTTCACCTTCGGCGGCGGCTCCTGGCGCTTGATGGTCGGGGGCGGGGTGTCCGGGGGGCGCTCGCCGATGGGAATGACCTCAGTAGGCCGGGGCGGGGTAATCATCCGCTCCAGGGGGGTCGGCTGCGGCAGAATCGGCTCGGCCGCGGGCAGCTCCACCACGTCCGGCAGTTTGAGCTCGGGATCCACCGGGGCCGGGGGAGCGGCGGGGGCCGGGGCCTCGAAACCGCCCACCAATTGCACGGTCATGGCCTCAAAGGGGAGCTCGGGGGGCTGGCCAAAATCAAAGATGGCTGGCAGAAAGATCAGCCCGCCCAGAAAAAGGCTGTGCAGGCCCAGGGAGATCAGGAGAACCAGGCCCAGATGGTCGGCTGTCTCAATTCGACTCACCGGGCCGCGATTATATGGTTGGTTATAAGTCAGTCTGGTCATGGCCTCTCCCAAAAGGCCGGGCCGCTGGGTCTGGCCGGGAACGGTCGGGCTCGGCGGTCGCGGGAGTTCGTCAACCGGGGAAATTATCTTACTTGGCCGCCTGTTGACCGGGGCGGCGGAACCTGGGCCAAAGCCTGGCGAGCTAAACTAACTGGGCGAGCCAAGCAAGGCGAATGGCCCAAGTTAGGCTAACGGCCCAAGCTAGGCGAGCCAAGACCCAGCGGGCCTAAACCCGGGGCGCCCCAAGCCAGCTCAGACTAGAGGCTACTGGCCAGGGCTTGGGGGGCGGGAGCGGTCAGCCGGGTCAGTGACCAGGCCCACGTTGGTGATCCCGGCCTCCCGGAGGGCCCCCATGATGGCCGCCACCCGGCCATAGGGCACAGCTTGGTCGGCTTTCAGAAAAAGGCTTTCTGTTCCCTTGGCCCGCATCACTTCCCGGACCTGGGCGTCCAGGTTATCAATGTTGGCCAAGCTGGTCTCGTCCAGCAGAACCCGCCCGTCGGCCAGGACCGTGAGCACGACCAGATTCTGGTCCGTGCGCATGGCTTTGGCGTCCACCTTGGGCAGATCGACCTCCAGGCCCTGGGTCATCATGGGGGCGGCCACCATGAAGATTATCAGAAGAACGAGCATCACGTCCACCATGGGGGTGACGTTGATGTCACTCATGAGGCCAGGCCTATCGCCGTTCTGGCCCTGAAAGCCCATGGCCATCTCAACCCTCCTGGCTGGCGGGCTTCTTTAAGAGATCCCGCTCAAGGATGTTCAGGAAATCGGCCATGAAGTTACTCATCTCCGACTCCAGAATCCGGATCTTACTATTAAAATAGTTAAAGAAGATGACCGCTGGAATGGCTGTGGCCAGACCCGCGGCTGTGGCCACCAGAGCCTCGGAGATGCCCGGGGCGACATTGGCCAGGTTAGCCGTGCCCTTAAGGCCTATCTCGTGGAAAGAGCCCATGATGCCCCAGACGGTCCCGAAAAGCCCGATGAAGGGGGTGGCGTTGCCGCAGCTGGCCAGGAAGGGCAGGTTGCGGTAGAGCCGGACGCTTTCGGCTGAGCCCGCCCGTCTTAAGGCTCGTTGGACATTTTCCATGGCCACCCGGGTCTCCAGGCGGGCTTTGTGGGAGCGGCTGAGCTCCTGGTAGCCGACCCGGAAGATCTGGGCCACCGGGGCGGCCGCGTAGTCCGAGGCCTCGCCGAAAAGATTGGCCAGCGACCGGCTCTTCCAGAAGCTATTCAAGAAGTGGTCCGACTGTCGGTTGGCCCGGGCCAGCTGAACCAGCTTGTGGAGCGTGATGGCCCAGGAGACGACGGAGGCCAGAAGCAGGATGGCCATGATCATTTTGACCATGGGGCCAGCCTTGAGAACCATGGAAATAATTTCCGACTCCACCCCGGCTCCAGTCAGGTTGGTTTCCGAGACAGCCACACTGGCCGCTTGACCGGCCACGGCAAGGATACAGGCGAGGGACATGAAAAAAATCCTAAAAAAGCCTTTATTTAAACGCGTTGTAAGGCCGGCCAGCCGCTCTGAGGGCCGCTGGTCAGCCAAAAAGGCCAGAGCGCGACCCGATTTAGGGCGGCGGGCTGACCTGAGTGATTAATCCAAGGTTAAAAGGCAGGACACAACAAATGCCCTAAAATAACCAAAGAAAAAATATGAAAATATTTTTTGGCTGGTCTGGGGAAAAACCAAGATCAAGCGTGTTAAAAAAACCCTGGCCATTACAGCCAGTAATTGAATAATTTTAATGGTAAATTAGATTTTTGTCAATACTTTGGCCAAAAAAGCCCTTGAAGAAAGAAGGGAAGTTTGAAGGGAGTGGTGGTTGGGCCGTCCCGGCTCAAGGCTGCCCCAGTGGCGGAGGTGGTGGGTCGTCTTGACCTGGACATTTCAGTTGATTTCGAAAAAAAAATTCTTTTTCAGTTTATGTATTCTAATTTTTGACTTAAAATAATAAATTAATATAATTAATTTTATAAAGATTAATAATATAAAAAGTATAAAATTAATATAAAAAAAATGATACTTTAAAAAAATAATAGATAATCTTCTTATAATAAAGATATTAATTTTAAAATACTATTATTATCAACAACTTACCGGGTAAAGCCGGTGGCTTATAATTGCGACTAAAGTCGCTTTGGAGCGGCTAAAGCCGCTTAAAAGAACTACATTAACTACCACCGGCTAAAGCCGGTGGTCAATAGATCAGTCAACTTTAAAATCATCATCTTTATCATTTATTACTTAATTTACGATAAAATTTATGATAATTTCATCAGTAATATTACCTCTGCTGCAATAAAAATATCCACGGGCCCTCATATGCCGCCCCCAATATTGCATCTGCAATCCTGGAAACGACATCATTAGTTTGGGCGAGTTAGCTCCGTTTAACATTTATAATAGTCAATTTTTAGTAATTGTTTGTTTGATAGATATAAAAAAATATATATATTAAAATATAAACTGAATGAGTATTATTTTTACTGATTCTTTAGTAAATATTTAAGTTATTAATTTACGTAATTAAATATAATAACATCCGTTTCTATTTTTTTTTTTGGTACTTTGTTGTCCATACAATATGCAGGTGGGTCAGGAATAGGCTATGGCGGCCATGCGCATATTCTGTCATAATCAGGGCTCCGATTTGGAAAAAAGGGCTCCAACTCCAATACCCGCTATATAATTAAGTCAGCCTTGCGTCAAGATTATCAGCGGAAATGCTAAAACGCGCCAGCTAAAGCTGGTGGTTTTAATCCACCTATTCTAAGAAAATAAATTTAATTAAAAATAAAAAATAATATTATTATAACAGAATAATTAAATCTTTAAATTGTACAAAAAAAATTTATATACAAAAAATATATATTTTTTTTTGAGCTGGAACTTTTGTGAAGGCGTCAAAAAAAGGTTGTTTTTTTTGTCCGAAACGATAAAATGTCTCTGGAAAAAAAATTAAAATGCTTCCACCATGTTTTGTAGTGGAATTATATTTTGGTTTATTTTTTCAATATTCTGTTGGCGTTGAATAACTAATTTTTTTCTTTTTTTTTAAATTGATAGTGAATTCTAATGAGTATTAATCGTTGCAATCCAGATATCTGGAAAGAAGATATAGTTAAATCAGTGGATTTATATAATTCCTGGTTTTTAGAGTTCGCTCCTAAAACTTTCCGTGAGTCTCGTCTTCTTTGCGGCTCTAAAGTGAAAAATTTTTTAACTGCCACACATAACCTTTTCTCAATATCGCCTGATTTATTAAAAGAACAACCTAATCTGTTATCTATTCTTCGTATGTCAACTTGTCCTCCATTAGCCAGAGATAGACTTGTTGGCCTATCAGGAGTGCCCAAAAATTTTGTTTATAGAATGGAAAATGTAGGCAACCATCAATTTTCTTCAAAAAAGTCGAAAATTGATCTCGACATAAACTTGAACAAAATTTGTGAAATAATAAAAAAATTATTAGATTATGATATTTTTATTTGGTTGAATAAACAAAGAGATCCAACAAAAGTAGAAATTTTACGCGCGTCAACTATTGTGGCGGACAGATTATGTGGCGCCATCAGTGATCCGATCATTAGAAACGCTCAAGAAAAAAGACAACTAGATTCTATCGCAGAATGGCTTCAAGATAGAAATTATGTTTATGTTAATAATGTAAAATTTAACATAATGAAGGCTGGAACTTTTTCTTTTAGAGTTAATATTCCTATTCATATAAAAGTTATTAATAACGTGAAAAATATTAATATTTCAGTTGATGTTCTACTTAAACCTAAAAAATCTAGTGAAAATGATTTTCCTATTTTTATTGAAGCAAAATCAGCTGGAGACTTAACTAATGTCAATAAAAGGCGTAAAGAAGAATCTGATAAAATAGCTCATCTTAGGAAAAATTTTGGTAATAAAATAAAATACGTTCTATTTTTATGTGGTTATTTTGATTCTAGTTACCTTGGATATGAAGCGGCGGAGGGAATAGACTGGATATGGGAACACAGAATAGACGATTTAGCTCTATTGGGGCTGTAAACCCTATAGAAGATTACCGCCTTCAACTACAAATTAAATTAGACGCTTTAAAAAGCATGGAAGAGCGCCGAAAACTAGGCCAGTTCGCTACCCCGACTTCGTTAGCTAAAGAAATTGTCGCGTTCGGGTTAAAACAATTGTCCGCGCCCAATAATATCACTTTTTTTGACCCCGCTTTCGGAACAGGAGCGTTTTATTCTGCTCTTCTACAAGAAGGAGTTTTTAATAATATAGCTAAAGCAACAGTTGTTGAAATTGATCCTTTATTTGCTAACGCGGCTAAAAATATTTGGTCAAAATATAATATAAATATAATAAATGATGATTTTACTAATATTAACCCTGATGGACTGTATAATTTTGTTATCTGTAATCCTCCATATGTTCGTCATCATCTTATTGAACCTAAAAATAAAGAAAATATCAAAATTAAGACTATAATTAAATCAGGGGTAGAACTTTCAGGCCTTTCTGGATTATATTGTCATTTCCTACTTCAGTCGATTCCATGGATGGATGATGGAGCTGTCGCGGGTTGGTTGATACCTAGCGAGTTTATGGACGTTAACTATGGAAAAGCAGTAAAAAATTTCTTGCTTTCGGAAGTTGAGTTGTTCCGAGTTCACAGGTTTAACCCAGAAGATGGGCAATTTAAAGACGCTTTGGTTTCTTCAGCTGTGATCTGGTTTCGAAAGAAAAAACCAGATAATCAAGTCGTAACTTTTTCATTTGGTGGCACTTTAACTAATCCTAGAGAATCTAAAGAAATATCAGTATCTTCTTTGCGAATGGAAAATAAGTGGACGCGATTTCCTTGTCAACCACAAAGACAATTGAAGTTTCTCCCAAAATTAAAAGATTATTTTGATGTCAAACGTGGAATTGCCACTGGATGTAATGATTTTTTCATTTTAAATGAATCTAAAATCGTTGAATTAGATTTACCTATAAAATTTTTTAGACCTATTCTTCCTAGTGCCAGATTTGTAAAAGTAACTGAGGTCGAATCTGATAAAAATGGC
>JAISMU010000142.1 GCA_031276635.1 Deltaproteobacteria bacterium | reverse complement strand
CCCGCGATAAACCCATTTATAACCGCGTTTCCCCAGGGCGCGCGCGCCCTGACCGCTTTTCTCTACAGTATAGCCCGCCAAAGTCCCCAACTGACATTCGACCCCGGCTATTTCCGAGTGCCACCGCCTGGGTCTCAAACTTGGTCGTCTCTCTGGCTATCTCCCCTATTGGGGCCAGTTTCCGTGGTTTTTCCCTTAATCGGCCTGGCCCGTCCCCGACGCGCTGAACAGACGGAGCCAACCAGCCCTCTTTTTTGGCCCGGTGGTTAAACCGGGGTTTTCGATACCTCAGACTCGCGCTTCTCCGCCGGCGGCGGTAGCCGGTCCGCTGTTGGCGGCCCTGACGAATCTGGTCCTGACGATGAGCCCGCTCTAGCCAAGAGATACCCGTCGCGACTGGCTCAGCCGCCTCCGGGTCTTCGGTCCGCCGAACTAAAGCGAATCCGGTTATTTTACTCCCTGGAGCAACCGGCAAACCCAATGGCTGGACAACGCTATCCTCAGCCTGGCGGTCCAACAAGATAACAGTAAATGGAACTATTTTGTCGATCTTGGCCCGCTGCTGTTCCCTCAGTTTTCTGGCCCGTCTCGGAGCGCGCGGGGTTAAGGGTTTTAGATTTTTGTCAACAACAAATACTTGCGAATGAAGCGCCGATAAAAACCTATAAAGGCCAGATTATTCGTTAAATGAACGTCTCCATTTCTTCGGGAATGTTGAGTATCGGCCCGGGCCTCACTCCGTTTCGCGCCTGTTCCGGCTTGTCCACAAATGAGTCTTCAATAGGTCAGAACTGGAAAATCGTTCTGACGTTGGTCTTTAGCCATTTTATTCAATATAGTCTCTGAACCGTAAAATCCAGAGCCTGACCCTGGTAACCATGAGGGCTATTTCCAACCCCACCCCTTTATCGTGGGTGAACGGTTACTAATCCTCCGACTCCAACTGGACTTGAGGGTGAGCTCTTAACTCCATGGCCACCTGAGCCACCGTCCGGCCTTGACTGTCCCTCAATTCCCACTGGGTGAACTCTTTGGGCAGACGCCCATGGATGGCGGCGACGTGAGCTACGGTCTGGCCACCTTTGTCCACTAGGCCCCAAAGGTCAAACCCCTGGGGCAGGTTCCCATAGGCGACCGCGACGTGCGCAACCGTCTGGCCCTGACGATTTAGAAGCTCCCATCGGTTGAAACCTTTGGTCAACCCCACATTGGCGGCCGCGACATGAGCCACCGTCTGACCCTGCTGATTTAGAAGCTCCCACTGGTTAAAATCAGCTGGCAGACATTTGTTGATCGCCGCGTGATGGGCTACGCTCTGGCCGTCCCGATCAACCAGGCCCCACTGGTAGTAGTCAGCCGGCAATTTCCCACAAAGGGCCGCGTCGTGGGCCACCGTCTGCCCCTCACGATCCGTCAGGCCCCACAAGTTAAAATTTATTGGCAGTCGTCCAGCCGCCGCCGCGTAATGGGCCACGGTCCGGCCATCAAGATCCGCCTTTTTCCAGTCGTCAAAATCGACCGGCAAATTCCCAAACATGGCGGCGACGTGGGCCACGGTCCGGCGATATTTGTCAGCCAGATCCCACCGCCTAAAACCTCGGGGCAACGTCCCGACCGTAGCGGCGACGTGGGCCACGGTCCAGCCATCCTTGGTGGCCAGAGCCCATTGAGCGAATTCAAACGGCAGATGGTCAAATTCGGCCGCGACGTGGGCCACAGTCCAACCATCCTGGTCAGAAAGATTCCACTGGTTAAAGTCTCTGGGCAAAGTCCCGCGTTTAGCCGCGAGATGGGCCAAAGTCACGCCCCGATTGTCGGCCAAGTTCCACTGGTTAAAACCCTCAGGCGGAGTCTCCTCTTGCCTCAACTGAGAGGAGACCAAAGAAAACGTGGATTCCCTCATGACTTCACCTCCAACTTTGTCGCCTTGGCGCGCCCCAAAAAAGGACAGAACCTGATGGCCCCGGTTAAAAAAAATTTTTAGAGCAAAATCGTCTCAAAACTTTGGTTAATTAAGATCATACAACCCGAAGATCTCTGCCTATGGATTTTTGAATAAAAATCCAGGGCTGGGAAAAAATTATTTTTTCCAATTATTTCCAATAGTTACCAAAATAATTGGAAATTTAAAAAAATATTTTTCCGCCAATCTCGCGATTGTCTTTGATTTATCAGGGTTTTTGAAAGAGTAAATCTTTAAGGAGAGGATATTTTGGGGAAAATTTTGGATATAAAAGAGCCAAATAACCAAAAAAATGGCCCACAGTCGAAACCCCAGACCATGATTTGAGGGGGCGAGAAGACCTTTTCAGTCGTCCAGGCCTTGAAACCGCTAAAAAAGTTTTTTCTGGCAGGTCCCCTCTCCCCCCCCCATTAGGGCCAGTCTTGAGGCGAGCGACCTTAAATTATAATTTTTGTTTTTATTTATTGAAATCCGATTGATTTAGTGGTAACATTGTCTCAGAAAAATAATTGTTACTTGTTCCAGGCCCCAACCTCACGAAAATTGACCAAAAAATCTATTTTTTGTTTTTCGATTTCGCCAAGGGAGAAAAATTATGCCAGACAACACTTCAATGGAAAAAGGGCTGATTGCCCTCAGTCATCTTCTGGTCAATAACCAAATCACCGCCGCTACCCTGGCTGAAAGAACTGACTGTTCCCCTCAGACCGCCCTGAGGATCCTGGATCGGCTGGCCAATCATTTCCCTCAATTTATCGTCAGGGAAAAGGATGGGCACAAAATTGTCTACCGGCTCGCCAAGAAAATTCCCGCCAAGTTGACCGAGTCTTTGACGGAGAGATCTCTTTTGTGGATAGTCCTGGCCGCCAATTTTTCCGGTCGCCTTCTGCCGCCAGAGATTCAAAAAATTGTTGACCAGGGCCTGACCCAAATCTTTCAAGAGCGGTGGCCGAAAAAGGAACTGCCCGCCCAACCTTTTCCGCCAATCAAGGCCTTGAGTCGAGGCAGCATCAACTTCGGCGGGGAGACCACGGATATTCTGGAGCGGATCATTGAGGCCATTAATCAAAAAAAGGCTTGCCAGATCACCTACTCCAGGAAAGATGGCGACAAAACTAAGGACTTGGCCATCGCCCCCGTGGAGCTGGCCAGTTTTCGCGAGGCCATCTATGTCTTCGGGCACTTGGTGGAAATCCGGCCCAGGAGCCTCAAACTCCTCTACAAAATAACTCTTTCGGCCCAACGGATCCGGTCAGTCAAGGTCCTGGACCGAGACACCTCCAAGCTCCCCCAAAATGTTTCCTTTCATGACGAGGCGGTCTTCGGGATAATCCAAGACGAGCCTTTCGAGCTGAACGTCAATTTCAGCCCCTCAGTGGCCCACTATGTCAAGGAACGGCAATGGTGCCAAAAACAGGAGCTGACCGAGCTCACGGACGGGCGGTGGAAGCTGAGAATGACCTGCGGCAATACCCATGAGACCATCAACTGGTTGCTCAGTTTTGGCCCCACGGCGACCATCATCGCTCCCAAAGAGTTCCGGGATCAGTTTCTGGCGACTCTGCAAGCCACGGCGGAAAACTATAATCTCCAGCTGGTCAGGGCGGCGGAGATGGAGCCCGGTCCTGACGAGGATTAGCTTGACGAGGGCTAGCCAACCGCCAGCTCTGAAGCCAGTTAAGTTTTCCCTCTTATGGCTTGACCAATCAGGGCCGCTAGGACGTTCCGCCCCTAGCGACCCTGATTTGTAATAGCCATAAGAGGCCTGAGCCACTCTACTTTTGGCGGGACCCGCCTCCGGCTATTTTTTTATCGCCAGTTGACTGGTTTTCAGCGAAGAATTTGATTTTAGAGCTCTGCGTGATTTTCGCTTAAATATTTTATTTAACTCTGATTTAACAGAATTTTTTTCATCAATTCAAATAAAGCATTTGGTAAATCAATTATTTTATCAATAATAATACTAGTATTTGGTAATAAATTTTTAATCTCTTTTTTCATTATCCCAATACCATAAATTTCAATGTTTAAATTCTTAAATTCATTTAATATATCATTTTCCCAATAATAAGGATAACCATCAGTTATTATAAATAATATTTTTCTTTTTTCATTTTTATGTTTTAATAATTCAACTAATTCTACAGTTGCCTGATATAATGGAGTCCCGCCAGAAGCGCTTATTTGGCTATCTATTCTAGGCCTTTTACCATAATCAAGAACTATTTCAGTACATTTTTTAGAACCTTCCTTGGCAAAATAGGATATCGCCAGGTTTAACCCGGGCAAAGGATATAAAGCCAAGGCGATGGTCAGGCAGGCCTGCTGGGCCAACTTGATGGGGGGACCCGCCATGGACGAGGACGAATCCAGAAGAATATGAATGTTAGTGTCATTTAGTTTTTTTTCGGCCAATTTATCGAATATTTTGGCGTCGCCAAGGTAAAGCCTGGCCAATCTGTTATTGCGCAAGCGGCCATGGCGGGCCGGCCAGTTCCTAACCAGCCGGTCAGCCTGAATCAAGCCCTGCAGCTTGGCTCGGAGAACTTGGCTGACCATCAGGGTCTGTCGCTGGTCGTCCCGGTGGCTTAGAGAAACAGGCCCCTGGCGCTTATCTGGGCCAGCTCCTTTTCCGCCGGTCTCGCCGGAAGTCAAGTTTCTCTCTGTTCCCTGGCCTTCCTCGACTGGCTCGGGCTGGCCAGCGGTTGAATTCGAGGGTTCACCGGAGTCCTGAGAGCAACTGTCTTTCCTCTTGGGAAATTTATCGCCTGGCGAGTCTTTCGGGCTTTTCGCCAGGCTCGCCTGATCCTTCTGGGCCCCGTGGTCCGAATCCCCGGCCTCGGCTGACGAGCCGCCCTCCGTCAGTTCAGCCGCCGCCTCACCCTCCTCCTGACCTGAACCTCCGGCTCCCTCAGCGGCTCCCTCTCCCTGGCCAGTGGCGTTTGAATCCTCGGCCTCGGCTGACGAGCCCGAGCCCGAGCCCACCGACAGTTCCGCCGCCCCGCCCTGTCCAGAGCCGCCCACGTCTTCTTCAGTGGCTCCCTCTCCAGCCCCCTGGCCAGCTGAGCCCGGGCCCTCCGACAGTTCCGCCGCCCCGCCCTGACCAGAGCCGCCCATGTCTTCTTCAGCGGCTCCCTCTCCCGGTCCCTGGCCAGTTGAGCCCGAGCCCTCCGACAGTTCCGCCGCCCCACCCTGACCTGGGTCGCCCGAGGCTCCCTCAGAGCTCCCTTCTTCTTCCTCCAGGTCAGAGAGGGCCGAGTCCTCCGCCTCGGCTGATGAGTCATGGAAAAGATCTTCTTCGTAGCCCTCTGATTCTTTCTGGGCTCTCAGGGAAATTTCCTCAACCGGAAGAGGAATTTCAGCGTCAATTTTGTCTAAAACGCTGTCAATTAACTCTTCAACCACCGCGGCCAACACTGTCGCGACTTTTTCGCAATCAGAATGTTTAGTTATAGATTCAAATAAAATTTTGGCTGAAGAATTTATTAAACAAATAATATCATCACTTATTATTAAATTATTATCAATAGTAGTTAATAAATTTATACTATCGTATTTAAATGAATTATTTACACAAATAACTATATATTTAACCATAGATTCTTTTAATATTAATTTATTATTTGAATTATTATTTGAAATATAATCAATAAATGGTTTTGCTAAATCAATATTTTTTAATATAAAAGAATTATTATTAAAATTAGATATAAAAACATATAAAAATTCATCTTTAATATAAGATAAAAAATTTTTTTTATATTTATTTTTCATAATTACATATATTTAATATAAAGTTACACTAGTAAGGCCAGAAAAACACTTCTTAACTAAATTGTGTAATAAATCTCGACTCTCCGGGCTGGCTCGAAACCCCAGAGCGCGGTCAAAGGAAAAAAGGATTGGGGAAATCTTTTTTTTTCGCAAATTAACGAAACGCAAAGCCAGATCCGCCCATCTCAACAAAGTTCTGGTGGAAAAAGTGACCTCCACGCCATTATCAGGCGCGCTATCGCTGGACATATCCACG
>JAISMU010000138.1 GCA_031276635.1 Deltaproteobacteria bacterium | reverse complement strand
CTTATGTTTGATGTCGCTGTTTTGCTAAAATCCTAACGTTCGGATTTTAGCCTGTGACCAATGTTAAAATTACTACATAATATAGCTAAAAACAATAAACTATCATTATATCTATATAGATAATTAC
Organism: Deltaproteobacteria bacterium; assembly: GCA_031276635.1. Lineage (GTDB taxonomy): Bacteria > Desulfobacterota > Desulfarculia > Adiutricales > Adiutricaceae > JAIROO01. The sequence continues at coordinate 36,390 of JAISMU010000138.1, read as the reverse complement.
ATATCTTGTAGTATTAAAAATATTGTTATTTTTGCGAAAATAGCCTTGATATTTTCAGAACGAAGCCAAATAAAAATTGAACAAGGTAAATTATTACCTAATTTTACAGGCCAATCTAGTTGGCCGGAACAATAATAAACATTAAAACGCTCCCTCAAAAAAATGTCTACCGTCGTGAAACATGGCAAGCATGATTCTAACTCAAATACCGAGCATATCAGCAAATAATCCTGATTAAATCTTTTTTTATTTAATAAATCAATTATCTAAAATAATAAGATAGTTACATAAATAATTTGGGCATATTAATGATATTATCCAATAGACAAAAATCAGCTCGCGATCCAATTTTCACTAAAAAACCAAAAAATTTATCCCCAAGGCGGCGGCCAAAACCAAAATTTAAACCCTGTTTTGGCCTGGCGGCGGCCCTTGACCCGCAAAATGATATAATATATTATCGCGTCAAAAGGTTTTCCCAAAGGAGTCGCTCATCATGCGCCATTTTTATCTGATTTTTGGGGCCGGGCTTTTCCTGGCCCTCGCCCTCACCGCCCCCGCCTTGGCTCAATCCCATCCGGCCCACGAGCATGGGGCGGCCAAGCTGAACATAATTGTTGAGGACAAAGAGGTGGAGCTGAGCCTCGACAGCCCCCTGATCAATTTCATTCCTTTTGAGCGCGCCCCCAATAACCCCGAGGAGGAGGCTCAGGCCCGCGATCTGGGAACCAAACTGGCCGAACCCGCGTCGCTCTTTATCTTCACCAAGGAAGCCGGCTGCCAACCCAAGGCTTTTGACCTCATCTCTGATCCGTTGAGCTCCCTCCTACCCGAGAGCAACTGGCCCCAGGACCCTGATGAGGACGAAGAGATTGGGGACTTGGCTGAGGATGGTGATTCTGAGGAGGCTGACCACGATTCTGAGGAGGCTGACGCCAAGCCTGAGGCGGCTGACCACGATCATGAGAAGGCTGACGCCAAGCCTGAGGCGGCTGACCACGATCATGAGGACGCTGACCACGATCATGAGGAGGGCGAGCACGGGGATATTGAGGCCAGCTACCTCTTTGAGTGCGCCAAGCCTGAGGCCCTCAAAGGCGTGGACGTTCGGCTGTTCGAAAAATACCCCACGCTGACCCGGCTGGACGTCCAGATCAGCTTGGAGGCCGGGCAAAAAGCGGCGACGCTTGACCCCAAAAACACCCAGGCCCAATGGTAGAGCCCAGCGACCCCGCGGGGGAGCCCCTGGTTCTGGTGTCTCAAGTCAGCTTCAGTTGGCCTGGCCAGAAAACCTTACTCCACCTCGAGAGCCTGCGGATCGAGCCGGGGGAATCGGTGTTTGTGGCCGGGCCCAGCGGAAGCGGCAAAAGCACTCTCCTGAGCCTCATCGGAGGCCTGATTCGACCGAGCCAGGGCGAGATCCGGGTAGCCGGCGTCCGGTTGTCCGCCCTCTCCGGCCCGGCCCGGGATCGCTTCCGGGGGGACCGGATCGGCCTCATTTTTCAGAGCTTTAACCTTTTGCCTTATCTTTCCGCCAAAGACAACGTGACTCTCCCGGCCCAACTCTCCCGCTACCGGTGGGAGCGGGCCCGGGCGGCCTTTGGCTCGGTGGGGGCCGCGGCCGAGAGCCTTTTGACCAGCCTGGATCTGGAGCCGGAGCTGTGGGCCCGGGCGGCCAATAAACTATCGGTGGGGCAGCAGCAACGGGTGGCCGCGGCCAGGGCTCTTCTGGGGCGCCCGCCCCTGATCCTGGCTGACGAGCCCACCTCCTCGCTAGACGAGCCGCGCCGGCTGGCCTTTGTCGAGCTCCTGTTGCGGGAAAGCCAGAAAGCCGGCTCCAGCGTCCTTTTCGTCAGCCACGACGAGAGCCTGGCCTCGCGTTTTCAGTCGCGCCTGGCCCTGGACGATCTTCGGGGCTCCCCTGACCAGGCGAGGCCCAGATGAGACGCTGGAAAACCCTGGCCCGCCTGGCCGCTCAGAGCTCCTGGAGCCGCCGGGGCACCCTGGCCCTGATTGTGGTCTCCATAGTTCTGTCAACCATTCTGCTGGTGGGCCTGGAGAGACTGCGGACCCAGATCCGGGAGGGGTTCTCCCAGAGCGTTTACGGGGTGGATCTGCTGGTCGGGCCCCGAACCAGCCACGCCCAGCTAGTTCTATACGCCATCTTCCACCTGGGTGGGGCCACCAATAACCTCGGCTGGGCCCGGGCTCAGGAGGTGGCGGCCCTGCCGGAGGTGGCCTGGGTCATTCCGCTCTCCATGGGGGATTTTCATCGGGGCTTTCCGGTGGTGGCCACGGATGAGAATTTCCTGGCCCACTACCGCTACCGGCGCGGTCGCTCCCTCAGCTTGGCCCAGGGCCGAGAATTCGCGGATCTGTTTGAGGTGACCCTGGGGGCGGAAGTGGCCAGAAAACTGGGTTATCAGCTAGGCGACCGGCTCGTCCTGAGCCACGGCGGGGGCGAGGCCCCCAGGTCGCATGACGACAAGCCCTTCCTGGTGGTCGGGATCCTAGCCCCCACCGGCTCCCCGGTGGACCGGTCGCTGTACATCAGCCTCCCCTCCATGGAGGCCATCCACGTGGACTGGCGGGGTGGGGCCCCGATTCCGGGCTTCTCCATCCGCCCCGAGGAGGTTCGCAAGTTTAACCTCACCCCCAAAAGCGTCACCGCCCTTTTAGTGGGCTTGAAAAACCGGCGGCTGGTTTTCCAGGCCCAAACCAAAATCCAGAACTCCCCGGGTGAGGCTCTGTCGGCGGTTCTGCCAGGCGTGGCCCTGGACCAGATTTTTCAGCTCATCGGGACTGGCGAGAAAAGCCTTTTTCTGGTTTCCCTGCTGGTCACCGTAACCGGCCTGTTGGGCCTGGCCGCCACCATCCTGGCCGGCCTGGGGGAAAGGCGCCGGGAGCTGGCCATCCTGCGCTCCTTGGGCGCCAGCCCCTGGGACATCGTCTGTCTGATTACCCTGGAGAGCCTGTGGCTGACCGCCCTGGGCCTGGCTCTGGGGTTGCTCGCCCTAGCCGGGGCCCTGGCTTGGCTGGGGCCTTACCTTTTGACCAATTTTGGGGCCAGCCTGGAGTTGTCCGCTCCCACCACCCGGGAGTGGCTCATCCTGGGCGGTATCCTCCTGGCCGGCCTTCTGACCGGCCTGGGCCCGGCCATCCGGGCTTACTTTTACAGCGTGGCCGATGGCCTCAGCCGCTCCAGCTGAGTCTGACCCCAATTTTCCCGCGCAATGGCTGATCATGAGCTTAAAAGCCTATCTTAAAATCACCCTGGCCGCCCTGATCGTGGCTCTGGCCGTCACCGGGCCTCACTGGGCTGGCGACGACAACCGAGCCGCCCGCCCCCTTTTCCCGGTCAACCGGGCCCAGGCCGCCGAGCCAAGCCCAAAAGGCCAAATGGTTGATGGCTATTACCAGAATAACTGGCTGATCTGGGAGGAGTTGACGCCCCCAGAATGGCAGCCGGAAAAGATCATTGAGGATTTAAAACTCAACGAGATGACCGACAACGACCCCCGGGTGGAGGCGGCCTTGGAAGAGTTTCTCAAGCGCTGGAACGCGGCTCCGGTCAACCAGAAACTCAACGGTCGGCCCGTCAAGATTCCGGGGTTTGTGGTGCCTTTGGATTTTGAGAAGACAGAGATTGACGAGTTTCTTTTGGTTCCTTATTTCGGGGCCTGCATCCATGTGCCGCCCCCGCCGCCCAACCAGATTGTCTACGTCAAAACCGCCAAACCCGCGCCGGGGTTGAGCGCCATGGAAGTGGTTTGGGTTTATGGCCAAATAAGCGTGGAGCGTTTCAATTCTGAGTTGGGCAGCGCCGGCTACACCATCGGGGCGGACAAGGTGGAGATCTACCAGGAAGGATCCTGACCATGACTGAAAGAGAACAGAGGCGACCAGGCGCGACCCCCATGACCAGATTGCGGCGACTGGTCCTCCAGACCCTGACTCAGGCCGGGGAGCCGGTCAAAGCTTATGACCTGCTGGAAATCTTACGAAGCCAGGGTGAGCGCCTGACGCCATCAACGATTTACCGGATCCTGGATTTTCTGGAAAGCCAGAGCTTGATTCACCGCGTTAACTCTCTGGCCGCCTACCTCGCCTGCGCCAACGGCCAGACCAACGCCCACCAACCTCTCCTCGTGGTCTGCGCCGGTTGCCAGAAAACCACGGAAGTCCACGACCCCGAGTTGCGAAACTCCATCGCCCGGCGCCTGGAGACCCTGGGCCTGAGCCTGACCGCGACCAGCGTGGAGATCCGGGGCCTGTGCCCCCAATGCGCCCCGCCGGTTTAAGCCGCGGTCTCAGCGAACCACAAGACCCCCTGGATCTCATTTTGGAAGCCGGCCTCCCGGATGGCCCGCTTATAGATCTCCACCTGCCGCTCATAAACGCTCAGATGGCCGGGCCGGGCCAGTTTGTAATCCACCACCTGGCCGACGCCATCCTCGCGAACATAAAATAAATCCATGATCCCATTTAAAATGATCGGGCCCCGACCCAGCGGGGTGTCCTCGGGATCCAGGCGCAACCAGAAGCTTCTCTCGCGCCACAAAAGTCGCCCCGCGCGCCAGGCCGCCCCGGCCTCCCGCCCATAAAGGCTCTCTTGAAAAGCCAGGGCTCGCTCCACCAGAAAAGTCGCCTCCGCCTCAGAAAGCCGCAAACCCATTCGCCCGGCCAAGACGCTTAAATAGGCCGCGAACTTGGCCTGGTCCCAATTGTAATCCGTCTCCTCCAAAAGCCCGTGATAAAGAATGCCCCGATGGCGGGCGGAGGTGGGCCCCGATGGCCCGATGGGGCCACGCCCCTCGACCGCCGAAGCGTCCGGCCCCTCAGGGCTCGCGACCGCGGGCTCAACCTCGGAAGCCTCATTCTCGGCCACAAGGTGGCAGTATTTCACGACCGAAACGCGCAGGGACTGGGTTGGCTCAAGTTTGGCGATGAGTCGCGGCTCAAACGCGCTTAAATCCGGCGACGAAGGCTCCGCCGACCGGGTGACCGGCTCAACCGGGCTAGGCTGAGTCGCCCCCTCCCCCGCCGAGCTGGCCAGGGGCGCGGCCCCCGTCGCCGCGGTCGGCTCGGGCAGCCCATTAATCACCTGGACATATTTGGCCAGCTTATTCCCCGCGGCCAGGCTTGAGGCTAAAAGACCCAGCCAGGAGTTGTCCTCGTCCCCTTTCGGGCGCATACCCAGAAAAACCAGATGGTCCCGGGCCCGGGTGGCGGCCACGTACAAAAGCCGCTTATGCTCCAGTAAATCCTCGGCCTCCAGGGCCTGTTTGATCTCCGCGTAAGCCCAATTCTCTTCCCGCAACCCTTGGAGATTATCCAGGGAGACGCCCAGATGGCCCTCGTCATCTATCAGCGGGCCCGAGCCGAGGGAGCGCTTTTTGAGGTCCGCTTCCGGGATGACCACGATGGGAAATTCCAGCCCCTTAGCCTGGTGGACGGTCATGATATTGATGGCCGTGGGCGAGGTCTCCGCCTGAGCGTCGATCTGTTCGCGTTGAGCCGACTCCAGCAGCCACAGAGCCTGAACCTGCTCAGCCGGGCTTTGAGACTCATGGGGATCGTGGGTGGCTAGGCTCTTGACCAGACCCAGAAAATTCTGGGCCAACCGGGCCCGCTCCAGGCTCCCGCCAGGCCCGGTGACGATCAGAGGCAGGAGATCCCGGCGCTCCAGGGCGGTCTCCAGGATTTCGCCCGGAGGCCGTCGGAGAGCCAGCGGTCGCAAAGCCAGGGCCAACTCCCGAACCTCGCTCAGAATGAGGGTTTCCTCCGGGTCCAGCCCCTCGGGAAACGGTCGCCGCTCCTGGGTAAAATATTCTTCCAAGGCCACGGGCTTGGCCTCGGCCCAGACCAACTTTTCCAGGGTCTGAGGCGGGACCGGGCCCAGGGGGGAAATCAAAAAGGCGTAAAGGTTGTAAGACAGGCCCAAGCCAGCCAGATACTGATAAAAGGCGGCCAGGCCCCGGATCTCTGGATAGTCGAAATAACTGAGGCCCTTCATGGTATGGCAGGGGATCCCGGCCGCGCTGAGAGCCGCCTCAAACAAGCCAGCCCGGGCCCGAAACCGAAAAAGCAAGGCCACGTCCCCGGGGGTGGGGAGACGCGACTCAGGCGGACCCGCCTCATCTTGAGCCACCCGAACCGGGGAGGCCCCACTGAAAAGACTTCGCAGGTAAGCCACCAGCAATTGAGCTTGGCGCTCTTTCCAGAGCTGGCGATTGGTAGCTCGGGGCTTGTAATCGTCATCCGTCAGCCAGGCCACCTGGGGGCCCGGGTAAAGCTCCAGGCGAGAGGCCCGCTGCTCTTTGTAATTTTTCCCCAGAACTTGGGGAAACAGGTCGTTAAAAAAGCCGACCAGGCCGGGCTGGGTGCGGTAATTGAACCCTAATTCCAGGGTCTGGCCGCCCTTTTGAGGGAGGAGATCAGCCAAATCGCTCATGATCTTCGACTCGGCCCCGCGAAAGCGATAAATGGATTGCTTGCTGTCGCCAAAAACCCGGAATTTTGGCGGGAGGCTGGCCCAATCCAGATTCGACCAATCCAGATTCGACCGAACCAGATTCGACCGATCCAGGGGCCGCTCCTGGCTCGGCGGCTCCAGAATCAAGGCCAGAAGATCCGCTTGCAAACGATTGGTGTCCTGAAACTCGTCCACCACCACCAGGCTCCAGCGGCCCACCTCGCGCTCCCGGGCCACGGGCCTTTCTCGCAAAAGCTGTCTGGCCTGAATCAGGATGTCATCAAAATTAAGGCTCCCCCGCCCCAGGCGCTTGGCCAACAGCCGGCCACCCAACTCGCGGGAAAGGTCGAGAAGAATTGCCAGGGTTGGCCGGCTCAACTGGTCGCTGAAATACCGAAAAAGCTGGGCGGCGGCGGCCAGGAAATCCTGGCGCTCGGGCGGGTTGGCTTTGGCGACGGATTTGCCGACCCGATAAAGCAAATCATCGATCTGGGCCTGAAAGATGGCCCAATCCGCGGCCAAATTGTCCGGGTTTTTCTGAAACAGAGCCACCAGATCCAGGATAAGTTTATCCTCGGCCGCCTCTTTCAGCTGGGGGAGTTTGGGCAAAGGGACGCGCTCTAAAGCCGCGGCCAGGGCCTTTTGGCGTTTTATAAACTCCTGGGTCAATTGTTCCAAGGGGGGGGCGGAGCTAGTCGGGGCCAGGAGCTCAGACAGGCCCCAGCTGGATAAACGACTGGCGATGACGCTGAGGAAGCGGGCAAGGGAGGCCTGGCCGTAACCGCCCTGAAGACGCGCGTGACTTAAAAGACCCATCAACCAGGGCTCTCGCGCCCCCAGGGCGTCAAAAACAACCTCTTGTAAATCCTCGTCAAAGGAGCTGTCGTCAATGTCAAAATCGCCAGGCAGACGCAGATAAAAGGCGTAATCCCGAACCAGGCTCAAGGCGTAACTGTGAATAGTCCCGACAAAGGCCTGGCCCAGAGCCCGGATTTCCTTTTCCCAGAAAGCCCGGGCCTGGAGATCATCAGCCTCGATGGCCTGATCGAGCCTTTGCCACAAGGCCAGCCCGATCCGCTCCCGCATCTCGGTGGCCGCCTTTTCCGTAAAGGTGATGGCCAGAATCTGACTGAGGGAACGCTCGGTGGGCTCGGCCGCCAGAAAACGCAGGATATATTCCACCAGGGTTTTGGTCTTGCCACTCCCCGCTCCGGCCACCAGGCAGAAGTTGCGTGGGCATCTCAGAACAGCCACCTGGGATTTATCAAATCCTTTATCTTCCTCAAGAGCGCTCTCGCTCTCCAGCCCAGGCCCCATAGCGGCCGCGCCCAGATCATTGCCAGGCGGTTTTCTGGATTTGTCTAACTCGCTCGGCACCTGAGCTCCTTTCGGGAAAAAAATCCAAAATATTAACCGGTTAATCAAACCAGGCAACTCAGAACAGGCGGATCCAACCAGGTTACTCTTACCAGGCGGCTCCAACCAGGTCACTCAAGCCAGGTTGATCCAACCAGGTTACTCAATTCAGGCTCATTCAACCAATTTACACAAAACAGGCTCATTCAACCAAGTTACACAAAACAGGCTGAGCCAACCAGGGTCAGGTTCCGGGTTAGCCCTCCTCCCCCTCGCTCTCGCTGATCTTCTCGGCCGCGCTCTCTGGGCAGACGGGCCCAAATTCGCAATTCCCGCAATCTTTAGCCTTTCGAGCCTGGCCAGCCAAAAGACCTTGCCAAAGCTCAACCAGAAACCGCCGAAAAAACTCTGGCTCGATTTCCACCACTGACTGGGGCTCTTGCCCACTGGGGTTCAGGAACTCGAACACAGCCTGGGTCGGTTTTTTAAAATGGTCCTTAACCGCCAGCAGGTACAATAGAATATTGTATTGGCCAACGGGGACGCCCTCGATCTCCTCCCAACTCCCCACCTTGGTTTTTTTGGCGATTTTAGCCGAATGGCGCAACTTGTAATCCCGGATGACCAGCTCTTGGCCCACCTGGTCGATCCGGTCAACCCGGCCCCGCAGATAAAATTTACCCGGCCCGGCCCCGATGGGCAACGCCGGCCCCGGGGGGATCAATTGGCCCTCTCGGGGGTTATAGCCAAAAGACCATTCCAAAGCCTTAATTTTGGTCGCCGCCAAATTTTCCTGCCGCTCATGCCATTTTTGGAGGGTCCGCCGGATGTTCTCAAGACTCGTCTCAAAAAGCGGCTCGCGGCCGATGGGCGAAGTTTCGCGCAAATTTTTGGCGAACACCGTGAAAATCTCCGCCAGCCGGGGCCAGGACAGATCGGGTTTTTCTTTCGGTTTTACCAGCGGGAGGAAAAACTCATTTAAAACCCCATGAGCCAGGTTGCCTTGGGCGAAAAAGTCCCATTCCCCCCCGGGGGTGGGGGCCGGCTTGAGCTCTAAAATAAACTTGAACCAGAATTCGAGGGAGCAATTGGCGTAAACAGAGAGGGGTTTTAACGGCAGAAGCGGCCCATCGACCAGCTGGGGCAAGTTTTTCACCCATTTGGCGATCGTCTCCGGCCGCAACTCGGGTTTGGGGCGACTTAAGCCGGCCCGGCGCCGGGCCAGGGAGTTCCAGTATTTTTCCGGCTCAGGGCTGGGGAGCGAAGCCAGAAGCTCCGGCGGGGGAGTCAGATTTTTTTCCGCCAGAAAAAGGGCGAGTTCCCCCGGGTCCCGCAAATCGGCCAACTCTAGGCGGGCCCCGACGGCCTCTATGGGGATGGTGGGCCTCCTGGTCTCGGGATCCTTGGGCCACAGGGAGCGTAGGCTCTCTATAACCGGCGAAGGCAAAAGGGGCTTTTGTCGATTGTCGGAGGACTTTTCCGGGAAAGTCAGAACCACGCTCTCCGCCTGGCCCAGGGCGGCCGCGAAAATTTCCTCGCCTTGCCGATAGCCCTCCACCGCCTCGGTCCACAGGGAGCGCCCCAAGGAGGACTTGGCCAGACTCCGAACCAACTCGTCCGGCCACCAGCGAGCCTCAGCCCGGGCCGCCGGAAAGACTCCCTCGCTCAAACCCATTAAAAAAAGTTTCTTGAACCTGGTCCCGTGGGCGTCGTAGTAATTCAAAAGCCAGACCCGCTCCCCTGGCGAGCTCTGGGCAAGGGGAGCCCGGCGACTTAAAAACTTGCTGAGCCAGAAGGTGAAACTCGTCAAGCTCGGCTCGGGGGCGTCCACGGAGTTGGCCACGGCCCTGGCCAACTCGTCCAAAGCCTCTTGAAACAGTCGCGCGGCCACGGGCTCATCGGCCAGGGCCTGGGCGTACCCAGCCTGAACCTCCCGATCCACCGGGCTGGAGTTCGCCGGCCAGAGCGGCTGGCCCAGATTGGGCCAACCCCATTGGCTCAAAATCTGAGCGAAGGTGGCTAGAAAAAGGGGCCAGGTGGTCTCGCTGGTCAATCGCCGGCCAGCCTCGCGCAACGCCTGGACCACCTCCAGAACCGGGCCCAATTGGTCCTGACCTTGCCTGATGGCCTTGCTCACGTTGACCTCAAACCCGCCCCCCGCCCGGTCGTCCGAGGCTCCGGAAGTCAGGATCTCGGCCAACGGGATTTCTCCAAGACCGAAATCAAAATAAGGCGACTGGAGAGTCCGCAGCACCCGGCCCAGCTCCCACTGGGAGGACCACAGGGCCAAGAGATCGGTGATGGCCTGAACCGGCCCGGCTTTGGCCAGCGACTCCCCTTGGCGATAAAAAAACTCCAACCCGAAACGGCGACCGACATCCAGAAAATCAGCCAGATACTCGTCCAGGTTGGGCACAAGGGCGGCCAACTGGGCCGGGGGAACCCCGGCCAGGAGCTCTTTCTTCAGTTCCCGGGCCACCGCCTCGACTTCCTGATAACGACTCGGAGCCTGGAATATCCTGATAGCCTCGCCCACCGGCGGCGGGGGAACGGCGGCCGGGGGGCCGAAAAGATGGTGAGCCGCGTAGGCCAAGGGCGAGGGCTCGCTCTCTCCCCCCGAGTCCGCGGAATCCAGGGGATCGACAAAATCCAGGGTCAAGTTATCCAGCCCGGAACTCTCAAAATCCTCAATGGCCATGAGCCGTTGAAAACCCCGGTTGGATTGGCGCTGATAATCCTCAAACAGCCAATCAGGAACCTCCAGCTTGATCACCACCTCACGCCCGGACCTGGCCAAAGCCTTTAAAAGTTTGGTCTCAAATGGAGACAACCTTTGGGAATGAAAGCAGCAAACCCGATCCAGGCCTCGCAAAAACCGGAATTCCTCCCGATTTTCCAGAGCCTGGATTATTTTCAAACGTCGGGAAAACTGATCGTCGCGGTCAGCCAGCCAGCTCTCATAAGCCCGGCCCAGCTCAGCCAGGGCCTTGGCTAAGGCGACTGGCGGGGCTTGTTCGACATCTTCCCACGTCAGGCCGGCCAGGCGCAGGCGATCAAAGCCATCGGCCAGTTGCGCGGCCAACTCGGCGTTTTCGCTCAAGGAGCCCTGCTCGGGCAACTCCAGAAAAGGCCGGAGCCGCGGGGCTAGGCTATTGAGAAAAAAGGCCACTTCCCAGGGACTCACCAAATCTGGCCAGCGTTCCTCCGAGAGGCGACTTTCCAGGTTTCCAAAGGAGTGGACCCGAACATTTAGAAGAACTTTTCGGCTCATCAAGGCCTGTTGGCGGGCCTGAAAGACGACCAGCTCATTGGGAACCAGAACCAGGACGTCCGGCGGAAAGAGCGTGCCAGCGGCGTTTAAAAAACCCTCTAAGCTCACGCCCCCCAAAAGCTCGAATAAAGCCTGATCAGCTAAACGGGTCACTGGCCTGACTCCGGAAATTGAAAACTTAAAAAAATGGCGATTTCCCGGTTGTCCGGAAGCTTCAGGGTTAAATGATATGCCTCAGTCCCCGGGGGCGCCGGATCCAGGTCGTGGGTCCCCAACCGCCTGGGCGGGTCAAAATCGATCTCCAGGCCATTTTTCGCCCAGTCCGAGCAGGTTAACCCGATAATGATGTTCAAAAACTCGGCCAGGACATTTTCCACGCCCTCGCGGTTGGCCGCCAAATCCTGGCCCAGGCCGAGCTTGACGGCGATGTTTCGAGCCAGCGACTGGGCCACCGGGAAGGCGTCAAAGGCGCAAATGAAGAAACCCCGGGTCAGCCGCCCCTGGGCCCGCCCCCGGAAGTTGACCTTCACGCCCTCAACGAAACTGTGGCCCCGCTGGACCTCCGCCCGGACCAGAGCGTCCAGGCGGGGGGTCAGAGTGCTCATCTTGGCCATGACCTCCAGGGCGTGGCGGCCCAGAATCTCGGCGCAGCTGTGATATATTGAGCTCGGATTGTTTGGGCTTGGACTCATTGCGCTTGGCTCCCGCGGCTTAGGCGTCCCTGGCTGGCCTACAGGCTCTCCTCCCGACTCCTCGGCAGGCCCATGCGCTCGCAGCCGGGGTTGGGCTGGCTATAAGCGGACACCTTATGATAAGGATCCACCGTCACCGTGATCCCGCATTCCCCAGTGGTGACCAGGCCTGGTTGAGACTCGGTCCGACCGCCGGGCCCGAAGTCTGGGGTGTCCGGGCTAACCGCGGCGGCCAGGCGATCCCAGTGGTACTGCTGACGACCGTCGGTGAGGTTAAATTTATAGGCCGGCGCGCCCCAGGAATTGAGGAGCTCGTCAATGGGGGCTCCCAGCCAGGTGTTCATGGTCTGGTGATAATCTTTGGGCGGCTTGGTCAGGGCGCAACCAGTCGCCAAAAGACTAGTCGCCAAAAGACCAGTCGCCAACAGCCCAATCGCCAACAGCCCGGTCGACAACAGCGGAAAAACCTGAAGCGGGAATTTTTTCATAAAATGTCCTTGTCAAATAAATGTCACCGGCGAACTCAGGTCCCTGGACCCTGAGTCCCTGGAAAACCCAAGACGAAACTTGAGGCCTGCCCCATGCCGTTTAAAAAAATCAAAGGCGATCTCCTGGCCATGGAAACTTGCGCCATTGTCAACGCCGCCAACTCCTCGCTGGCCCACGGCGGGGGAGTCTGCGGGGCCATCTTCACCGCCGCCGGGCCCGCGGAGATGGCCCAAGCCTGCCAACCCCTGCGGCCCTGCCCCACTGGCCAGGCCGTCATCACCCCGGGCTTCCGGCTCAAAGCCAAGTGGGTCATCCACACGGTGGGCCCGGTCTGGGCGGGGGGAAACCAGAACGAGCCCGAGCTCCTGGCCAGTTGCTACCGCCAGAGCCTGGAGCTGGCCCGGGCCAACAACTGCCCCTCCATCGCCTTTCCCCTCATTTCCTCGGGCATCTATGGCTACCCCAAGGAACTGGCTCTGGCCGTGGCGGAAAAGGCCATCGCCGAGTCCTTAGCCGAGCGGGACGACCTGGAGGTTTTCCTGGTTTTGCGCTGAGGCCCCTAAACCGGTCAACTTTTGCTCCGCCGGAAGGTGGTGGTGATGGGGGGCAAATTGGGCTGATGGATGACGCAAGAGGCTTCCCCGGCCCCCCCTTTCTTCGGGGTGCAGACCATCTTGGACTGGGAGTAGTGCGAGCCATCCTTGGGGCAGACCGGCCCGCCGCGCTGTTGGATAACCAGGCTGCCTCTGCTGAAGGTCGCCTGTGCCGTGGTGGAGCATTTCTGGAAAAATCTGCCTCGCTCGTCAGTCTCGTCCACCGTGACCACGGCGTTGCCTTTGGCGTTAAAGCAGTATTTGACCACGATGGGCCGCCCGGTGGCCTCGCTGGTCAAATCCTTGGAGGCGGACACCCAGCAACCTTCCATAAAGGAGAGGTCATTTTTCTTCTCCGCCCCCTCAGGGATCTCCAGGTTATCGCTCTTGGGCGGCTTAGGCGGCTTAGGCGGTTCGCTGGGCTCTGGGGGCGGCTCGACGGCCGGGGGATCCTCCACCACCGGCGGCGTGTCCGGCTGGGGGGCCGGAGCCTCCGCTGGGGTCAAGGGGAGATTCGGCGCAGGCGCCACCGGGGCGGTGGGGACCTCTGGCCGGGGGCAGCTGGCCAGCTTTTCCGCGTACCGCCGCTTTAACTCCTCCAGCTCCCGGCGCAGGGCCTCCTCTTCGTCGGAGTTGCGGTCAAAGGCGGACAGATCCAGGACCGGGGGAGCGACCGCCTGATCCACCACTGTCCGGGCCCTGGGGAAAAAAAAGTAAAAGGCCAGGGCCAGGAGCAAAAAACCCAACAATAAGCCCAAAAGCAATTTCCAGAAACTGAGCCCGGCCAAGCCCGTCCCCATCGTCGCCAGGGGGCTGGCCTGGGGAGCCACTGGCCGGGCTGGGGAGCCTGGCGAGGGGCTGGTCGCCGCCCCGGCTAGGCTGGGGCTGAGCCCGGACCCGGCCGTACCGGTCAACTGGGCGGAGAGAACCTTGGGCGCGTCCGGCCCGGGGTCCACGGCGTCAGGATCGATAATGGGCGTCAACCCCCAACCAGCCACCACCGGGCGACCGCCGACCATGTAAATCTGGTATCGGTCGGGCTGGCTCAGAATGTGCGACAGCAGATCCCCGGCCAGGTGCCGATTGCGGGCCGAGGAGAGCAGAAATTTCTCGGCCAGTTTCTTGAGCTCTTGCTTTCGCTCCTCCAGAATCTCCCGGGCGTACCTTTGGTCCTCAGGGCTGAGATCCTCATAAGGGGTAACCTGGCCAGGCAGATTGGAGTACCAGTTGACCCGGTTGTGGTCCAGGTTCTTGACCGGCTCGGCCAGCAATTGGGCCCGGTCATCGGATAACTCTTCCGCGATGAGTTGGCAAAAAAGATAATAGCGGGATATCATCTCCACCCCATCGCGGGTGTCGATATGATATTCCAGGATATTCGAGGAGTGGATCAGTTGCCTGGGCATGGGGGATTCCTAGTTTCAGTCCAGGCGAACATGGTTATTCGCCAAAAATTGCATTAAATCGCGCCCGCCCAAAGCCACGTTGACCTGGCGACTGCTATTATCGTCAACTCGGATAAAGGTGTTGATGCCGACCACCCGACCGTTCTGATCAATGAGCGGCCCCCCGCTATTGCCATGGGAGACTTCGGCGGTGTGACTGATCAGCGGCACGCCTCCCTCCATCTGCTGAACGACGCTGATCACTCCCTCGGCGTAAACCAACTCAGGCGCGGCGCTAAAATCACCTTGCAGCAAGGCCTCCATTTTGGGATCGATTTTAGTCAGCAAGCCTGGATAACCCCAGGCGCTGACCCGGTCGGACCTTTTGGCCTCCTGGGAAATTTTCAGAGCCCGGGGAGCCTTGGATTTGTCCACGCTGACCTTTAAAAGGGCGTAATCCCGGAACTGCTCGGGCTGGCTGGCCGCGACCAACTGGGCCTCTTGGATATGGCCCAGGCTCTTATTGGTCACCAGAATCGCCCCCCCGCCCAAGGCCCCCTCCACCACATGACGGTTGGTCATGATAAGATCGTTGGCCACGAAAAAGCCCGTGCCCATGGTGATACCCTCATCGGCTCCGGTCACCAGAACCAGAACCGTGGCCGCCTCAATGTCCCCGATAACCGTGTCTGAATTGGGCGGGGGGGGCAAAGTCGGGCTCTTGGCCCCATCCTCAGAGGGGGTCGCGCCGGGATCCTGAGCTAACCCAGGCCCGGTTCCCGACGGCAAGTTCGGACCCAGGGGAGTGGCCGGCTCACCGCCGCCAATCCCGCCGCCCCCAGGCTGGGGCAAGACCAGAGAGCCGTCCGGCCCCTCGGTTGGCTCAACTCCCTGGGGAAAGAAAAACAAGCCTGGGGCGGCCCCGGGGTTCAGGCAGACATCCCCGGCTAGCAGATCCTTGTAACGAACGATGTCCGCCTTCAGGGCCTCAATGTTGCCGGACTGAAAAGCCGGCACGTCCACCTTGGCCACCTCAGCCTCCCGCAGGAATCGACTGAACAGGAAATGGTAAAAAAGCCCCAAAATCAAACCGGCCAGGAGCAATCCCAGAGCCAGGCCCAACACGTAGGCTCTGTTCTGAGACCGCGCCCCAGAAGGAGCCGACTGAATATTGGATTTATTTTGACTCATACAGCTCACTTAAACCGTTAAAGTGGTTTTAAGAGTAATGAAAAACGTTTACTCGCTCAACAGTCCCGCCCGAGGTCGCGAGGCGCCCAAGACCGGCCCGCCCGACTTCCCCTGGGCCATCCAGCCAGGCGACAAGCTCAAAAGAAGCCGGATAATATGTTATGAATACCATAACAGGCGCCGATATAAAACCTTTTTTCTCTTGTTAGCCGAGCCCTGGGCCATCCCCAAGTCAGGTTAAGCTAGACAATTTAGATAAAAAATAAAGTTACTTATTGATTAATTTAAATTAATTAATTAAATATTTAGGTAAAAATAAAAAATATAAACTTTTAATTTAGACATCAAAAAATTAATATAAATTTAATTAAAATATTCATGTATATTTAGGAGGCGTAAAAATCAGATCTTCAAACCAAAAAGCTTTAATAAACTAATAATAATTTTTTATCATAGATACAAAAAAAAATAAACTAATTCTATTATTTTATTAAAATACACCATGTTAGCCTAATAATCTTCATTTTAAACTAAAGACGAAGAAACTTAAGCGCCTCTAAAAGCCAATCCAAAGATCAAACTGGGAGAGTTGACACTCGCCTAAACGGCGGCCCGGGCTCGGTCCCAAGCCCGGGCAACCTCAAGCTCGGGACCGAAAGCTCCTCTTCGCGAAAAGCCTATCCCGCCACCACCTCTGAAGGGTCCGCCAGGGTCCGACCCGGGACTATTTCAATAAATCCTCCAACTTCACCCTATTAGTTTTGCCATTCAAGACCTCATTGATATGCACTACCGTGAAATTAAAGCATTTGCGCATATCATCGCTATAGACATCATTATTCTTAATATCGTTCTTGACAAATTTCAACTGTTCAACCAGGATCTTGGGGTCAAATTCCACGACCTTATTGACTAAATTCTTGTAATAATTGAATTGGTTGCGGATGGTAATATCAAAATTACTGATTTCATTTTTAATCTTGTTCCCCTCTGTGGACCTGATATTATCAATCTTTTTATTCATTGCCGCCCTTTGGTTGGCCGGCAACTGGCGAGCATCCGTGGCTGCTTCCTCAAGTTCGTCATAAAGGATCCGTAATTGCGACTCGGTCAACCTCTTTCTCATATTGGAATTGCGGATACTGTAAACAGCGTGGATCAAACTATTGCAATGAGCCCGAATTGAGGCCTCCTTTTCTCGCATGACGGCCACGTTATAATTCTGCATATCAGTCCGCAGCGATTCAAAGATGGCTTTTTCCTCTGGCGTATCGGCTTTCTCAATGAGGGCTTTAAGTTTATCTAGTGGGTTGATCCCCGCCTCTATTTGGAAAGTCGAACCAAAGGCCGCCAATTCCGTGGCCAATTCTCTGAGTCGGATGTCATCGGGCACGGCTACGGCCGAAAGAGCCAGCCGGAAACCCAGGTCCTCAGATTTGCCCGGGCCACCTTTTGTAAACAGAGCCCCCTCCACCCGCCGGCCCGGCAGAATTTCATTTTCGGGTTTACTAAAACTGCCCCCTTTTATGACCACTCCACCCGTAGCCGCCCCGTGAAGTCGACCGGCCACGGTCATTTTGAAAAGATCCGAGGTCATCTCGGCCACGTTACCGACCGTGTCGTAAATGCCCAGAGGATTGGCCCGGAAAGAGCCAATTTTGGTGGGGTTCGTCTTAGCGCCACTACTGTCCAAGAAGTGGCCATAGGAGGATAACGAAACTCCATTGAGAGGAAATACCGCCTCTGACTCCAGATCCTGACTAGAAACCGCGTGCCCACCTCGGGCCGCGTACTCCCACTCCGCTTCAGTGGGCAGGCGAATCAAGCCGGTATATTTTTTGGAAAAAGCCGGCAAAACCTCCTGGTGATTTTTGATCAGATAGGACATGTATTTTTCCGTAAAGGTCAGGGCCTCGTACCAGGAAATGTTAGTCTTCGGTAAAGCCGATTCACTGGTCATGGTCTTGCACTTATCTTCCATAACCGCGGCCCACTGGCCGACCGTGACCTCATACTTGCCGATCAAATAGATCTGATCTCCATAATAGTCTCCGGTGTTAGGATTTTTCAAGGATATTTCGGCGATAGCCCGCTGCTCAGGCGTCAAATCTTCTAAATACAAGGTTGAGCCCAGATAAGCGATGCGCTTGCGATCGTAGAAACCATTGGGATTATTTTCCTCAGACTCAGCTCCCAGGTTGGTCTTCATGTCTTCGAGGCGCTTATTGACCGGCAAGGCGACAGCTTTAAAGACCATCTGCAGGTCGCAGGGCATGGGAAAGACCATATCAGAATTCTGGTCAGGTTTAGGGTTGTAGGCGTCCTCTGGCTTAAAATCGCCTCTTCGGCCGAGCTGGGCCTCGGAAACCCGCGGACCCCAGAGGGCCACCAACCCCACCAACGCCACCAAAATAAAAAGCCACCGCTTAAACATCGCGCATTCCCTCCGAGGGCTCAAGATCCAGAAGACTGACCAAAGCCAAGGTGGAGGCGGCCAGCATGAAAACCAGAACCGCTCCCCCGGCCAAAGCCAGCTTCTGGGGGGCCAAAAAGCAAACCCTCTCGCCCAGGCCAAAACTGCCCCCAAAATAAAGGTTAAGGACCTGGCTCAGGCCCAAAAACAGCCCCTCCGCCAGAATGACCGCTAAAAAACCAGTCAAAAGAGATTGAAAAATTGTAAAAGCCATCAGTTGAGCCCGACTCAGGCCCAAAAGGGCCAAAACCGCCAACGACCGCCGGATTTTCGCCACCTGATCCACGGCCCCGCTGGCCACCGAGGCGAAGGCCCCACCCCCCACCACCGCCAGTAAGGCCAAAAAGACCACCGTGAAAGAATGGTCCAGGCGCCGGACCAAGGCGATCTCCTCCGCCCGAGAATTCATCTCCACGCCCTTCTGATCCAGGTGGGCCTTTAAAGCGTCCACGCTATCGAGGTCGCGGGCGTACAGGCGAAACAAGGGGTAGAGGGTCTCAGCTTGAGGCTTTTCCCGGCCAGGCCAGCCCAGCTCTGGGACCGCGAAGCCACTGCGGTAATCCTCAAGAGTTTTCAGTAACGGTAGAGAGCAAAAAAGAAAATAGCCTTTGACAACCTCTTCTGGGAGAACCCCCATAACCCGCAACTCCACCTGGACCGTCTCCAGAAAACCACTGGTAAAGCGCCCGATTTGGCCAACCAGGCTGTCCCCCACCTGAACATTGAGACGATGGGCTGTGGCCTGGGAGAGATAGACTTCCCGGTTAAGCGCTGGCAAAGCCGATTTAAGCTCTGGCGAGGCCGAGTCAGGAGCTGGCGAAGCCAAGTCGGGCTCGGTCGAGGTCAGGCCAGGAGCTGGCGCAGCTAGGTCTGGCTCTGACAAGGCCGGGTCAGAAGCGGTCAAGGCTGGCTTGATCTCTGGCGAAGCCTGGTTAGGAGCTGGCGAAGCCAGTTCTGGCGCTGTCGAGGTCAGGTTGGACACTGACACGGCCGGGTCGGAAGCGGTCAAGGCTGGCTTGATCTCTGGCGAAGTCTGGTTAGGAGCTAGCGAAACCAGTTCAGGCGCTGTCGAGGTCAAGTTGGACTCTGACACGGCCGGTTCGGGAGCTGACAAGACCGGTTCAGGAGCTGGTGAAGCCAAGTCGGGCTCGGTCAAGGCCAGGCTAGGAGCTGGCGCAGCTAGGTCGGGCTCTGACAAGGCCGGTTCAGGAGCTGGCGAGGCCGGTTTGAGCTCTGACGAGGTTGGATCGAGTGAGGACGAGGTCAGATCGAGGGGCCTTAAGCCCGCCCCTACCACCGGATCCCCCGGACCAGTGGCTTTGAGATCAACCAAGAGATTCGGATAGCCCGGCTTAATCAAACTGATGGAGGCTGACAAGGTCCGCGTCTCTGGAATGACAAAGCCGGTCTGAGGATGGGCCCGCAAATCCTCAAAAAAACTTTCGGAAAAAGAGCCAGTCCCCCGGGGAGTCAGCTCCAGGTTACGGGGATTTTCAATTAACCTCTTGGTCAAGGTCCCAATAATGCCATCCTTGATGCCCATCACGGTCAAAAGGGGCACTAAAAAAGCCACCAGAGAAAAAATGGAGCATATGGAAAAGAGGTAATCATGACCATAGCGCTTGATGGCTAAATTTAAGGTGGTGAAAAAAATGCTGTCCCCCTTTTCGCGAGGCCAACCTTTGGCCCCCAAAGGTTAAAGCTGAATCAACCTGGCCTCGACCGGCCGCTCTGGATCGTTCTCCTCGCAGATGACCTGATAAACCGTAAATCCCTTGTCCTTTATCAGTCCCAGATTATGGGTGGCGATGACCAGGGCCTGGCCCTGGCTGAGGGTCAGCAAAAGCTCCAAAGCCTGGCGAGCCGTGGGTGGATCCAGGGAGGCGGTGGGCTCATCGGCCAGAATGAGGCTGGGCTCATGAATGAGAGCCCGGGCGATGGCGCAGCGCTGTCTCTGCCCGACCGACAGTTTGGCCGGCCTCTTGCCCAGAAGCCCCTCAATTTTCAGCTCCTGGGCTAAACTTGAGAGGCGCCCCAAGGCCGCCGGCCCACATTTTTTCAACTTAGCCGGCAGCAGAATGTTGTCCCGCACGGAAAGAAATGGCAAAAGTCCCCCGGTCTGGGTCACGTACCCGAGCTCCTGACGGCGGATTTTTTCAAAGCGAAAAACTTCCTTTTTTTCCCAGGCTCGCCCCAAATCTGCCGAGTTGGGAGCCTGGGGCCGCCAGAGAAAACCCTTGGCCGAGTCTGGGCGCAAAATCAGGGCGGCCAGATCCAGCAGAGTGCTTTTGCCACTACCGGAGTCGCCAATAAGGGCCAGCCGGTCGCGCGGTCGGATTTCAAAATTCTCCACCAGAAGCTGATAACCGCGACCACCCAGACGTTTTTTCAAAACCTGGTCAAAAACCAGAATAGGCTCATCGGTCACAAACCGGCCTCCCCCTGGCCTCAGGGCATCATGGTCAAAGGCACCCGATAAAGCCACTCGCCATCGTTTTTCTTGTCAAACTTGGCCCAGAGATCCACATCTTTGTCATACTCGTCATATGCCTGCAAACGGGCCTTGATGGCTCGCACAAAGGCGTCCTGCTCGCCGGGGCTCATGTTGTACCACTGGGACTCAGTCAAACCCATGATCCGGCTTTTATATGGCAGATCCTCCAGAAACTCCCCCAATCCCCCCAACTCAGCCAAGGTGGTTTCCGGGGTCAGAGAAAACTGGCCAGGGTCCCGACTGATTTGGGCCGAGGCGGACAGAATGTTGCGGAAAAAATCCATCGACTGAGAGGTCATGTTTTCCTCAGCCTTGGCTAGGATTATTTTCAATTGGCGGGCCAGGGCGCTGAGTTGGTTTTTTGACAGAAGCACAGCCACTTCCACAGTCCGGACGCGATGAGGATCGGTCTGATCGAGTTTGCCCAGATCCAGATCATAAATCCAGGATTTTTCCATATGAGGGACCTTGGCTTTGTTGCGCGCGCCCAGATAATCCAGCTTAATGGAATGGCCCAGAATGGCCCCAATGTTAGCCGCCTTCTTCTTCTGGGGCGTTAACTTTTCTGGGGGAGCTCCTCTTTTTTCCGCGGGAACCTCGAAAAGCTCCTCTTCCATGCGTAAAATGATCTCGCTGGCGACCTCGTCAAAATTCTCCGCCCCCATCGTGGGGTTGGCGGCCAGAATATCCGAGTAGGTTGAGTCATCATCCTCGCCAAAAGCCATAGCCCGGTAAGCCCGCTCGGCCTCATTGTGATTATTGCTGCCGGCCGGGGCCTTGATGTGAATGGGCACGATCTTGATATTCTTAACTTTGGCTTTTTCGTAAATCGTGTCTGGCGTGGCGGGGGTGGAGTTGAAGGGATCGTCTAATTTCAAAGGGCCAGCGTCAGTCAACAGAAAGATGATCCGCCCACGATAAGGGTTCCAATCGAGCTGCTCAATGGCCGTATTCAAGCCAGCCAAGGAATCCTCGGCGTAAGCGTGGGTGGAGACTTTGGCCTCCTCCACCTCGTCCAGGGCGTCCTCAAGCTCGTCGCGGTCCATAGCCGTCAGCAAGGGCGAGATGATCTTAGTGGTGTACTCTATTCCCGGGGTGGCCAGAACGCTGCTGCGAAAAGCCACCACCCCAATGGCCACGTTAGCTCCTTGCCCAGAATCCATGACTCGGTCGTAAATCCGCCGCGTCAACTCCCGACACTCCTCAATGTAAGGCCCCATGGAAATGGTGGTGTCTATGACAAAGGCGATGGCGTTGGTAACCCGGTCCTCAGGCGGGGACGGGCGAGAGTCTCCCTCCTCGGGATCGTCCCCCTCTGGTGAGATGGCGGGGTTAATGGAGGCTACCTCTAGGAATTTGACCGTCTCAAAAGTGAAATCATGACTCAAAATAGGTATGAGGTAGAACTTGTCGTGCGGCACAGCCCCCTCTTCTTCGGGGGGCTCCATGGCCCCCACAGGAAAGTTTTCCGGGGGGTCCTGGCCCGCTTCCTTATAATCCTGAAATTTTTTGGCCAATTGGTCCATGGTGTTGGCGATGTTGGGATTGGAGGCGATACTGACCAGGTCCTCTTTGTTCTTGAAGAACAATATCGGTTCGCGAGTGGCCCGATGAGCCAGGACCAGAACCAGGGACTGTTTCCATTCCGAGGTCAAATCGTGCGGGACCCAGAACTTATCCTCGCCTGTGGTGTTACCCGCGCAATTGATCCACAAACGGCCATTAACCATTTTCCGGCCATAAAGATAAAGCACCGAAAAAGGGACCAAGGGGCCCTGGGATTGACCGCCAGGCGTGGAGTAACGGGCCGCTCCAGGGTGTGTGATGACTTTCTGATACAGGGTTTTCTTGCCCGGCATGAGTATCGGCTCTTCGCCCAGGGCCAGGTCTGGAGCCAATGACCAGAAAACCGCCAATAACACGAACAGCCAAAAAGAAATTTTAAACTTTGCCATATTTTAAGTCCATTCGCCCCTAATAGGCTAAAAGAGACAACTAATCACAAGCCCTTATTCAACATCTTCAAAAGGTCCCTAGCCCCCGCATTGTCCTTGTTTTCCGGGGCTTTGGCCCAATTCACCAGAGCTTCCTGACGGGCGGTCGCTGTCTGATCCCCAGCCTTTTTGGCCAACTCGTACTCGTCATAGGCATCCTTGGCGTTTTTTTGGACAGAGCCACTGGGCCGCTGGTCCAGGGGATCAAAAAAAGCCGCGAAGCGAGCCTGACGGTCGGCGGAGGTGGGAGCCAACCGCCTTAAAAGCAGAAAAACCGCGTCCTCGGCTCCAGGTATCCCATCGAAGCGATCGACCGCGGCCAGGAGGTCGGCCTCCGGGGCCTTGTCACGCAATAATTTTCTGGCCTCATCCAAAGGTAAAAGCGGGCCCTGGGTCGGCGGAGGCGGCTCATCGGGCTTAACGGGGGCCGCCGGTGGCTCCTCAAGCCGAGGCGTCGCGGGCGGCTCCGGGGTTTTCTTTTGGTCATAATAGAGCCAACCCCCCACCCCGGCCAAAATCAAGAGAACCAATAAAATAGGCCAAGCCAGTCGCCGGCCCCGGGGACTCGGGGGCCGAGTCGGCGGCTGGGTTGGCGGCTGGGTTGGCGGCAGGAGTTTCTTTTCCAGGCTTAATTTTGGCGTCTCCGCCGGTTTGGGCTGCTCTGGGGTCGCCGGCACAGGCACCGGCGGCTCAAGCTCAGGGGGCGGCGGGGGTGGAGTGAAATCATCGATAGGCTCCAGAGAATCGTCCTCAGGGCTGGGGGTGGGCTCAGGCCGATTGACCTTTGTGGAATCGTCTGGGGTCTCCTCGAAACCCGAGACCTGGGGAGGTAACGGCAAATCAATGTTCATATCCCGAAGCGGCTTCCAGACTTTGTAAGTTTCGGCCTTGACGCTCGGAAAATTGGAGAAAGAGCCCTTCAGGAAAAAAAAATGAATCTTGTCCACAAAAGCGTTAGTGAAATAAGGCCCCAGCTCCAAGATCAGATCCTGGCCATCCCACTCGCGAGCCTTCACTGGAATATAGGTCTCCGAGCCCGCCATCCACAACGCCCCAGCCCCCGGGGGTTGGAGAAAGGTCTTGGAGGGATGGCTGCGGACGGCTAAGGAAAAGGTCTCATCTTTATGGGGCTTGTCGTCCTCATCGGTGAAATGGATAATGAGCAGAGCGTGACCGCGGCCTTTGTCATCATCATTTCTCACAGTCGCTTTCATAGGCTAACCCTGTTCCACACCCAATCACGCTCGACTCGCCGGACCGGAGGAGTTAAGCTGGCCAGGCCACAAGTTTTCCCTGATATTATCGTTTTTCCCAAAAAAAATTCCACTTCCTCATCGCCATTTTTTTTAAAAGTCGCCTGGCGTTAAGCCAATTATCTTGAGACATATCTGAAATGACAATTTAAAACAAATCCTTATCCAACACCCTCAAAAGCTCTCTGACGCCCTCATCGGCACTGCCCTCACGTGCCTCAGCCCATTCCAAAAGGGCGTCCTGGCGATCGGCGGCGCTCTTAACGCCAGCTTTTTTGGCCTCCTCATACTCGTCATAGGCGTGCTTGGCGTTCTTGGGCACCGAGCCGGCGGGGCGCGTGTCCAAAGGGTCATAGAAGGCCGCGAACCGCATCCGATACTCTGGGGAGGAAGGAGCCAATTTTCTTAAAATAATAAAAACCGCGTCCTCAGCTCCGGGTTGCCCGTCCAGTCTTTTCACCGCGGCCACGAGCTCTGCCTCTGGAGCTCCCTCACGCAGCAACTTTCGGGCTTCGTCAACAGGGGTGAGCTTTTTTTGGCCAGCCTCTTTGGAAGGGGCTTTCGAGGGATCCGCGGCTGATTGGCCGGCGTTCTGGTCGGGCGAGGGTTTAGATGGCTCGCCCGGCGAGCCCTGAGGAGCCTGGCTGGCCGGACTTGAGGGAGTCCCCTCCGGCTGACTCGGCTCTAATTTAGCGGTCTCGACCTGGGAGCTGGACTCAGGCGCCTCCCCTTTATCCTTAAAGAAAAAGAGCCAAGCCCCTACCCCAGCCAGCAGGAGTGCCGCCACAATGGGGAAAACCACCAGGGCCACCCGTGATTTCTCCCCCTTGGGAGGCGGCGACCATGGACCAGGAGACCAAGGTTGGTCAGGCTCTTTATTCTTCCGCAATTGATTGAAATCAGTCGCTTCTGACGTCCCTTGAGGCGGCTCCGAGCCACTCCCTGAGGGACCTGAGACTCCGGACTCTTTAGTCCCGCCGCTCGCGGCAACCGGGGGTTGGTCGGCTGAACCGTTAGCTCCGCCGCTCGCGGTAACCGGGGGTTGAGCGGCTGGCCCGCCAGTCTCGGCAATCGCGGTAACCGGGGTTGGGTCGGCTAACCCGCTAGCTCCGCCGCTCGCGGTAACCGAGGGTTGAGCGGCTGGCCCGCCAGTCTCGGCGGTCGCGGCAACCGGGGTTGGGTCGGCTGACCCGCCAGTCTCGGCGGTCGCGGCAATCGGGGTTGGGTCGGCTGGCCCGCCAGTCTCGGCGGTCGCGGCAGTTGAGGGTTGGACGGCTGGCCCGCCAGTCCCGGCGGTCTCACCCGAGGTCCCTCCGACGGTCGTGGGCAACTGGATAACCATCTCCCGGGGTGGTTTGGAGATCTTATAAGTTTCCGCCTTCAACCCCGAAAAACTGGAACTGGAGCCCTTAAGGGAAAAAGAATGGATCTTATCCTCAAAGGAGCTGGTGATGTAAGGCCCCAGCTCCAGAGTCAGCTCCAACCCAGTCCACTCGCGAACAGGAGCGTCAAAATAAACCGCCGAGCCCTCTAGCCAAAGCGGGCCAGATTCCGCCGACTGAAGCTGGAGGAACTTATTGGAGGGGTGACTCTTGACAGCCACAGAAAAAACCTCGTCATTATTGGGCTTGTCATCCCCTTCGGCGAAATTAATCACCAAAAGGGCGTAACCACGACCCTTGACGTCATCATTTTTTACAGTCGCTTTCATAGCCTAACCTTGTTCAACACCTAAATCCGCCCGAGCCGCGCTGTTGGCGTGAATAATCTGGCCCAGGCGAGAGTTTTCTTCAATGTTGTAGCTTTTCTCCGCGAAGTCCACGTTGTGGATCATGAGTCGATAAAGGGCCCTGAGCCAATCTTTAAAAAAAGGCAAATCATAATTGGACTGAATGTCAGGCAGAATGGGATAGTCATCCGGGACCTCGGGTATGGCGAACAGCAACATCTCCTGGCCCAGGACCGAAACTGTCCTTTCCTTGTCCGACAACCGCGAGGGGGGAAGGCCCAGAAAATTGACAAACTCTGAAAGATAGGTCGCGGCCAGGCGGCCTTGCTTCCAAAGCAAACGCTCGGGGTTGACATTGGTGTAGCTCAAAGCCTGGCGCAGCTCAGTCTCAATGGTGTCCAGAACCTTGAGCCTTTTGGCCCCCTGAAGAAGCTCGGCGATAAATTGCTGGAATATATCCCTGGGAAAACTGAAGCGCCGCAAAAACTGGGCGTCAGACAATAATTCCCCCAAAAGGGATTGCCAGGCGTTCTCCAGGCGGCGACGATAAAGGCCGGCGAAATCAGTGACTCGGGTCGGGGGGCTCAAAGAAGCGCTGGGAGAATCCGGAGCCAAACTCTCCAGAAGAAAGGACTCCAGATCAACCTCGGGCATTGGTTGAGGCTCCGCCGGCTCCTCGTCCTTATACTCATTTTCAGAAAACGATTGGGAGAAAATCAGATGACAATCGGCGTCCGACATCATCAGCGACCGCAGAAAAAGGCCAAATTTGGCCAACTTGAGCTGGAGATTATTGAGATAGGCGGCAATCTTCTTAAACTGATTTTCCTTGATCTTGCGCTCCTCATCCTTGTCGCCACCCTGATAAAAATTTTTCAGGTTCCCTTCCACCAGGCGCGACTCAGTCAAGGTCAGGTGAGTCAACTGGTTGAGCTTTAACTCCGTGGCCAGGATCGGGGTGAGCTTTTCGATAATATAGCTAGCCCCGCCATCGGAGCCCTCAACTATAGCCCGCCAGGCCGCCTCAGGGTCATTGACATGCGTTTTGGTGGACTCCGCGGCCAAATACCCTTGGCGCACCTTATCCACCCAGTTGGCTTGATCGGCCCGCAGACCCAGGGACCTGGTGATTCTGGTCGCCTCATCGCGGTCAATGTTGAAAAAAGCGTCCGCGTAATCCAGGTTCATGAGCCAGAAGATATTGTTAAATGGAAATT
Organism: Deltaproteobacteria bacterium; assembly: GCA_031276635.1. Lineage (GTDB taxonomy): Bacteria > Desulfobacterota > Desulfarculia > Adiutricales > Adiutricaceae > JAIROO01. The sequence goes on along the minus strand of JAISMU010000138.1, from coordinate 9,778 downwards.
CATTTTTCCCTTGCCGGCCCCAGGCTTTTGCCCACTCAAAATTGCCGAAAAAATGAACGAACGAGGCGTTATAACGGTTGTCCCAACGGGTAATGGTGTCAGTGCTGCCCGCCCCCACTTCCAACATCCGGTCAAACTTGGTCAAAACCATGAAAAGACAGACTGGTTTGCCAAAACGCTCCTCCGCGGACTCGCCATGAGCAATTTTAACCCAGTTGTCAATGACTATAGGGAGATCCGGGTTATTTTGCACCGACTCGGCCACACACAAAAGCATGGCGGTAATCTCGTTGCGGGCGCAGTACCTCTCAAACAGATAAGCAACCTTGCCTCGCAGAAAACAGGTTTTCAAAACATCGGGGGCCTTGATGTCATTGGCGATGTCCGTCAGTTTGGACCGGGCCCGATAACCGGGAAAATCCAGGATATCCGCGTAATCCATGAAATCGCCGGGCTTTTCCACCACTTTGACATGAATCTCGGCGATCAGGGCGCTTAAGACCGGCCGAGCAAGAGAGGCCTTTTTCCCTCCCAGGCCGACCACCATAACCTGGTCATCAACGTCATCCAAAAGGCCCAAAAGTCGATCCACATGCAGAACGCTGTTTTTCCGGCTTTGGTCGCCCAACTCCGGCTCATGCAGGGCGTTTAAGCCGCAAAAAGCTATCTCATCATGGCCCAACCGCTCCAGAGAACTATATAGTTTCTTGTACAACAGGGTGAACTCGGTCAAATTGCCCCAGAGAAGACCGAACAAGGTGGCCCGGTCCTCAAGACCCAGGCGCTGCCCCAAACCAATGGCCCGAGGCCAGAAATGGCCCTCCAACAACTCCCCAGAGGAATAATCAGTGGAGATTTTTTTTACATACTCAGCCAGATCCTCCATATCGTCCAAAGTAAGGTGACTTGAGGCCGGCGGCTTTTGGGCCAAGCCATCCAAAATCTTCTTGAAAGTCTCTGGCTCCATTTTGACCGCGCCCCTGGCCTCGGCGAAAAAAGTGTTGGCCAGGATCTTGATGATGTCGATTTCCGTGAACAGCTTCAGGCAAACTGGCATCAAGGGATCCGGTGGCTCAATGGAACGATCCAAGGAAAACCGGGTGACCAAGCCGGTGGTCTCATTACCCCCCTCGGGATTGATCTGGAGCATGTAGTCAAGAACCGATTGACCGAAATCAACCTTCAGAGAGCCTGAGGGCCCTTTGGCCAGCGAGGAGATGAGGGTGGACTTGCCAGCCTGGCTGGGCCCAAAGACCGCCACTCCGGCCTTGGTGCCAGCCGCTTGCGCGTAAGTGTTGAGGAGCCGGGCCGAGCGCCTGAGGCTTTTGCGTAGGGCTTCCTGAGAGCCAACCTCGGCTTCGTTATCAGCCAGCCACTTTTCGCCAGCCAAGGTCGCTTGCCGGATATTCTGGCAGGTCTGATTAAGAGAGTCTAAAGTGGTCATATCCCTCACGAGTCCTTTCCAGCCAGAGCCGCTTTAACTCAACCGAGCGGCCCATTATGAAGATCACCGTCCGCGGGCCCAAATTTCCTTGAAAATCGGGGCGGCTAAACAAAGTCAGATGTTTTTCCAGGTCAGATGTTTTCCAGGGCCCCGGTGTCCAGCCAATAGCCCCGGTCATCGCGCAGGGTCTGGAGTCGCACGACCACCGTGCCCGGAGGCAGAGGCTGACCGTCCTTGTCGGACACGGAAATGACTTTCAAGGCCCCCTCGGTCCGCTTGATCAAAGGTGATTTTCGGCCCTGCTCCGATTCCTCATCCAGCTCCGCCATTGTCAACTCAATGGTCACATGGTAAGGCAGGCGACCAACGGCTTGCCTCTGGGCCTCAGCCGAGCGGTAATCCAGGGTGTAAAGGCGCGTAGTCGTCCACCGAGGACAATTAAGCTGCCGGAACCCCACCGGAACCGGGGCGTTGAAGTCAATTTCACAAGTGGCCTCAATACCCTGGGCCGATTCCAGGTCCACGTTGTCAAACCAGACCCGCTCTTTGTCCAGGCGCCCGTTCGCGTCGAGCATGCCGATAAAACGGTTGATGGGTTGCGGGGTAAAGTGGGAGGTGTCGATGGTGATTCCCTCCAACGACCCCTCGGCCAAGGCGCAGATGATAGCCCCCACCACCACGGTGGTTTTCGGATCCTCAATGCGGCCATGAGTGACAAAAGGATAGGCCGAGGCCACTTGATACTTGTGCATGTGGGTAATGCGGTCCACCGGTAGGCAAATCCGCTCATAGGGCGAGCGCATGATAACCGGCCAACATGAGGGGCGCCCGGTGAGAATCAAGAGGTCGCAATCGTAAATCTTGATGACCTCCCCCATGTCCGTCAGGATTTTGCCTATAATCATATTGACGTCAGAGTCCACGTCCCGCATGTTGACCGTAAAGGTGTAATCCAGAAGATCAAAGGCGGGCCAGCCGGACTTTTTCAGAGGGTTCTCCAGATAACTGATTATCTGGGTCAGCCAGCCTGAGGGTTTCTCTTCAGTGAAACCCAGAACCTCGCCCACGTTGACTTCAAAAAGATAGTCTTCCCCGGCCAGATCGACGTTCTCGTAACGCTTGAGAATCCGCAGGGCCACGGGGGCGGCGATCTGGGTCACGAACTGACTGCGCAATTGGTCATCGGCCCGGTTGGAGGAGATGGCTCCCATCGTGGCTGTGTCTTTAAAGAGCGTGGTCAAAAGACTGTCCGCGTCCGGGACCCCCTGATCAGCGGCGGCCTTGGCCAGTTTTTTTATAAACTGGGTGATGATGATTTTGCGCATGATATCGTCGCCAGCGACGTTAAAACCATCACGGAAATTCTGGTGCGGTCGAATCAACGGCGAGGCCTGGCCGGGATTGTGAATGAAATATGTCGTTATGGACAGATCCGAGGTTCCCCCGCCCACGTCCAAGCTGGCTATCCTCAGGGAGCTGGCCGCCTTGCCCCCGCCCTTGCCTGGTAGCGTCCTCTGGTGGCCCAGCAGATCGAACATCTCCTCGGCGTTGTTGTGGAACTTGTCAGAGAGCTCATTGTAAAGCCAGACAATCTGAGTGCAGGTGGCCTCGTCCCAGTCGCAACGGACCTGAGGACTGCGCCGAAAATCCTCTATTTTGTTGGTCTCCTTGGTCTGAAAGGCCGGTCGATAGTAATCTTCCCAGTGCAGCGAAGACCAGACAGTCTCCACCGCTAGGTAGGCCCAGGTTTTCAGGATATTCTGCTCGGCCAGCGGCATGGCCGTCGGCACGGTCAAAATGATTCTCTGGAGCCTTCTGGGCGTGTCCGGGTGCTCGCGGTTATCGCGCACAATGGGGTTATTGACGCAGGACAGGGCCTGAGCGATGATCTCGCTCAAGAGAAACATCATTAACGAGCTGCGACTGTAACGGGCCTCAAAGGCGGCGATATCATCGTCCTGGGTGTAACCTGACTTGATGACCGCCTGAATGGGCACCCGGCCCCCAGAGGTTGACTCGCCCCGGACCACGGATAAAGGCACCCCGGCGGTGTTGACGCTCAACAGAAACGAGCCCCGCCCCACAGCTGGCTCCTCCACTGGCCGATGCCGCTCATAATAGTTGTTCAGGTGCCACTCCAGCTCCCTTTGTTTGGTGTCCCACAGGTAACGTTTCGGGCTGGACATACCGGTGGGCCCCATCTCCTCGCGGGAGTTGGAGGCCAGGCGAGTGGCTTCCGGGCCCAGCCGCACGGTGGAAGGCCAGATGAAGCTCTCGCTGTGCTGCCTGGACCGTAGGGAGAGCTCAATGGGCCCGAAAAAAGGCTCGGCGAACTCAATTTTTGTGTCCAGAGGCTCGCCGTAAATATTGGCCGGGGCTGATAAATCGCGGACCTGGAGGGCGTAACAGTCGGTCAATTTAGTCGCCCGTTGGGGCACGGTCTCCACCAAAACCCCAGTCAGCCGGGAGTTGCCGATATCCAGCACCAGGTCCACATCAATGGGTTTAACGCGCCTGGGGTTGATGACGCGCACCGGGCTCAAGCCCCCGGACTGGTTAATGGCCCACAGGGCGGTCTCGTAGACGGCCATGTACTCGGTGAAAATGGTGGCTCCGTCATAGGCGTATTCCGGGAAATCGTCCGAGACCCGAGAGATAACCTTGCGAGGGTTTTTCGATTTGAAGCGCTCCCAGACCTTGCGGAGCGCCTCCTTGACCCAGGGCAGGCTGTCGATGAACCAGGAGTTATCGCGCTCGTGGGCGGCCAGGCTGAAAAAGGAGTTACCGGTCACGTCACTTTCGGACAAGGCGTGATAAATAACCACCCCGCCCTCGGCGTTGATATTGCCATCCCCTGACTCCACCTGAGGATCAAAGGCCAAGGTCAGGCGAAAACGCAAGCTGTCCTCCGAGCCCAACCGAGAAATATACCCTCTGACCCAATCGGTGGGTCCATAACCAAACCTGGGCCGGTGATCGTCCCACTGGCCGGTCTCCACCAGAAAAGGGATAGGCAACCATTGGCCCTCCAGGCAATTGAAGGCCTGCAAATACTCAATCTCGAAATGAAGCGGCAAAGGCTTGTTGTTGATGCGGTCAAAATACTCGCCCTGGTTATCCAGGGACTCATTTAAAGGAATGAGAACGCTCTCATCGGTCTTGTTGGAAACCTTGGCCACGTGAAAGGGCATGCGAGCCTTGGCCAGGGGTTTATCGCCGCGACCGAAAGGGGTCGACAGGTCGATATCACAGTCGAGAAACTGGATGGCGGCCCCGGCGATAACGCTATAACTCTTGTTTCGTTTCATGCGACAAACCCCTTTCGCTAATCCTGGCTCAACCTGAGAAAGCTGGCCTCTATCTCCTCGGCGACCGATTCCTGGGTGATGGAGCAGACCACGCCCTTCTCATCCGACTTGGGGCGGCAGGTCATCACTGACCGCAAGTAAGAGCTCCCATCGGGGCAGACCCGACCGGTTCTCTCAATAATGACAATGCCGCCATCATCAAAGGTGGAGTAAGCCTGACTTCGACAGGTCCGAAAAAAATTGCCCGCGTTGTCAGTCTCGTCAAGAGTAACCTGGGCCTGACCGGTTTTGTCAAAGCAATACTTGACGATAACCGGCAATTCCGTTTCCACGTTGCTCAAATCCTTGGCCAGGGAGGCCCAACAGCCCTCCATAAAAGAGAAATCCCCTCTTTCTTCGGCTCCCTCCGGGATCACCAGCCCCTCGGACTCGGAAAAAGTCGGGGCCGCGACCACGGGAACCTGGACCGGGAGTGGGCTCGCCACCGGAAAAAGAACTCCCCAAAAAAGCCACCAGAGCAAAAAAAGAGCCAAAAGGGAAAACAAAATGGCCAACGGCCAGAAAAAAGGGCTCCTGAGGGCTAAACCCGACTTTCTGGTCGGAGGGGCCGCGACCAGGTTGGTCTGGCTAGGTCGGGGAAACTTTGGCTTCTGATTCTCCGGCTCGGGCGGCGACTCTGGGGCCTCTGGAATATCCGGAATATCCGGGATATCAGGGATATCAGGGGCCCCTGGAACAACCGGCTCCGAATTGCCTCTGCTCTCCCGCAACTCGAATGACAGGGCCTGGGCGTCCTCAGAGTTCTCCTGGCCAACAATGGAAGTCAACCCCCAGCCCACCACCACCGGACGACCGCCAACCATGAGGATGTCACTTTTGTTGGTCGTTTTTAAAATATTGGCCAAAAGCTCCCCGGCCAACTTGCGATTGCTAGATTTGGAGGTCAGAAAACGCTGAGATAACTCCCGCAACTCGTTGTCTCGCTCCGCGACAATATCAATGGCGAATCGTTGATCATCGGCTGACAACCGCTCAAACGGCGTTACCGGCCCAGAAAGGCTGGAATACCAGTTGACACGATTCCGCTCCAGGTCCTTGACTGGCTCAGCCAAGATCTGGGCCTTGTCCTCGGTAAGCTCATCGGCGACCAACTGGTGAAACAATTGATAGCGGGAAATCATCTCCACCCCCTCATGGGTGTCCAGATGATAGTTGACTATATTGGTGGAGTGGATCAGCTGCTTGGGCATCAACGACACCTACCTAAAACTTTATTCAAAGCGGGCGCCGGTTTCTGACAAAAAATCCCTCAAATCCGCGCCGCCCAGCGCCACCTGGATTTGGCGCGCTGGCTGTCCCTCAATGGTAATCAGGGCGCTCAGGCCAATGACTTGGCCCTGGCGATTAACCACGGGACCTCCCCGAAAAAGGGACGACATTTCCGCGGTGTGATTAATCAGGGGAACCTCCAGATCCGTGATGATCGAGCTGATCGCCCCCTTGGCGAAAATCGGCTCCTGATCGACGTCATTCTCCTCGCCCGAGTCAGGAAATCCCAGGGCCAGGACCTGCTCCGCCGCTTGGGCCGTCTCGCCGAGTTTGAGCCCCTGGGCCGGGTTATCGCCAGGGTCAACCCGCAAGAGAGCGTAATCTCTCAAAGACAGGGGCGAGCTGAGCCCCAGAATTTCGGCCTGGAGAGACTGCCGCCGCAAGCCATTGATGGCCAGGATCGAGCCATTGGGTCCCAGGCCATCAACCAGCCGCCGATTGGTCAAAATGGTGTTTTTGTTGATGAAAAAGCCTGAGCCCCGGGCGATGAAAGTCTCGCCTTGGGCGGTCTGACCCGTGGCCTGGATCAAAACCACGGACCGCCTGATAGCGTTTAAGGTCTCTCGTTGGCGCCGGAAGACCGAGGGAGGCGGGGAGCCAGCCTCAGGCGGGTCTGGTGGGGGCAAAATAAAGAACGGGGCCTCCTCAGCCAGGTTCGGGCGGAGACAGACATCCCCTTCACTGGCCTTTTGATACCGCTCCAGGCCCTCTTCCAGGAGATCAATTTTAGCTGATTGTATTTTACTAGTGTCTATTAAAGAGACTTGAGCGTTATAAAGGACTTTAACATAAAAAAAATAGTATAAAAGCCCAAACCCCACCCCGACCATAATGAGGCCTAAAAAAAAACCCCAAGCGTAGGAACGTTTTTTTCTCGCGCTCAAGGGCGGCTCCATGGAGGATTTAGCCTGGGGTATTTTAGCCTGACTCATAAAAAATAAATCTTTCTCTCAACCAAAAAAAATAAAAAAAACACCCACGCCCCGGGAAATAGGCTAGTAAAAAAGCCTATTTTCCCAGCTTTAAAAAAACAGAGTCTTTTCAGACTCCCCAGGAGGAAGAGCGGGGCCTAACGCCCCGCCCTCCCCGGCGATCTTGACTAATGATTATTAGGTGCCACTCCCGATGATGGCTCTGTTTTCCTGGCATCTCAGTAAGGTTTTATCCAAAGCGGCATCTACTTTGCTATAGTTTCTGGTTTCCTTGACGATCGCGGCCTTTTTGGTGGTTACCTGATTGATCATGCGGTTCGGGGCCCGATCCGGCCTCGACTTTTCCATGGTGATGACCCGATCGTAGTCATTGGCGAGCTGGACAGAGGTATCGGCGTAGTTTCTCAAAATGGTTCTGGCCTCAGTGGTTCCATCGGTGATTTCCTTCAACCTCTCGCTCGCCTCGGCTTCCGAAATTCGCTTGGCCTTAAAATTTTTCATCAGGTTGGTGTTCTGCTTATTATAACAACTGTCGGCGATCTTGGCCGCGGCCACGGCTTGTTTCATGTTGCTCGCGTCCATCTCCATGACCTGCATGTAGGTCCGGAACCTCTCAGCCTGGTCCATCGCCTGGACCTCGTCAGAAATCAGGTAACCCAAACCGGCCCCGGTCAACCCGCCGGTTATGGCCCCTTTGACGATATCAGCTTTGTTGCCGCCGGAAGTAAAATAAGCGGTGGCCGCTCCGCTAATGGCTCCTATAACCGCCCCAGCGGCCGTGGCCTTGTTGGCTTCCTCAGCTTGGCGCCGCAGATCGCCGATGGGCCGATAGCATTCTGGATAGTACTTGACGGTCGTAATCTTCTGACCCAATTTCTGGCCAGCGCAGCCGGTCAAGACGGAAGCGATGAGCGCGAAGGCCAGAACCAAAAAAATTGGCTTTTTGGCCGGGGTGTAATTTTTTAAAAACATACCAAAATCTCCTAAAAAACATTAAAAAATAATTATAATTTGCTAAAAAGTTATTTATCTAATATTTTTCTAAAATCAACATGAAACCCTGAATTAAACTCATCATGTTGGACTATATTGCAAGTAGCTTGAGCGCCTTGAAGAGAATAAGCGCACTCTAAGTTATAATAAGGAAAACTGTCCTGGTTGGCTCCCTCACCTCATTTGGCGGTCACTCTCAACTCCTCGCCTTGGTAAGCCACCGTGGCCAGGGTTCGAAAGGCTGTCTGGCCGGTCGGATCGCTGACCACGATTTCCGCCCCAGTTGATCATGCTGTTCGGGGCCCGATCCGGCCTCGACTTTTCCATGGTGCTGACCCGATCTTGGTCATTGGCGAGCTGGACTGAGGCATCGGCGTAGTTTCTCAAAATGGTCGCAGTCTCAGTGGTTCCATCGCTGATTTCCTTCAACCTCTCAATCGCCTCGGCTTCCGTGATTCGCTTGGCCTTAAAATTTTTCATCAGGTTGGTGTGCCGCTTACTATAACAGCTGTTGGCGATCTTGACCGCGGCCATGGCTGGTTTTATGTCGCTCGCGTCAATCTCCATGACCCGCGTGTAAGTCCGGAGCCTCTCAGCCTGCTCCATCGCCTGGACCTCGTCAGAAATAAGGTAACCAACCCCGGCCCCGGTCAACCCGCCGCTAATGGCCCCAATAACCGTCCCAGCGGCCGTGACCATGTTGGCTTCCTCAGATTGGCGCCGCAGATCGCCAATGGGTCGATAGCACTCAGGATAATAATTGACGGTCGTAATCTTCTGCCCCAACTTCTGGTCCGCGCAGCCGGTCAAGACGGAAGCGATGAGCGCGAAGGCCAGAGCCAGAAAAATTGGTTTTTTGAGCAGTGTAAAATTTTTAAAAAACACGCCTAAATTCTCTAAAAACATAAAAAATAACTATAAATTGCTAAAATATTATTTATCAGATATTTTTCTAAAATCAACCTTAAACACTGTATTAAACTCATCATGTTGGACTATATTACAAGTAGCTTGAGTGCCTTGAGGGGAATAAGCGCACTCTAAGTCATAATAAGGAAAACTGTCCAGGTTGTCTCCCTCGCCTGAGCAATTAGCGGGGGAATTGGCGGTCACTCTCAACGCCTCGCCTTTGTAAGCCGCCGTGGCTGGGGCTCGACAGGCGGTCTGGCCGGTCGGGTCGCTGACCACGAATTCCGCCTCATTGGTGGCCTTTTTAAAACAAAACCCCAAGGACATGGGCTGACCCGAGAAAGAGTTCAAAAACCGCCCTTCCCTGGCCTCCCAGCAGCCCTGAAGGTAACGAAAATTCTCCGCCAGAACGTCATCCTGGGAAAAGATCAGGCAAACGGATCTTTTGTCTTTAAATTTCAGTCTATCTTCATTTAAAGACTTTCTCAAGTCAATTATGTGAGACTCATTGTCGTCAAAGGCCAGAATATTAAGCTTTGGAGCCAAAATCAAGGATTTAGTGGCCAGGTAAACCCGGGGATTCAGGAAATAAATGGCGACCAACCCCAAGGCCAAGCCACAGATCACCCCCCAGGCCACTCTTTTTAAAAAACGTCTCAGAAGCCAAGGCTCATATAAGACCTTAGGCGAAGGGGACGGCTCCCTCGCCTGGCCCTCTTTGGTTTCCTTGGTTATCTTGGGCTTTTTTTTCGGCTTGACTGGGACCGGCTCCTCTTGGAGGATCGGCAGGCTGACCAGGGACCTCATACCCCAGCCGACAACCACGATCTTCTCGCTCCCAGAATAATACTGGCAACAATTGG
>JAISMU010000075.1 GCA_031276635.1 Deltaproteobacteria bacterium | reverse complement strand
CCAATTTAGAGGTCGAGAGATCATATTACCGGAATTGTTATGACCTCATTTTTGGCCTCGATTCGGAAAAGAATCTTAACCTCAAGAAAGCTGAGCTTATCCAGGCTTTCTTAAGTCGGCACGCCGAAAAGGTCAGTCGCGTTCTTAGCTCTTATTTCAGCCAACTGACTTATTCTCAAAAGCCTGACCGCGAAAGCGATTTCCACGCCTTTCTTCAATTACTTTTTCTTTATTATGATTTTAAGGTCCAAAGTGAGCTGCCGGGTTCCAAAGGGCGGTTGGATCTGAGCGTGGAGTTGCCGGGTCAGGTCGTTTTGATCATTGAGCTTAAGTATCGGCCAAACCCCAATAAATCCTTGACCCCGGCAGAAAATGAGTCTTTGGCGTCCTTAGCCCATGGGCTGCTGCCAACTGATGATATAATTGATAGTTTGGCTAATCTAGCTTCTCAAAAGCTTAAGGTCAAACAAAAAAATAAAATTATGCTTGAAATTAGTCAACAAGGTCTTACTGTTGCTGAACAAAGAAGATTGTTTGTCAAGGCCACCAAGGAATGGCTCGCGGATGCAGACATAAATAGGACTCTGGCCTCGCTGGTCCTGAAAAAACTGCCACCGGAAATAATTCAGAAAGAATTAATCCAGTTGGGTGTTAAGATAGTTCTCCCAACTGAGACCAAGGACCTCTCCGACGAAGAAATTGAACGGATGTTAGACAAGGCTACCCAAGAGGCCCTGAGGGATATAACCCAAAAGAGCTACCACAGTTCTTTTGGGCCCACAGTTAAAAAATTTATTGACCTCGCCATAGCCTTCTATGACGATGGCTCCAAGATGAAGGTTGTTTTCGGCCCAGAGGCGCCAGATACTGAGAGCCATCAATCCACTCCGCCAGAAGCCTAATTAAGAGCTATACCTGAGCCTATTCAACCGGGCGATCTCCTGGCCGGTAGTCGTCTCGTTTTATAGACGCGCCAACGTCCATCCCAGCTGATTGTTGAGTAATTAACCAAAATTTTTGGTCTAGGCTTTGGCCAAGCCAAAATCCCTGACACCGCGTCTCGCGCGGTAAAACCTCGATTCTATCTACCTTGAGCTCCTCAGTTTAGAGTTCTGGCCTGGAACATCTTAAAATCCATTTTTTCAAAAATTTTCTAACACTCTATAATATTTAAATATCTAAACAAACATAGCATAGACGCGATAAATTTAGGAGATCAGTAGATTATTGTGATCTTTGCGCATGTTCGCCTTTATTTTTAGACATTTGACTCGCGTCCTCAACCTCATTATTCTCATCATTTTCCAGCTTATCCCGGGTGGGGTTGGCGGGAGGCAAAGGAGCCACCCAGCCGACAATCAGGATGAGCCCCCCGAGAATGAGAAAGGCGAATATTCTGATGACAGTGGCGCTGTTACTGAGATCAACCAACAATAACTTGATAATATCCAACCCTAGCAATCCAGCCCCGGCGAACCAAAGTCGCCGGAAACCATATTTTTTGCCAATAAAAACACTGACCAACGACATCACTCCCCACAAAATAGCGATGATACCTTGAAAATAAAGAGCCTTAGTCATCTTGCCCCAGGTGGCCCACTCCCCGAAGTAACGCAGCGCCGAACGAGCCGCGATGTCATTTAACCAGATGAAAATCGCGAGAAACAAGCCCAGCCGCGGAATGAGGCTCCGCTCTCGAATGACGGCCGGACCATAAATCAAGGCCGCGACTATCGCGAGGAACAGGAGCTGTTTCAGTTCCACCGGGTTAAATATGGGAAAATACCAGTAGGGAACACTCTCTGACAATCTCAGGGATCGAAAAATAGCCGGGCACTTGGTGAGCGTCAAAAAAACCAGGACAAGATAACTGACTTTAAAATAATGATCTTGAAGCCCGAGGAGCCGATCAAGTCGTTTCAGGGTCAAAAAGGCTGTCGCGAGCGCGAGGGGCAAAATTGAGACCAGATCGCCTAAGCCGCCCACCCCGGCCCAAGGAGGAGGAACGAGAGAATCCAGCCAAACTCGCCACACGTTGGCGGTCAGGGTCAGGCCGGCCAGCAAGAAAACACTCCAAGTCAGCTTCTGAAAACGCGATGGGATAACCGACCGGTAAGACATGACCCCCACTACGAACATGAGGGCGAAGACCAGCCAGTTGAGCTCAAATCCGGTCCACATGTCCAGGGAAAGCGTGGCTCCCAGATGGCTTGAGCTTGACTGGTCAAGGGGCGCCCTCATCGACTCCAGGAGAGCCATTAATATCGGCGGGCCGGCCAGTATTCGGGCGGCCGACCAACTGGGGGCTTGACGCTCAAGATTGACCCGCCACAATCCGTTGGCCCGCCAGCTAGGGAAGGAGGCCAGGACGTAACCCGCCGCTCCCGCCAGGCAGAGAAGGGTGAAAACCGAGACGAAAGACAGCTCTAAAGTCACATAGGTGGCCTTCCACACTGACGTGACCAACCAGATGGTCCCATAGGCGGCGAGGATGTTCGAAAGGATATTTGAGCTCGGCAAGTCGATTTTCCAGTCGCGAATGAGGGCGAGGGACGGCCACTCTCTGGGCGCTCTGGACAGGAAATAGCTACTGGCCAGGGCTGACGCGACGAATAACAGACCTGTCCCAAGCGAAGGGGTAACTTGGTCGCCTGATTCCAGCGGCCCCGGGTAATACCTTAAAGAGTAAACAATAAAGCCCGCCAGGTGTAAGGCCAAGCCGAAGACCAGAAGGCCGGTTTTTCTTTGTTTCGTGGCTATGGATAGGAGAAGCGCGCCCTCAATGGCCCATATCGCGGCGGAGGAGGCTGACCTGAAAGCGTAGGGGATGGCCAGATTGGCGAAAAGCCAGCCATAGGTCATAAATTGTTGGGCCGAGCAACCAACCTGGCGGGCTCGCTCGCTTTTGTGGGTCAGGATTCCCAGAGCCAAGTGCCACCCCCCGAGAGCGAGACAGGCGATGGAGACGCCATATCTAGTCTCGGTGGCGACCGCTATTTGCAGAGTCAAAAAGACGAAAGGCAAAGAATTGACCAGATGAGAGTCAACGCGCTGACCAGGACGGAAATCCCATCTATTGAAGACAGATTTCAATCTATTGGCGTAGAGCGGGATCAGGGCGATGGCGCTGTAGTTCAGGAAAAAGAAGATCAGGAACGGCTCAATTATCGGGAGACGGTCGGGGGACCATCTGAGCGCGCCCCAGACTAGGCCGACAGCCACCGAGGCCACCAGCCCTGACCACCTGACCTTGCGCCAGTCGCGAAGTAACGATATAAGCCAGACTTCGAAATTGAGCGTCGCTTGGATGAAAAATAAGGCCAGGAAATTGTCGTTCCCAGAGCGGACCAGGAGCGGAGCGGCGTAGCCACCCAGCAGGGCGAAAAGAGCCAGTGGCTCGAATTCCTGGCGCCACGCCAGAACAATCGTGAAAGCTGACAGGGCGAGCAGGCCTAAAATGGCCACTTCCACCGGGATGACCGGCCCAAATTTAACCCCGGCGACCAGAGTCACGTAAAGAATCCCGATTCCACCACCCTGCAAGATCAGAGCGTAATTTCTCCTGGTCTCGCGACGACGCCAGCCAAAAATGATCATCGCGATCCCGGCGAGGGAGGCCCCGATGAGGCGATACTCGATGGGAATCCAGCCCTTTCGGTACATGTAATTGAACAGAAGACCAAAGCCGGCCAGAAAGAGCGTTACGCCCACCGAGACCCAGATATTGCCCTCCAGGAACAACCAGGAGCCTAAATCCCGAAGCCTTGAGACCAGCCAGGCAGGCTGGCTGACCGGCTGATGGGAGGAAGGCGTAACTGGATGAGGCTCATCAAGCCAATCAGGGCGCGAACGGCCCTGGACGGTCGCGTCGAGACTGGGGGCCGTTAACTTTTGGTCAGATAAAGTCTCGTCAGAAGTCGGAACGATTGCTTCTGGCTTTTCTGGAACTTCAGGCTCCGCTGGCGGCGGGTTCCCCAAGGCGGTTGACTCCGGTGAGGAAGAGGTTACTTGGCGATCGTCAGAGGCTCGGAGAACTGACCCAGGAGCCAGAGGCGATAGGCTTGGCTCCCCAGTGTCAGACTTTTCCTCAGCGGCTCTCGGTTGAAAATCGGGGCTCAGGTCTGGCTGGCTCCTTGAGCGGCTCAACCGCCAGTTAACAGGCAACTCTACCATTTGGGATGGAGCTGTTTGAGGCGGCTCAACCGCCCAATCGGCTGGAGAATCAGCCATTTGGGATGGAGCTTTTTGGAGCGGCTCAACCGTCCTGGCGGCTGGCGAATCCGCCGTCTGGCCGAGATTTTTTTCGGATAGCTCTTTGGCCCTTAATATCTGGAATTTGCTGATTTCATTTTTCACCCATATCAAGGAAATTTTCAGATCCAATACCTTGCGCTTCAATCCAAAAATTCCGCAGACACAGATTATCAGCAAAACCATCATCACAATGACGCTTAAAGTCAGAAATTCCATTGAAGATACCCTCGGCCGCCTTTTGGCGTCACCCCCGCACAGCTCATTTTCAAACAACCCCTCCAAAAACAGAAGCGCGCCCCGAGGGCGAAAACTTTAAAAGTATTCGCCGAGATTTCGCTATATTAAGGTTTTTTTTTCCAGGAGTTAACCGCCTACCGGCTAAAGCCGGTGGCGTGATATCGCGACTAAAGTCGCTTTATAGAGGCTAAACACGCTTAAAAGAACTATATTAACTACTATCAGCCAAAATCAATTATCAATATATCAATAAATTTTAAAATAAATCGTTATTATTTTTTTAATTTATTTTAAATAAATTTTTTAACTTTCATTATTAAAATCCTTTTGCAGAACAAATAACCATATATCAACATATTCTTGCTTCAATCTTGCTTTTAGAACAATGAAAATATCATCATTAGTTTTAATGAACTATTTTCTTTTATATTTTCATAAAAATATATATACATATATATTTAAATATTAATTTAGAAAATAAATAAATATAGTTAACTTATATTTGAATACTTTTTATTTTAATTAAATTTTCACGTTAGTTGCCTTGATATATTATGATATTTGATATACTACCACTATTAAATATTTTTTTTATTATATATTGTTATATATTTATTATATAAATGAAACATAAATAGGGTTTGGCTGTCATGGGTCTTTTTTTCATAATCGAAGCTCCGACTGGGAAAAAGGCTAAGAATCAAATATCTTTAATATAACAAAGTGAGTCTTTAGTCAAGTTTTTCAGTGGAAACGCTAAAACGCGCTTGCTAAAGTTGATGGTTTTAAGCCTCCAAATCTAAGACAATCAATCGGAACTCAAGATTTAACCAACCCTAGCCTATCAATAGCCTGCTGTCAATTCAGGCTCAACCAGAGTCAGGCTTAAAACGTCAGGCTCGCGAGAATATTCGCCCGGCGCAACCACAACAGGAATAAGGCCGCCCCTGGCAACAACAGATGTATCAACACCCACCAATAATCCTTCCACAGCCAGGCGCCG
>JAISMU010000061.1 GCA_031276635.1 Deltaproteobacteria bacterium | reverse complement strand
GGATCAATATTTTGGCGATCGTTATGACTCTGTTCTAGAGGCCGTGAAATCGACTGGCTACTTGCCGCCAGAGAGTTCGATAGCCGATTTGCGGCAAAAAATTCTTGATTGGTATGATGGTTACACTTGGGATGGGCGGACTCGAGTTCTGAACCCAATTTCAATCCTGAGCTTTTTTAATTGGCGCTCTTTAGAGCCCTATTGGGCCGAGACCGGGCCTTCTAAGGACTTTCTTAAGAATACAATTGCCTCTAATCCTTTATTACTCACAAAAGATAACTTTCAAGGATACTCTAAATTAGATATTTCTCTAGCTACTGTTGGAAATATTTCGTCTGTTCCATTATTGTTTCATACAGGTTATTTAACTATAGATAAAATTTGTCGGATTAATGACGATTTACAATATTCATTTAGAATTCCTAATTTTGAGGTTAAAAAGCCTTTTAATAATATTTTATGGTCCTCTTTATCTTCAATTTTAACTAAAAATAGATATGAAGAATCTGTAAATTTAAATAAAGCGTTGAAAGATCAAGACGATCTCAAATTGACTCAGATCATTAAAGCGGTATTTTCGCGGATTCCCGCTCAACACTATGAAAGACAAGACGTCAATGAATATTTCTTTCACGATCTTTTACTGGCTTACTTTTTTCGTCTTGTGGCCGAGGTCAGACCTGAAGAGCGTGGCCCTTTAGGAGATCTAGACCTGATTTTGGTAACCGATTTTGGGCTTCACGCGGTTATTGAGATCAAATACGCCAAAAGCGCGGATCCGGCCAAACTTGAGGAATCTCTGAACAAACTGGCGCGCCAAGGCCTTAAAGTTATTAAAGAAAAAAAATATGGCGAGTCTTACCGACTAAGAGGCAAGGATTTCGTAACCATAGGTCTGGGCGTCATCGGTCGGGGTGAGGCGAAAGCGATTTTTGGCGACACCTCGGAGCCTCTGGCTCAAAATAGAATTACTAGCTAGTCAATGGAACAAATAGTTTTTTTGTTACCTTGTTACAGATATTGCTTAAAATTAGCAAGTATATCGCGTGTAACAAGGTAATAGTTGTAACGTTTAAAAAAAGGGGAGGAAAAAAGAAAATCAAAAAAATATCTTATTAATATAATAATAAAATAATAAATATTATATTTTTCATCATCTGGAATGGTATCTGGCAAAATAAAAAAATAACCAGCTTGCACAATATTTCTTATTCTTTTGCTAACTAAATGAAAACTTTGACGTTGCGCCAAATCCTCCCCTGGCCAGATCTTAAAACCCTTAAAATCGTCAATGAATTAAACCGGTTATTCGAGCCCGAATTAGCCTAGCCTGGGCCGCCAGGCTCAGCGGACCCCTGGCCTGGTCTTCGCGGCTGAATGGGCTGGGTTGAGGCTCAAGGGACTCGGGCTGATTAACGCCCTGGGCCCTGAGTCATTGTCGAAAGATATTAGCCAACGACCATGGCTGATCCCTTAACGTCGGGGCCCTGACTCCCCCGGCGGATAATCTGAGAGCCAGGGCTGGTCAGTTGGGCTATCTTCTGGCCTTTTGGCCTGAGCCCTGGGGCGCGTTGGTTGGGGTCCGCTGACGTCGCCGGGGAACCAGGTTTTTTAGCTTTAAATTATTAATAATAAACTTAATAGTCTACAAATTTAATTGTCAACATAAATAAATTGAATTACATCTTCTAAAGTTTGGACGGGAAATATAGAATCAGCTCCAAAGGAATTAACTTGAAAGTTATCAGAATTTACTTCCATCGCCCAGGCTATATGGAATTCATCGCCTGGGAGATAGAAATTTTTTTCCAGACAATCAAAAAATAATTTTTTTAATTTTTGCTCTTGAACTTCTTTATTATCATTTGGATTGTTATTTAAATATTTTTGATAATCATTAGCTATTAAAGATATATTATTTTCTCCAAGTAGTTTAATAAATGTGCCTAATACTACCTCTCCTGCGACATTCATATTATTATCAATTGCATAAGCTTTTAATGCTTGACCAATTAATTCAGCTCCAATTTGATCAATAAGTAGATTAGTAAAAGGTATAATATTAGTATTAACTTTTTTATGCATTGCGTCAGTAATTTCACCTGTAAAAACTACTAAAGTTTCCCCTTTATCTGATTTTTCAACTTCCCATTTTGGATTATTGAAATTATTTTCAAAAAATTGACCAATTGTCAAAGTTTTAACGTTTTTAAAGTTGTTTTCTTTTATTTTATTAATCAATTCTTTATCTTGAACGCCGCATCCGATTACTAATATCAAAATAAATATGCTGAAAATTATATTTTTATACATTTTTAGTTCCTTTTCAATGAGTAACGGCAGTAAAAGTTTAATAACAATCATTGACGGAGCCTGATTAATCACCTGATTAATCAAGGTTAAAAGTCGAGGAAAAATTGGGGAACTTAAATATGGCCAAAACTTGGGCGAAGTCGTCTCCTCACCCTCTAAGGCCAACCACTCAAAAATGGGCGTCTCAGCCCAATGGCCTGAAAAATGGCCCTCAGCCCGGGGAACCACAACTGAAATGACCAAAACGCTATAACTAATTGATCTTAAGAATATTTTACTGACTAAATTTATGAAATTTTATCTAAACATTTGAATTTAATTATTATTAAAGATTAATAAGTTGTATGACTAAAAAACATCTGTTATTAAAAATTTTAAATTTTTTGTCGTTATAAGTTTGTTATAATCGGATATTAAACTCAACTCCTAATGTTTTTCAATTTGAGAAAGGGGGCGACTGGCCGGCCCGGCTGATTGTTTCAGTCAGTATAAATGGCCATCTTTTCAATTCCTGATATGTTTGGGCGATTTTTGAAAAATAAATTTTTTTCGCGTCAAAAAAGAGCCCCGGCGGAACAACTGGGTTTCGTCAGGGCTCTTTTGGCCTCATATTGGGAATTGTCCATCGCGGCGGGTGGGCAAGGACTTTTCAGCCCGGTTTTGCTCGGGGCGGCCAGCCTCAGAAGGGGCCGCCCGGTTTAATTTGGGCGCCTCAAGTCGCCGGCTTAGAAGAAGATAAAGGTCTCCAGGAGAAACAGGGGCGTCAAAATGCCGATTGACCAGGCCATGTAACCGAAGAAGCTGGGCATGCGGGCCCCTCTTTCCTCGGCGATGGACCGGATCATGAAGTTGGGGGCGTTGCCGATATAGGTGTTGGCCCCCATGAAGACGGCCCCACAGCTGATGGCGGCCAGAGTCTGGCCCATTTGGCTCATCAGGACCTCGGCCTCCCCTCCAGCGGTGTTGAAAAAGACCAGGTAGGTGGGGGCGTTGTCGAGAAAGCTGGATAAGGCCCCGGTGAGCCAGAAGTAGGCGACATTGACGGGTTGGCCATCCGGGCCAGTGACTAGGGCGATCAAGGGTTTCAAGGCTCCATTGGAGCCAGCCCGCAGGATGGCGATGGCCGGAATCATGGCGATGAAAATGCCCGCGAAAATCTTGGCCACCTCCAGGATCGGGCCCCAGGTGAAGTGGTTGCCGCGGCGGGTGGTTTTGGGAGTCAGGGCTAGGGAAATGGCGGTCAAGAGCAGCAGGCCCACATCCCGGATGATATTGGGGACCTCATAGGTAAGGCCGACCCAGATCTCCAGCCGCCCCTCCAGGTCCGAGAGCCCACTGAAGAGAACCAGGCCCAGGACCCCAAAAAGCAGAAGGAAGTTGACGGAGCCCTCCAGGCCCAGGCCCTCCTCGCTGGCCGAGGCCCGTGGGGAACCCTCCCGGCGATAGAGGTAAAGGTCAATAACGTAATGGATGGCCAACAGCAGAACGACCAAGAGGAGGGTCTGCTTCCAGAGGTGGGTGGTGGTCCAGAAAAAGGAAACGCCTTTTAAGAAACCCAGAAACAGGGGCGGATCCCCTAAGGGGGTGAGCGAGCCCCCGACGTTGGCCACCAGGAAGATGAAGAAGACCACGTTGTGGACCCGGTAGCGCCGGTGGGCCGAGGCTCGCAGATAGGGGCGGATCAGAAGCATGGCCGCCCCGGTGGTCCCCATGAGGCTGGCCAGGATCGCCCCGACCAGTAAGAAAGCCAGATTTAAAAGAGGGGTCCCGTTGAGGGAGCCCTTGAGCCGGATGCCCCCGGCGATGGTGAAGAGGGCCAGTAAAAGGATGATGAAGGGCAGATACTCGGCGACAAGGGTGTGGGCCGCGGCGTAAAGGGTCACCCCCGGGCCCAGGATGATGAGGCCGGGGACCAGAAACAACAGGGCCCAGAAGAGGGCGACTTTGCCATAGTGATGTTCCCAGAAGCCGGCGGCCAGGAGAGGGAAGAAGGCGATGGAGAGCAACAGGCCGGCGAAGGGAATGGCCCAGGTCACCGAGAGGATCGAGCCATCTAGATGGAGCTCAGCGGCATGGCTCAACTCAGTGGCTTGGGCCGGGGCGGCCAGAAAAAGGAGCGCCCCCAGGGCCAAGAGAGCCACCCTGAGGGCGGGGAGCCGTAAAAGGATCAGGGGGGAGCTATTATAACTAGACATTGAGCTGGTTTTCCTCAATAAAGTTGGCGTATTCAGGATATAAGAGAAATGCTGAAAAAAAACAGGCCTAGTTTAAGGGCTTCGTCAAGCGAGGCTAAGGAGAATTGTAGCGCTAACCAGGCCTGACTGTCATATGTTAGGGCTGGTTGAGGATTTTGGCGAACCCGGCTCAACGTTGGGGCGGCCCCTCCGGAGCCCCGAGAGGGGCCACGACCTTGATGAGGGCCTGTCTGGCCTGATCCAGGGGGCAGGCCTCGTTAAAGGGCTGTTTGAGGAAGTTGATGAGCCGGGGATAGTAGAGGATAGCCTGGTCAATTTCCTGGCTGGAGCCCTTCTGGTAAGCCCCGATGTTGATCATATCCTCATTGTGGCGGTAGGTGGCCAGCAATTCCTTGAACCTGGCCGAGGCGGCCAGGTGCTCAGCGTCAGCCAGATCGGTCATGAGACGGCTGATACTGGACAGAACATCCAGGGCCGGGAATTGGCCGCGGTCGGCCAAAGCCCGGCGTAAAACTAGGTGCCCATCAAGGATGGAGCGCATGGCGTCGGCCACCGGCTCGTTCATGTCGTCGCCCTCCACCAGGACGGTGTACAGGCCAGTGACGCTACCCTTCTCCCAACGACCGGCCCGTTCCAGGAGTTGCGGCAGCTGGGCGAAAACCGAGGGGGTGTAGCCGCGAGTAGTGGCCGGCTCCCCGATGGACAGGCCCACCTCCCTGGCCGCGTAGGCGAAACGGGTGGCCGAGTCCATCATGAGGATGACATTCTGGCCCTGGTCCCGAAAATATTCGGCCAGGGCCGTGGCCACGTACGCTCCCCGGATGCGCACCAGGGCCGGCTGCTCGGAGGTGGCGGCCACCACCACGCTGCGGGCCAGGCCTTCGGGCCCGAGATCCTTTTCGATGAATTCCCGCACCTCGCGGCCCCGCTCGCCGATGAGGGCGATGACGTTGACATCGGCCCGCATGTGCCGGGCGATCATGCCCATGAGGGTGCTCTTGCCCACCCCAGAGCCGGCGAAAATGCCCACCCGCTGACCCTGGCCGATGGTCATCAGAGCGTTGATGGCCCGAACCCCCACGTCCATGGCTTTGGTGATACGGCTGCGGAAGAGGGGATTGGCGGGCAGGGCTTTAACTGGATAGGTCCCGGTTTCCTCCAGCGGGGCCAGGTTGTCCATGGGGCGACCGCGACCGTCGAGGATCCGGCCCAACAGACCTGGGCCGACCGCCACCATGGCCGGTCGCCCGGAGGCGAGGATCCGGCTGCCGGGGGTGAGACCGGTCATGTCCCCGATAGGCATCAGCTGAATGGCCTTGTCCCGGAAGCCGACCACCTCTGTCTCCAGACCAGGCCCGGGCCCAGAGAAGACGTGGCAAACCTCGCCCACCGAGGCGGCCGGGCCGTCCCCCTCAATGACCAGGCCGGTCACTTTGGTCACTCGGCCTTCCAGGGCCAGGGGCGGGACTTTTTTAAGGGCGGCGAGAAGCCGGTTGAAGTCGGATTGGGCCATGGAGCCTCTTTTTTTTTTGCCCAGGCGAAAGGTTGGGGCGGAGGCCCGGGCTCTTTTGTCCAGCGCGATTTGGTCAGGCTAAATTATGTTCAGCTCAATTTTGTCCTGAGCAATTTTTGATCGGCTCATCTGGGTTCAGGTCAGTTGGGCCTGAGCCTTAAGAGTCAGAATCTCCTGGCCCTTCAGCGGTCGGATGTCCCCGGGTTGGAGGTTCGGGTCCAGCCGCAGACCCCCGTAACCCAGCCGCTTTAAAACTTCCACCGGGGTTCCCACGGCCGCGCACATACGTTTGACCTGGCGGTGCCGGCCTTCGGTCAGGACCAATTCCAGCCAGCCCCGGTCTGGGCCGCTGGTCAAGAGTCGGGCCCTCGCCGGGGCGGCGGGTTTGCCTTCAATGAGGATCTGGCCTGACGACAGGCGCTTCAGCCGCTCCGGGGTCAGGACCCCCCGAACTTGGGCCCGGTAGAGCTTGGGCACCTCAAATGACGGATGCATCAGGCGGCGGGCCAGCTCCCCGTCGTTAGTGAGGATCAAGAGGCCCGAGACATCATAGTCCAACCGACCGATGGGATAGACCCGGATGGGGAGTTTTTTCAGAAAAACCTTGACCGTGGGCCGGTTTTGCGGATCGGCCAGGGAAGTCAGATAACCAGCCGGCTTATGAAACATGTAATAGCCCAGTTTTTCCCGGGCCTGGATGAGCTGGCCATCAAGCTCTATCCGGTCGAGCTCGGGATCGGCCCGGGCTCCCAAGGATTGGCTGACCTGGCCGTTGACCTGGACCCGACCGGCTAGGATCAGGGCCTCGGCCTGGCGACGGGAGGCCAGCCCGGCTTGGGCCAGGATTTTTTGCAAGCGCTCAAGACTCACCGCCCAAGACCTCGCTGATCGTCCTCGGGGCTAGGAATTCAGGGCGCCCCTGGGCCAAGGGGAGGGGGGCTAAAGGGCCGGGCGGGGGCGGGTCGCGCAAGAGTTGTTGGATGACCCGGCGACTGCGGTAGGCCCGGTCCGCGGCTAGGGAAGCCATTCGGGCCAGAAATCCCTCAGCTCGGGCCAGGCTCTCAGGGTTTAAGCGCGGTCCGGCCAGATGGTCGTGGATCCCGCCCAAAGCTTGAATGAGCTCCCCGGGCACCAGCTCGGCCTGGAGGGAACGGCAGTCGGGGCAGAGGACCACCCCTTGGCTGGGGGACCAGGCCCAGTCGCCAGTTTCCGGTTTCCGCCCACATTGGTGGCAGGCTAAAAGGCTCGGCCCGAAACCAGCCACCTCCAGATAACACTTGGTGAACCCCAGGGAGAGCCGTCGGGCCTCCAGGGCCGGCGGGGTGAAGTCCGGGCAGCGGGCTAGCCGGACCAGATGTCGGACCAGGAGGTTAAAGGTCAGGGGAGCCGGGTTGCGGGGGGCCTCCAGCGAGCGGGTCAGCTCCACCGCCCAGGAGCCTAGAGCCAGAGCCAGGGGCTCGGGCGGGAGGAGAGGGAAGTCGGGGTTGTTTTCTCCCCGGGCCACGAAGGCCAGATCCGAGTAGGGGCTGACCCGAAAGTCATACCAGGCCGCCCGGGCCGGGCTCAACAGACCGCCACCAAAACGCTTGACGCTCCGCCGGGCGTTCTTGGCCAGGGCGGTTAAAAGGCCCAGCTCCCGCGTCAGAAAAGTCACCACCAGGTCCGCTTCCCCAGAGTTGGCCCGGGACAGAACCACGGCGGCCAAGCGGCGCTCCGGGCTGGCCAGCCGAGGGCGGCGGGTTTTTTTTATCATATGAAGTCGCGGGTCCGGATCCGCTCCAGCCGGCTCAACAGACGGTTATATTTGGTCATCCGGCAGGGCGGGCAGTGGCCGCGGCAGAAGTCCCCCTGGGCGGCCAGGGCGGCTTGGGCGGCCCGGGTCGGGCCGGCCCACAGGTCCCGGAAACTGGTCTGAGTCAGGTAACCCACCGGCCCGGCCTGGGGATCCTGGCTCAGCCGACCGCACAGCCACATGGCTCCGTCAGCGGTGATGACGGCGGCCAGACTGTGGGCCCGGCAGGGGAGACCATCATTGCCAGCTCCCTGGTTGTCGGTCATGGCCGCGATGTTAACCGCGAATTCCGGGGTTCCCAGCTCTTTCAGAAACTCCAGGGACCGGTGGCTGGTGAGCTCCGGGTGGTCGACCACCGGGCGGAGCTGGAGATAGGCCACCCCCAGGTCCCGCAAGGTCTGGCCCAGGGCCCAGAGTCGTTGGGGCTCGTCATTGCGGTTGGTGAGGACATAACCCACTCCCACGGTGGGGCCCCGCCAGCTGGCCAGGCGCCTCAGATTGGCCAGGGCCAGCTCAAAGCCGTCAGCTCCCTTGAGACTCAGGTACTCCTCGCGGCAGGTGGCGTCGAGACTGACTCGGATCCATTGAAAGAGCCGGTAAAAGCTGGCCGGGGGGCTTTGGGTTGTCTGAGGCTGGCAGAGGGTGAGGCCATTGGTGATCAAACCCACCTGAAGGCCCAGGCGGGTAGCGGCCCGGGTGGCCTCGGCGAAGAAGGGGGCCAGGGTAGGTTCGCCCCCGCCCTCAATGGTGACTCCGCGAGTCCCGCCAGCCGCCAGATCGGCGAAGAGAGCCTGGAGATGGGCGAGGGTCAGCCGGTCTGGGGAGCGACCGCGCAAAGCCAGCTCTGAGCACCATAGGCAGCTCAGGTTACAGCGACTGGTCAGCGACAGCTCAATGGAGACTGGGTACAGGGGATCCAGGCCACCCCGACCCAAGGCGGCCAATTTTTCAGGAAAAAGGCAGATCTTCTCCAAGCCCGTCTCCTCCGGGGGGCTCATTAACCCTGGGGAGCTCAGCTGGCCGGGGTCGGGGCGAAGGTCTCGTAGTACTTGGTCAGGCATTTTCGCAGAGCCAGCAGGGTGTTGGCCGGAGTGGCCCGGCCCAGGTTGAGGGCCAGCCAGAGCTCAAATTCCTCAAGGTTGAGCTCGGCTCGACCCGGGGAGAGAAAGGGTTGAATAAATCGCTGGCGGCGGAGGGGCAGGTCGCGCCGCAAAATATTTTCCTCGCGTTTTAACTCCTCAATGAGAGCCGGGTAGAGGTTGCGGAGCTCCTCTTTGAGCCGGATCATCAGAGCCAGGGCCTCAGGCAGGTTGGCCACCAGGGGCTGATTGAGCAGCCGGTAAGCCCGGCCCCAGTCTTTAGGCGTTCCCTGGCCCAAGGCGCAGAGCTTGGCCAGGGCGAAGGCGGCCTGGGGATCACCGCCGCGACTGGCCAGCTCCAGCCAGTGGCGGGCGCGCTCCAGATCCCGCTCGACAATCTGGCCTTCCAGAAAGCAGAACCCCAGGAGGCGTTGGGCCGGGGGGAAGCCCAGCTGGGCGGCCTTCTCAAAATAGGCTAAGGCCACCTGGGGATCGTTGGCGCTGTCGCGACCGGAAAAGTAGAATTTTTTTCCAGTTTCAAACAACTCCTCAGGGCTTTCTGAGAGGGTGGAGGGCTCAAAGGTCATGATATCCCGGCAGTCGCGCGCTCAAATTTCAGCTATCTTTCTTATCGGCCCGTGGGGGTTTTTGGATAAACGCCGCCTGAGGCCCGTCGCTCAGGACAGGGTCAGAATTTCCGAGCCGCTGGCGGTGACCACGAGGGTGTGCTCGAACTGGGCCGACAGACTTCCATCGGCGGTGACCGCGGTCCAGTTGTCGGCCAGAATCCGCACTCGCCAGTCCCCGGCGTTGATCATGGGCTCAATGGTGAAGACCATGCCGCTTTTGAGGCGTTTGCCGGTCCCGGCCTGGCCGAAGTGAGGAATATTGGGGGCCTCGTGAAATCTTACGCCCACCCCGTGGCCGACAAAGTTTCGGACCACGCTGAATCCGGCCGGCTCCACGCAGGCCTGGACAGCCGCCCCGATGTCGCCTAAGCGGGAGCCGTGGCGAACGGTCTGAATGGCCAAATCCAAGGCTTTTTTGGTGGTCTCCATCAAGCGCCGGGCCTCGTCGGGGACTGGCTCAATCAGGTAGGAGCGGGCCGTGTCCCCGTAGTAGCCGTCCAAGATGGTGGTGACGTCGACCTTGACCAGGTCGCCGGTCTGGATGACCCGGGGCCCGGGCACGCCGTGGACGACCTCCTCGTTGATGGAGATACAGGAGCTGCCTGGAAAGCCTTTGTAGCCCAGGGTGGCCGGGATGGCGTCGCGCTCAGTTACGTATTGGTTGATGAGCTTGTCCAGCTCCAGGGTTGTCAGGCCCGGTTTGAGGATCTCGCCCACATAGTCCAAGGTCTGGGCGGCCAGCTGGCCACTGCGGCGGATCTTCTCAATCTCCTTGGCTGATTTTATAAGGATCAGGGGGGCCATGTCAGTTACTGACCTGGGCTGAGGAATTGGTGACCAGGCGTGTGTGCTTTATGCCCTTTTCCTTTTTGGTGAGCCCGACAAACTCGAATGTGCCCTTGGCCCCCGGGGCCAGATAAGAGGGGTAGATGTAGCTGGAGCCGAAGGCGATGGGTTTGCCGTTCTGGTCATGCAAGGTGCCCATGAGGGTAACGCTGTGGAGACGCTGGCCGGTGTTGTTGACCACGGTCCCCAGAACTTTGATGTGGGTTCCCCCGTTAATGAGAGCCCATTGGTAGGCGACCACCTCCACTCTGAGACTCCCTGGGGCCAGCTCGGCGATGTCCTCCTCGGTGGGGGCCAGGGTTTCGCCGGGCACGTAAATGGCTGAGGAACAGGCGGCCAGCCAGGTCAGGCTCAAGGCCAGGGCCCCAAGGGCGATTAATTTTCTCATATATCACCAGTCGCGAGGATTTCTGGCCAAATAGGCCGGGTTGGCCTGGCTGACTTGACCAGACTGATTTTTTCCAAACATTTGAATATTTGGCTATTTATTTAAATTTACCTTAACATCGAAACAAAAAAAACAAATCCTGCCCAGACTGGAAAGCATTATAGCCCACGAGGCCCTTTTTTGGCAAGAAGGCCCTGGGGCGAGGGGGCGATTAGAAATTGGCCCGCCAAGCCGCCAGAATTTTGGGCTGACTAAACGTTCATTTTTTATATTTAAGTAATGTTTTCGCTTAAATAAATCTTTAATTTGATTGGCACTAGAATTTTTACTATTGTAGATTTGATATATTATTATAAAGTATAAATAAAGTTAAAATTTTTGTGGACACAGAAAAATTTATATTTCCTGGAAAACCCAGTATTTTCAATAAGTTATCGAATTATCCTTGGAACCTTCTGTCTAATTGATTGGCTTCATCCAGCTGCGCGGGCTGGTTTTGGCGGGTGACTCGAACAACAGAGCTGGCTGGCTAGGCCCCAACCAGGGGGCCTTGGTTGGCCGGGTCGCGGATTTGGACCGGGACAATTTTGGCCTGGATTCAGCCGAAAGAGCCTGAGACCCACGGGAGCGAGATTTAGCGGTCAAGCGATAAGGGGCTTCTGGGAGGGATGAGAGGTCGCGAGGCTGGCGCAGAGTTTAAAAGAGCCGGGGTCAACGACCAAATCGGGGAACTTGGGGGGCCCTCAAACTTCCTCTGGCCGACCGGGGCCGGCCAGGAGCTCTCGCGGGCTCGGGGTAGGCTATCCCACCCCCAGCTCGCCAGCCTGTGATTTTTCGGTTGACCCCATTGATGACAAGCGCCAACAAAAAAAGAATGTCGTAAGGCGGGGGTAATTTGTTTCGTGGTTCTGCCGCGGAGCGGCCTTGGTCATGACCTCGTCTTTCGCGTTTTCTTGGCGATCAGATCGACTAACTTAGCTCCAAAACCCAGACCAGATCGCCGAAAAAACGACCAGAACCGCTTGTCCAAGATGACCATGGCCCTCTGCCAAAATCTTGAGGCGAGCTCTCCTGA
Source organism: Deltaproteobacteria bacterium (assembly GCA_031276635.1). Classification (GTDB taxonomy): domain Bacteria; phylum Desulfobacterota; class Desulfarculia; order Adiutricales; family Adiutricaceae; genus JAIROO01. The sequence goes on along the minus strand of JAISMU010000061.1, from coordinate 12,166 downwards.
TTAACGCCAGCAACCTCCAACGCTCCAGGGATCCGCCGAAATGGGCTCTGGGATAATTCTATTCGTATGCCGCGCGTTTAGCCGCGCTGTAATTGTCATAGGGGAAGCTGGTCAGGGGTTTATTGAATTCCTCGATCATTCCCGCGGGGTTTCGAGCCCCAAACGAGTCAGGCGCGCTCTCAAGCGCGAGATCCGTGTCCGCGGAACTTAATAAGTTCCTAATCAGAAGACGCGTCCTGGACTCCAGCGCTTCGCGGTTGGGATAATCCATAGCGAAAAAGTTTTTGGATTTTCCAGGTCGCGAACTCAGATAGCCAAACTGGCGCGGGTAGCGTTTAGGCGTCGTCTGGTCGATTTCCCCTGGTTCGCTGGTTAATTCCTTATCAATTGTTATCTCGCGAAACTCCTCCTCGGTCAGAAGCCTGTCCTGGAGATATTGGGCCACGAGTCTGGCTCCAAGTCGAAAGCTCCAGGTTTTTTGCTCAGCCATAGTCATCTTTAGGCCTCAGAAAAAAAAGGCCCGGATCCAGCGATCCGGGCCTCAGGTGAGGTCCGCCAAGCCTTACAAAGCTTGGGGGCCAGTTTTAGGCGGGGAGACCCGCGCCTCACCGGTGGCCACGGCTTTTAAGGCCACAGCCTCGGCGACCTTTTCCCGCACGCGAGGATCAAAAGCCGCGGGAATGATGTAAGTGGGGCTGAGCTCCTCTGGGCTGACAATATTGGCGATGGCCTCGGCGGCGGCGATTTTCATATCCTCGTTGATGTCGGCGGCCCGAGCGTCAAAGACCCCTCGGAAAATGCCGGGAAAGGCCAGAACATTATTGATCTGGTTGGGATAGTCGCTGCGACCGGTCCCGACCACGGCGGCCCCGGCGGCCACCGCCTCGGCCGGGAGGATCTCCGGGGTGGGGTTGGCCATGGGAAAGATGATGGGACGCGGGGCCATGGATTGGATCATTTTGGCCGTGACCATGCCTGGGGCCGAGACTCCGATGAAGACATCGGCCCCGCCAATGACTTCAGCCAGGGAGCCCTTCTTCTGGCGACGGTTGGAGATCTCGGCCAGCTCCAATTTGCTGGGCGTGAGGTTGGGCCGGTCCAGATGGATGGCCCCCTGACGGTCGCACATGATGACATCCCGCAGACCCACGGCCAGGAGAAGTTTGACAATGGCCGCCCCGGCCGCCCCCGCTCCATTGGTGACCACGGTGACGTTTTCCAGTTTTTTGTCAACCACTTTCAGGGCGTTCATCAGGGCGGCCAGGACGACCACGGCGGTCCCGTGCTGGTCATCGTGAAAGATGGGAATGTCGCATCGCTCCTTTAAAAGCCTTTCGATTTCAAAGCAACGGGGGGCCGAGATGTCCTCCAGATTGATCCCGCCGAAGCTGCCGGCTAAAAGGGCCACGGCGTTGACAAACTCCTGGACGTCTTTGGAGCGCACGCATAAGGGGATGGCGTCCACCCCCCCAAAGGCTTTGAATAAAACGCATTTCCCTTCCATGACCGGCATGGCCGCCTCCGGGCCGATGTCGCCCAGGCCCAAGACCGCTGTGCCATCGGTGATGACCGCCACGGTGTTCCAGCGACCGGTCAGCTCGTAACTGAGGGAAGGATCCTTTTGGATCTCCAGGCAGGGGGCGGCCACGCCAGGCGTGTAGGCCAAGGCCAGATCATCTCGGCTCTGGACTGACATTTTTGGGACGATATCCAGTTTGCCTCGCCACAAGCGGTGCAATTTCAGCGATTCCTCGAGGTAATTCATTTTTGCCTCCTTAGGTTGGCTCAACCAAAAATCTGCAGGACCACGCTGGAGAGAATGAGCATGAAGGCTCCGCCGATGCGAGAGGAGATCTGGGCGAAGGGCATGAGCTCCATTCTTTTGGCGGCTGAAAGAACGGCCACGTCGCCGGTGCCACCCATGTTGGCCATACACAGACCTCCGGTGATGGCGGCCTCAATGGGAAAGAAGCCGACAATCCTACCAACTACTCCGGCTCCGATGATGGCCCCGATAACGGTGACCGCCACAAGGGCCATATACTCGCCCGAGAAGGCGGCGGCTACCTCGGTCAGGTTGGTGTAAGCCACGCCGATGCCCACCAGAAGAACCCCGGTGAGATTACTCATGACAAACTGGAACCATTGATAACAGCAGATCTCGAATTTCTGTGGCAGCAGCCCGGACACTTTGACGAGGGCGACGGAGAGGATCATCCAGGCGTAACCGTGGACAGCCGGGACAAGATGATTGATGATGGCCCCCAGCGTGAAAAAACAGGTGGCGATCAGAAGTCCGGCCCCCATTTGGCTCAAAACAAGATGGTCGCGGATCTTCTTGTAATCCTCAGTGACTTCGGTGGCGTTATCCTGACTGTCGGATTTGAGGACCATGAGCGCGCCGTCGCCGCAGATGGACTTCTTGACTTTGCCAAGACGATCTAAAAGGCCGCCGCAGACAATGGCCAGGGCGTTGCCCAGGGCCACAGCCGGAACCATGATGGAAAGCATGGTCGCTGGATCCTGTTTGAGACCCTCGCCGAAAATCTTAGCCAGGGGAACCGCTCCGGCCCCCATGCCTCCACCCATGATGGGGATGGAGATGAAGAAGAGAGCTCGCTTAGCCCCGAAACCGGTCAGGGCTCCCACTATGGCTCCCAGGCTGAGAGCGACCAGCACGCCGCCCAGGATGACTGGCAGGTACCGGAAGGCCGCCTTGATCAGCAGCTGACGGTTCATGCCCATGATGGAGCCGGTGATGAGAGAGGCGATGTAGAAGTCCAGAAACCCGCCACCTTTCATGAAATCGGACATGGTTTTGATGGCCGCCTTGGGCATGAGCTCAAAGGTGGCGATGGCCGCGGAGCCGAAAATGACCACAATGGCCCCGCCGCCCAGAAAGGTGTTGATGATGGGAGTTCGGTCGCCAATGAGATTGAAGATGGCCCCCAGGACGATCATGAGGGGAAAGGCTCCAATCATGCCGGTCGGGAGTTTGCCGAGATAGGCGCCCAGGATTATCAAGGCCCCGAAAATGGCGAAGTAATACCAGGGCAGGCCATATATTTGAAGGGGAGGTGATGATTGCTTGGCCGCTAATTGGCTGGCACTTGTAATGGTGTTTTCCATACGCTTGGCCCCTTAAGTTTAAGCCTAATGGCTTTTATGTTATTCAATTGTCGAAACGCGAACCTCAACCTGAAGCTATTGTGTGGGTCGGGCCCGTCAGAGGCTAGTCATTGGAAAGTTAAAAAACCTTAAGGTAAGTAAAAAACAATTTCCGAAAGTAAAAAAACCAATTTGAGTTGAATCAAAACCCCTTATGGCGTATTGGCTTAATAATGGTTAAAGAGATAAAGTGGCTTAGGGTAGGCCTTTTCAAGAGCTCGAATATATGGGATAATCCTGGAAAAGGGCCTGAGCCGCGATGGCTGAGCCCCAGATAGATCAAGACGGGGTCAAACCTCGGATAGCCCTGGGGGCTTTGGTTGAAGATGGAAAATATAGGTCATTAAAAATGACTTTATCGTCCAAGATGTTGAATTTGAGTATTTTTGTCTTGAGCCATTAGGGAAAGGCCCAGGCGACGGTCCTTCTTTCGTGGCTCAGGTTGACCTAGTCAGGTCTTGGACTCTCTCAGCCTGAGCGCTGGCCGACTGGCCGACTGGCGGAGTTAGGCCAGGTGAGTCAAACTGAGGGAATCAGAGAGGTGAGTCAGACTGAGGGAACTGGCCAAACGCGCCGGATTGAGCTGGCGGCCAGCTGAGATTTCGCCCTGTCCTCGCGCGAGGGAGGAGTTGAGGCGGAAAAAGAGAGCTGAATTTTGTCCTCGATAAAGTTCGCGCCATTGGCGCGGGTTTGCCCATCATCTGTCAGGGCCGCCTAGACGGGACCTTGGCCATCATTTTCAACCGCTCGGCGGTGAGGTGGATCACCCCTTAATTGGTCGTTCCTCGGACCCTAGCCTCGCGCTTGAAATCAGCTAGCTCTGATTTTGGGCTTTCAGTTGGTGGGCCAGCTGACGACTCCGAGCGGCTCCTGACTCAAAACAACTCACGCCAGGGCGAAGCCCTGACCTAAACCTTCAAGAGCCTGGCCAGCCAGGGCCCGACGGCTTTGCCCTGGGCCGCGTCCGGTCGTGGCCAGCGATTGTTTTCAGCCAAGGGCCAGGCGAGGTTATTGAGTTGGGTTTTCGGGAACCAAGAGACAGAAAGGGGATTATTCCCAGGGAGAGGCTCAATGATCAAGGTAATTGTGGTCGAGGACGATCCCATGGTGTCTCATATTAATCAGCTGTACCTGCGCCGGCTGCCTGACATCAAGGTTACGGCCGCCCTGGCCTCGGGCCAGGAGGCGTTGGCCTATCTTCTGGAAAATGAGGTGGATTTGGTTATTCTAGACGTCTACATCCCCGATATCAGCGGCATTGAGCTGTTGCGCCGGACGAGGCTTGACGGCTTGAGGGTGGACGTCATCGTGGTGACCGCCGCCAATGAGGCCAGGCAAGTTGAGGAGGTTCTGCGTCTGGGGGTGGTGGATTATCTGGTCAAACCCTTCACCGAAACCAGGTTCATGGAGGCCATGGTCAAGTATCTGGCCAAAAAGGAGACTTTAAAAGCCGGAGATGAGCTGAAGCAATGGCAGATCGACCGCCTGTTGGGCTCCGGCTCCCTTGCCCCTCAGGTCGAGCTGCCCAAAGGTTTGCAGCTGACCACCTGGAATCTGATTTTAGGCTCCTTGGCCAAGGCCAAAGGGCGCTTGATGAGCTGTGAGGAAGTGGCCGTCGAGGTGGGTCTCTCCAAAGTGACCATCAGGCGCTACTTAAGGCAGATGGTCGCCATTGACCTCGTGGACAGCCACGTGGACTACGAGACCGGAGGGCGGCCACGGCTGCGGTATCGGTCGCGGGAGACCAGAGAGCTCAAGGCGGTTTAAACTCGGGCCGATTAGTTTTTTGGCCGCTTGAGGTTCTGGAGGATCATTTCCTCTGGAATATCTCGCAACCACCAGCCCGTGGAAGTTTTGGCTATTTTGTTGGCCAAGAGCTCAAATAAAGTCCAGATCCCCGGTCCAGGTCGGGGTTCGGGGCTTTCTTGCCCTGACCCCAGTCGGGCCCGAATCATGTTGAAATCGTCAAGGGATCGGGCGTTCAAATAAAGATAGGTCACGTGGAAACAGAAGATTTTCAGGCCCGGCTCGTTTAAATAAGGCATCTCCAGTTGGTCCAGGGGAAACCGGCGTGTCAGGTGCAGGTGGTCGCTGGCCCAGACGGGCCAGCGCAACAGACGCCCGGTTCGGAAGCCTTTGAGGCCCGGCTGGTAGGGCAAAATCATGGAGCTGTCGTGAAGGAAGCCGTTTTTGGCCATGACTCGGGCCAGGTCTGAGTGCCAGTAGAATCGGTGGGTCCGGACCGCCTCAGCCGTTGGGATGGCTTTTTTGAATTGGGCTAAAATCTCTCCTTCGGCCGCCAGAACTCCGGCGTCGTGTTCCATGGTGGCCATACTTAGGGGCCCGCCTGGGTCCTGAAAAACGTAACGGCGCGAGAGGTCGGGATGGGCCCCGACTTCCAGTTGGGGCCAGGGGGGAACCGGGCTGGGTTCGGAAAAGAAAACCGTGCTCTTGAGGCCTAGGGCCTGAACTTTTTCCAGCACGTGGGCCGTGGCGTGTTGGGGGGCCCAGTCAGTGTCAATGGTCAAGATGATCATGGCTTAATAACCAAAAAAATTAAAGGGTTGAGGGAAAAAGGCGGTTTCGCGCCAGGTCTGACGCTTGACTCCCGCGCGGTCATTATTTCAGCTGACTAATCGTTGAATTTGTGTTTTAAGAAAACCTGGTCGTTTTCCATTTTGAGTTTTCCGCCGCGAGTCAGGCTGGCGAAGGCGGCGCTAAATTTTTTCCGAATATTGGAACCTAGCCGGCTCCAGCCATAGTGGTCGCGGGCTTTAAAAAACAAGGTTTCTTTGGCCAGACCCTCGTTCTCAGCCACCAACGCCAACATGACCTCTTTCAGATCCTCTGAGGATATTTTTGATATGGACAGACTCTGATCTGGCCGGTCAAGGGATATTTGCGGTTTTCTTTCTTGGTGTGGGCGCGCCTTGGCCTCTGGCTTCAGGGGCGGGTCCTGAGCCACAATTGAAAGAGAATCCTGAGCCCCGGTTGAGGGTCTGGGAGGATTTTTTAGCCCGTCCAGCTCTGAGGCTGGGAGCGGATCCTGGGCCACCATTGGGAGGTTGTCCAAGACCTTGGCTGAGGGGCCGGAAGGATTTTTGGGCCAGTCCTCCTTTGGGGCCAAGGCGGGAGGGGGTTCCCGGAAACTGGCGATGGCCTCGTTGACCGCCGCGAGCAGCGATTGACCGGCGGCGGCCTGATTATTCACCCAGTCCGTGGACCAGACCCGATGGATTGTCCAACCCACCCCCTCCAGGACAGCCTGGCGAAGTCGGTCCCGATCCCGGGCGTTCCGAGAGGCGTGGTAACTGGCCCCATCGCACTCAACTCCCAGAACAAAGTGATTGGCATATTTTGGGTGGCGGACGGCCAGATCGATCCGAAAATTTGAGCAGCCGACCTGAGTCTCAACCTCATAGCCCTGTTGCCGCAGAAAATTGTAAACCGACTCCTCAAAGGGAGACTCTAAAAAGATCGCGTCCGCGTCAGGGGCCTGAGAGCTTAAGGCTTTGGGCCCTTTAAGGGCGAACTCCATGTATTGCCCGAGTAACCTCACTCCCTCGGCGCGGGCCCGGTCGCTGATCATCTCTGGTTTGATAGAGCTGACGAGCTTGATGTTGTGGCGGGCCCGGGTTATGGCCACGTTCAGCCGCCTCTCGCCCCCAGATTTATTCAACGGGCCGAAATTCATGATGAATTTGCCATCTTCGTCAGGGCCATAGCCAACGCTGAAGATGATGGTATCTCGCTCGTCGCCCTGCACTGTTTCAATGGATTTAATGAAAAAATTCTCATCTGTGTCATCAGAGATATAGTCAGCGAGATACCTGTTTTCGCTGATTTTTTTATCTAGGGCGGCCTGGATGGCTTTTTGCTGAGTGTCGCCAAAGGCGATGACGCCTAAACTGCGGTCAGGGCGCTGGTTAAAATGTCGGCAGATGAGCTCAACCACTTTCTCCGCCTCCAGGCGGTTGCCTTTTTTCCCGCCTCGATCGTAGGTTCCTGTCTCCACGAAAACATACTCAACCCCAACGTCTTTGGCGTCCAAAGCCGGGGAGGGAAAAGTGATCAGTTGATTGTCGTAGAATGTGGCGTTGGAAAAGGCTATCAGACTTTCGTGCCTGCTGCGGTAATGCCACTTGAGGGTTATGGTGGGCAACAAAGGGGCTTCCTCAATGACTGACTCATATGGCCCGCCATCGTCCAAACTCCCGACCTCGTCCTCATCTGATTCCTCAAAAGACGAGATGGCGTTAAAAAAATTAGTCGGGGGAAGCTGCTTGTTGTCCCCCACTATTATGGCCTGATCCGCTCGAAAAAGAGCCCCGACCGCCTCTTCGGTGGGAATTTGGGAGGCCTCGTCAAAGATCACGGTGTCAAATTTATAATCGCCTCCACTGAGATAGGCGCTAACCGTCAAGGGGGACATCAAAACGCAAGGTTTCAGAACCCTTAACAGATTGGGAATTTTGGCGATCAATTTTCGAGCCGAGTTAAAACGACGCTTTCTATTGAGTTCTCTTTTTAGAATATTATATTCATTATTGTATTTTGAGGAATAATTATTTGAAGGTAGAAGAGCTAAAAGATTATTGGATAATATTTTTTGAGTAGTAGAAATATGAAATTTGTCAAGATCTTTAAACTTCGATATAAGGCCATCATGTTTAACAGAACGAAAATTACTAATAGAATTATATTTTAATATTTTAGAATCATACCATGCAGAATAGAAACATTTTTTAAATGTATTAACAATATCTTTACTTTGAATTTTATTATTTAGAATTATTTCAATATATTCATTTATATTTAATTCTTTAGATTGAAATTGTATATAGTTATAATCAATATAAAACTGAAGAAGGTCATATTTTTCATTACAATTAATAGCATGGTTATATATATAATTAATTGGTTTATTGATTAAAATATTTGAATAGTTAAATAAATTAGTGAATTCTTCAAAAATTGGTCGCGCCCGGTTAAGCCAGAGTTGCAGTTCTTTGGTCAATAAAAGGGATTGTTCTAAGCTATTTTTATCGCAATTAAATATATTTTGAAGATATTGAGGAGATATTTTAATATCACGAGAAATTTTTAAAAAGTTAAAAGTCCATTGAAGCAGATTAGTTAGGTGAGAATAATCATAATTATCAGGTATATCTATCCAAAGAGCAGCTTTAATATTTTCTTTTCTCTCTTTTATTTCTGAAATTGTTAGTTCAATGTCATTATTTAAGTTTACAATTATTTTATTACGTGAATTTAATTCTTGCTCTAAAGAGTATTTTTCGTTGCTTAATTGGATAATTATTATATTATTATCGTTATATTGTTTGTATATATCTTTAATAGAAACTAATTTTTTTAATATAATTATAGCATTGTCATATGTTAATTTATTATTAAGTTCTATTTTGCTACTAATAATCTTTAAATCAGAACGGTATTGTGATTTTAAAATACGCCAAAAAGGTTTGTATATTGTCGTAAATCTATTATATAATTCATGTAGTTCTATGTCAAAAATAGTTTCATCAATAATATTAGATATTTCTTTTTTAGTTATAATACTTTGTTCATTTAATTTAATATTAATATTGGTAATATCGTTAATTTGATTAATTAATGAACTATATTTATTGTATTGATCTGAATATTCATTTTTCAACAAGTTAAGGTTATGAATTTTGGTGTCAAGGCTCAGTTGGTGGGCCGCGAGCTCAGCTAACCAGTTGAGGGCTTTAGTCAAGATCGTCTCTTCAAGTCCGGTCCAGGCGGCTGGGGCATTTGGAGAGGCGGCGGCAACGCTTAATAAATTAATCAGTTCTTGGACATCAGATAAATTTAAACTTTTATTTAGACCAGTTAAAACTGATACTTGATTAAATAAAATACTACTTTCACTTTTTAATTCAGATATATTTTTTATATTAATATTGAATCGTTGTTTAAATTGATTGGTAACACGCGTAATAATACAGTCAAACCAAGGATTTTCCGCGGGATAACCACCTTTTTCCACGATGATGGCCAGATCTTCCAGCAGCCTTAAGCGGGTGTTTAAATCATCCAGGGTATAATCGGCCGCCTGAGGAGGGAGGAAATTTATGTCTGGGTACGAGCTTAAATCCGCGAGTAAGCCATTAACTTGATAAAAAGTCTTACCCAGCGGCTCAATTTTAGTGTGCAGATCATTGGCGTAATTATTTAATTGCTGGCGTATAAAAAATAAATCAGCAAATTTATGCGAAATATCAATAGTATAATTATTTTTAAAATCAGGTAAATTTAATGAGATAGATAATTGATCATATATATCTTTCTTTTTTGATTTATAATCATGAAGAGTCAGGCAATAATTTCCTAATCCTACTTCAATTAACCGGTTCCGCACCACTTCCAGGGCGGCCATTTTCTCCGAGACAAACAGGACGTGCTTATTTAAGGCTATGAGTTCCGCGATTATGTTAGTGATAGTTTGGCTTTTCCCGGTTCCCGGAGGGCCCTGCAGGATAAAGCTGTAGCCCTGTTTGGCCAGGGCGACGGCATCCAACTGACTTGAGTCAGCGTCGAGGACACAGAAGGTTTTTTTAGGATCTGTCACGTCATGGTTTAAATTTAATTTATCAGGAATGTTAGCGCTTAAAGCTGTTTCATCGCCAGTGATGGCGCGAATAATTTTATGCTCTTTTATTAGATTTTTATTATCCAATATATCTTTATAAATATTATATTTTAAAAAATAAAAAAGAGATAATTCAACTTCATTGGAAATTATTAAATTTTTATTGAAGGAAATAATATTTTTTACTTGACTTATATAATCTTCTAAGCGCAATTCGTCAGAATAAGTAGGCAAATTTATATTATAATCTTTGTAAAGTTTTTGTTCTAATGTTTTATTAAGGGTTATTTCATCATCGTAACGAGACAACTCGTAATTAGATTTATTATTTTTTTTAGATATTGTAACTGGAACAAGGAGTAAAGGAGCTCGATGAGTTTCACTAGGATTGTTATTATCATTATTAATTATATCGTCATTTTTTAAATTATTGTTTTCAGCCCAAATTATAAAATAAACAGCTAAATATAAAGTATTAATACCTTTTTCATTTAACATAATTCTATTTTTTGTTAATAAATCTAAAAGCGTAGTGTTGGTGTTATAAAAATTCTTATTCGTAATTATTTTGTCTTTACTATCAATAATATTAGAGGCAATTTGGGAGGCCGAGGCCGTCGCCTCAGCCGCCTCAGGGTCGGCGAAAATCAGACTTTGGGAGCCATCGCGGAATCGTTCCCACAGGGTTAGGGGGTCGGGCTTAGTTATAACCAGGGAGCTCCGGAACGCGCTGGGGCTTTTGTCTGGGGCGGGGCAGTTGATCAGTTTATTCCTGAGGGAAAGATCAAGTAAGCTTTTTAACCATAGCTCTATTTTATTATCAATATTCTTCATAATATCCTGAGAAATCACTAATTACTTATAATTATGCTGATATTTCTGGTGAGCGAAATTTTGGTTAGTTAAAGACCTTTCAAACGCTATTCCAGGGAAAAAATATCCATTTTTAAAGTTGACTCAGTTTACCTTAATGACTATTTTTATCAGAAATTCCTGGCCGTGTCCAGCTTTGGGGGCCGATTGGCCGATTTCCCAAACTAAAGTTTAGCCCTAGCCAAAGGCTAGGGCTAACTGGCTTTGGGCGGGACCAGCTTGACGAGCTGGAGCTCGTTAAAGGTTCCCAGGCGCGCCCAGGGGCCAAAAGTTCCCGCCCCTTGGGAGACCAAGAGGGTTAGTCCCTCAAGCTCATAGGGACCCTTATAATAGGGGAATCGGTAACGAATCAGCCAGGTTACCGGAAAGATCTGACCACCGTGAGTGTGCCCGGTCAACATGACCTTGATTTCGTTTTTTGGCGGCTCGGCCAAGCCCACCGGGCTGTGGTGAAACAAAACGGTTGGCAGCCCTGAGCGGGGGATTTTCGGCAGCTCCTCGTCCATATAGAGATCGTTTACTCGGTGCATATCCGTGGAGAACCGGTCGCCGTTCATGTACTCCAGGCCAATTATTTCCAGGCCATGGGTCTGGGCGGCCTGGGAGCGCAGTATCCGGATTCCAGCCCCGGCGATGAGCTCCAGGGCCCTTTGAGTGGAAATGTAGAACTCATGATTGCCAGTGGTAAAATATTGCTCGGCTTGAACCCCCCTGAAAAGCTCAAATAGCTCCGGTCTCAGAGCCGCGTCACTATCCACCAGATCGCCGTTATAGATGACCAGATCCGGCGCGTTCTCGTTGATGGCTTTTACCATTTGGTTTAAATATCTCTCCCCACGTTGGGCCCCCAAGTGGACGTCGGGGATATGGGCGATGGTTACGGGTTTTTTGAGCCCGGGCAACTCGATCTCGTATTTGGTGATCTTAAAATTTTGGGCGTTGAGCCAGCCATAGGCGACCAGGCCAAAGGCCAGAAGCAGTTGAGCCACTCCGGCCTTTTTGGAGGCCAGAGGCTTGAGGAAACTGGACAGAAGATGGCCCAGCAGGGTGATGGGCAGAAGATAGATTACCCCCAAGAAGATTAGGCCAAAAAAGTTGTACATCAATTGGGCCGCGAGATTCGGGCTGGTGTAGAAACCGGTCATCAAAGTGACCGCGTAACCGGCCAGGGGAACAAATAGGGCCAGAGACCAAGGCCAGGCTTTTTTCAGCTTAAAAAGGGTCTTGTGGCGATAAGGCAGGTACCAGATGGCGAAAGCCAAAATGGCCAAGCTGGCTCGAATCATGTTTGGAGTCCTTTGAGGGCCTGCGCGGCCACAATGGGGTTGGCCCGCCCTGCCAGGCCCAACTTGGGCTTACCTGGGCGGGCGACTTCTCTGACAAAAAATCCACGCGCTAGTTTAAGCGTGAGCCAGAGGTTAGTCAAGTTGTTTTTAAAATATGACTTAATTGTTAAATTTAAATAGTTAATTATAATATAATTATTAATAT
>JAISMU010000054.1 GCA_031276635.1 Deltaproteobacteria bacterium | reverse complement strand
CCAATGTAATGGCTGACAGGATAGTCATACTCATCGATCAACATGACCACGTTCTCATGGTATTTCGCGATGAGGGCTTCGACGAGCTCTTTAAGCATTAAGCCAGGAATGTCGGAATCAAACTCTTTCTTCCCCTCAGCTTTCCCGATCATCTCCAGAGTTCCGCGCAAACTCTTCAACAAATTATCTTGAGATGAGCTACCCAAAGACATATCCAGATGGAGAACCGGATATTTTTTAAACTCATAGCCCAAATTAGCGATTTTAAGACCAGCGAAAAGATCGGCTTGGCCTCGGAATATAGCCGCCAGGGTAGTAAGAAAAAGAGATTTGCCGAAACGCCGGGGTCGGGAAAGGAAACGTTGTTTGCCCAGGATTAGATCAAAAAGCAAATCAGTCTTTTCAACGTAGAGATACCCTCCCTCAATGATTTCCTTGAAGTCATAAGGGGACGCGAGAAAATTAATTACCTGTTTTTCAATTTATTATTTCTTGGATAAATTGTATAATTCCATTCCCTTGAAACTTACATTTTTTATATTAATTTTCTTGAACTCATCATCACTGACTTTTAAAGCAAGTTCATATTTTTTATCATCTAGGCAACAATTTATTTTTTAACCACTATTCGTTGTTGTCGCGTTAATCAATGACACAACCGTTTCATGGCCGATCAAGGGTTTTGCGCGCCAGTTTATACTGATATAAGAGAAAAGACGGCGCTCAATTTTGTTCCACTTCGATTTTCCAGGTGGAAAATGGCAACCACTAATTGGTTTACCAATTTCATCAGATAGTAGCCCTAACCTTAGTTTCCATAAATGGGCCCATTTTGTGGATCTTGGCCCGCTTCTGTTACCTCAGTTTTCTGGCTCGTCTCGAAGCGCGCGGGGTTAAGGGTTTTTTAATTTCGTCAACAACGAATACTCTCCAATGAAGCGCCGATAATAGCCTATCACGGCCAGGTTATTCGTTAAATGAACGTCTTCTCGGGAATGTTGAGTCTCGGCCCGAGCCCCACTCCGTTTCGCGCCTGTTCCGGCTTGTCCGCGAATAAGTCTTCATGAGGTCAGAACTGGAGAAGCGTTCTGATGTTGATGTTTAGTCATTTTATTCAACGTAGTCTCTGAACAATAAGATCCAGAGCCTGACCCTGGTAACCATGGGGGCTATTTCCAACCCCACCCCTTTACAGGGAAACAAAATGTAAGTAGCCGAAATCACAGCGAAAAAATTCGTTATTTTGTCCGCAATCACGGAAAATAAATTGCGGAATTTCATTACAAGGGGTTGAGGGCGCCCCCCTCATGAGCGTTTATAGTGGGTGAACGGTTACAGCTCGTTAAGCCAAATTTTTTTCACCAAACTCTTATTTTCCAACTATCACCACTATTTATAAATAATATTATAAATTTTTAGCCTGTTTTTCTTTAAATCAATTCTGATCAAAAGTCGGGTCCAGAGCCCTAGCCACATAGAGAACCGTGTTGACGTAGACTCCGCTCTTATTATAGCGCATGATCACCTGTCGCTTTTGCTCCTCAGTCTTAGCCAGCGGCCACCCGTGGTCCCGCAAAAACTTGCCGATGCTGTAGATGGCGTCAGGCTTATTAAAAAGGTCGACCCGCCGGTCGCCGTCGCCATCAACCGCGTATTTGGCCACATTGGAAGGCATAAACTGACCATAGCCAATGGCCCCGTAAATTGACCCTGGAAAAGATAGAGGATCTAGACCATTGGCCCAAGCGTAAGTCAAAAGACTATACAGCTCGTCCCTGGCCCACTTGCCCCGTTGCTGAGCGTTGTCCGTCAGAAAGGCCTGGGCCTCTTTATCCGTGTCCAGATCCCCCAGATATGAGGCCACCAGTTGATAATCCGCCGAGGCGGCCATGGAGGCCAGAACGGTCGCGGCCTTGTTTTTACCGAAGAAGTTGCCGTACCCGGTCTCGATCCACATGATCGCCGCGGCCAGGGGACCGGGCACTTGATAAACCCGGGCCATCCGCTCAAAAATCACCTGGTCCGCCGCGTAATGGGCCTTGATCTGGGTGATGGCCGAGGGCTTGGTGAACTGGGGATAAGTGGCCTCGCGACTGGGTTTGACGGCCACCGGGGGCCGGTAATCAGCTAGGGAGCGGACTCGGCCCTTTTTAATCAGCTGGGCCAGAACCGCGGCCATGACCTCCCCGCCCCGGCCATCTGGTTTCAGGTTGTGATCCTTTTGAAAAGCCTGGATGGCTTTTTTGGTGCCGGGCCCGTTGCGACCGTCAATCAGAACGTCATAACCCAATTGATAGAGCTTCTCCTGGATGTCCCTGGTCAGATCCGAGCGGTAAAATATCCCAAAAAGCTCCCGCAGCTTGGTTTCCATGGGGGCGGGGGTGAAAACCAGCTCGGAGGAAGCGAAGAAGTTCCGCACCCGCTCCTGGGGCAGGCCTTGCTCCACTAGTTGCCCCGCCAAAGCCGCCCAGGGAGCCGGAACTGAGACCAGAGGGGCAACGGCCTCAACCTTGGGCGGGACCGCCAAGGGCTTGATTGGCTCGGGTTTGACCCCGCAGCCCGTGAAAACACAGACGGAAATGCCCATGATGGCCGCTAAACAAAAAGATCTAGTCATCCAAATCCCTTTCCAAAACCCACTTTTATAGCCCGATGGCCTAAAAACCACGGACCATTCAGGATAAAACCCGGGAAAAGCCGAGTTGGGAGCTCCTGGTTGATGGTCAGCCTCAACCTGCGAGGGATTTTAACTAATTTTAGAATTTAAAGCCATCAAACAATCTTTTCCCGTCCAATTTTGAGCTATTGGTTTTCAGACAGTTATGATCATTCTTTTTGTCAAGACCCTTCAACGAGCCCGGGACGCTGGGACCCGGCCATTTACACCCCGTGGAGAATAATTGTCTGATTATTTGTCGAGCGGGGCTTCCAGCCCCGTCAAAGGGAGGTTTCGGCCTCGCCATTTGAGCGCCCGTTAAGAGGATGCCCAATGTCTGGCCCGGTTGGCGGCGCCAACCCCAGCGTTTCAGGCGAGGAGACAATTTTGCTTTTAACCCTTTCCGCCTATAGATCTGAATCCTTGGCCCAGTCCGAAGATAAGAAAAAGTTGGATAACAACGGAGGCCTGGCCTGGAAATGGGTTGTTTCTATGTTGATGGAGGAGTTCTTTGGGTTCTTCCTCCCAGATGTGGCTAAACTCATTGATGATCCGGACGAGGATAACCCTGTCGCAGTTGACTTCGATAAGTCTCCGCCCCCGAGGGGAGCGTCTTCCTCTAGGGGCGCGCGGCATCCGGACATCACGTTCAAAATCCCGTTAAACAAGGAAAAGCAACCCTTCCCGCGTTTCTTTTTCGAGCAGCGGCGCGAGAAAGACGCAAGCCTGGGAGCCCGGCGCTTCGCAACTTACGCCCGCCTTTTGGTTAAATTTCCTGGTGACCGGATCGATGGCTTCGTTCTTTCCACCGGCTACGAGAACGAGGATGATTTTCTGTCTTACAATGTTCGCGAGGTAGGCGCCGTCAACGACTTCAAAATCTTGACGGCCTCTCTTCGCCGCTTTAGCCTGGATGAGCTTGAGAGTGACAATCGCCCTTTCGCCCGCTTCCGGCGCGCTTTCGGCCCATTCTTATTCTCTCGCGGGAACCCCTGGCTGTAACCAGCGTCCGTTGTCTTGGCCCTCGAACCATTGATTTAAGTGCCAAAGTCGGCTGATTCCAGCCGATCAGTCTAGAGACCTTAGCCGGGCGAGCCGCGTCCTGCGCGTGGGTCTTCGGGACATCCAGTTTCGACCGATGGTCTTGAGTCTGGGCCCCGTTCCCCACAGTCATTGGTAGCCCGAACTCCTGAACATTATTCTATAGAGCCCAGCGGGCAATATTCCTAGCCGCCGCGTCTTTCATCGGTCGTTGGGCCTGAGGCTGGAGCCGGGTTAGCTTTTCCGGCTCCTTAGCCAATAATTCCTTAGCCGGTTTATCGCTCTTCTTCCGCTTACCAGAGGCGCGCGCTATAACCAGATTAGAGGCCGATTACTCCCGCCTTTAGCCCTGGGACCAAAAATACAACCTCTAATTTCCCCTCTTTGGTCCCGCGATAAACCCTGTTGGGGCCAGTCTCCGCGGTTTCTTCCTTAATCTGACCCGCCCGTCCCCGACGCGCTAAACAGATGGAGCCAACCAGCCCTCTTGTTTGGCCCGGTTGTCAAACCGGGGTTTTTGATATCTCAGACTCGCGCTTCTCCGCCGTTGGCCAAAGGTCCGATTTTTCAGGGTTAGCCACTGGCAATAAGCGGAGCTTCGCCGACCTCCCCGAGCAAAAAACCTGGAGAAAATTTTGTCCGTATTCCCGCCCGACGGCAAGGAATACCAGAGTCTCCTTGGAGCTTAAAAAAGGTAACAATTGGAAATTATTACAAAATTATAAAATTTGCCTAAGCTGGCCGATGATTAGAGGATCTGGCCTGGAGAGCGGTCTGGCCATCCGGGAAGAATAATGGAAGTTTAAAATAGATTTTTAACTCAATTTTCTATTTATATTGACTTTAAATATTTCTTATTTATTACTAAAATTATATATAAATAACTAATAATTTATTTTTTTCTTTTCCAAAAAAACAGAATTTTTTTAAAATTTTTTAGATATTTTTTTTCTCCACGGCCAAAATCAGAATCAGGACCCAAAATTTTCGATCGCTCTTGGCTTGGGGGGTAATTTTGTTATAATTCGCCAGTAAACATTTTCACTTTGGGTTACCCGCCCCTGAAGACCACCCAGGAGATATCATGGATACGCCCGCCGCTCCGACCACGCCCACGCCACCGCCTTTTAAAAGAAAAAACAATCGTAGTCGCATTGAGGCTTCGGATCCTTTTCCTGTCAATGATCTGGGGCCGGGCGAATCCTGGCGGATGTTTTCCATCATGGCTGAGTTTGTCCGGGCTTTTACGGCCATGAGCAATCAGGGTCCATGTGTCAGCCTTTTCGGTTCAGCCCGCTCCAAGCCCGAAGACCACTTTTATCAACTGGCCGAAAAAACCGCTTTTCTTTTGGCCAAGCACGGGTTTGGAGTGATCTCTGGCGGTGGGGGGGGCATCATGGAGGCGGCCAACAAGGGGGCGGCCGAGGGCGGTGGAGTATCCATCGGTCTCAACATTGAGCTGCCGCAGGAGCAGGTTCCCAACTATTACTCCAACGTCCGGCTGGATTTCCACTATTTCTTCATCCGCAAGGTGGTTTTTATCAAGTACAGCCAGGCTTACGTAGTCTTTCCCGGCGGTTTCGGCACCCTGGACGAGCTTTTTGAGTCCTTGACCCTGATTCAGACCCGGCGCATCCGGCCTTTTCCCACCTTCTTGATGGGAGCCTCCTACTGGGAGGGCCTTTTCTCCTGGATAAAGGACAAAATGCTAGGTCACGGCAACATCAGCCCGGAGGATCTGGACAGCTTCACCATTGTGGATGAGCCCGAGGAAGTGGTTCGACTGATCCGCAAAACCGTCGTCCTGTAGTTTTAGTCCCTTCCCCGGTTTCCCGGCCAATCGACTGACCCAAGAAAACCTCCGCCCTTGGGCTTTAGCGGACTTGGGCTTGTCAGACTTTGGCCTTTTTATACAATGTTGCCCGTGGGCGGACCCAGACCCCTGGTCAGGCCCTCGGAGAGCCGTCAGCTCCAACCGACTCGGTTCACCCTGGGGAATTCCAGGCCCCACCCTTTAACTCTCAACCAGCGATCCTCAACCGTAAAACCAAAAGGCCTGAGTCGACCCACGTTTTTTTCCAAACCTGGCTAATCCTAGGCCAGAGCCACTAGCCCTGGTCAATTCGCCTGGCTCTGAAAACCAGCTTCCCCTCCCCGCCGGAGGCCGGCGAAGACCTTAAAACCGAGCTTAAAGGTGGGTTGAGAGCCACCGGGCGAGTGGGAGATCTCGGCGGATTTCAACCTGGCCGACCCGGTAAAATCCAGACTTGTATAATAATTTTAGCTTACTTGACATAGACAAGGCAGAAATTTATTATGAAAACGCCAGGGAATTTGTGTCCACGCTCGGAATCATCAGTTCCCCACCAGCCTGGGGGACAACCTTACTTTTTCCTTTAGGAGGAAAAGATGACCATCAACATTGGCATTAACGGCTTTGGTCGAATTGGCCGCCAGGTCCTCAAGGCCATTATCGAACGGCATCCGGACAAGCTCAAGGTCGTGGCGATCAATGATCTTTTTGACGTCAAGACGAACGCCCATCTGTTGAAGTACGATTCCAACTACGGTCGTTTCCCTGGCCAGGTGGAGGTCAAGGGGGACAGCTTCTTCATCAACGGTCAGGAAATCAAGAACTACGCCCACAAAGATCCCAAGGAAATCCCCTGGAAGGCCAACGGGGTGGAGCTGGTCATTGAGTCCACTGGGGTTTTCACGGACGCCAACAAGGCCAAAGCTCATCTGGAGGCCGGAGCCAAACGGATCATCATTTCCGCCCCCGCCACCAACGAGGACAAGACCATCGTTCTCGGCGTCAATCAGGGAACCTATGATCCGGCCAAGCACTTTGTGGTCTCCAACGCTTCCTGCACCACCAACGGCTTGGCCCCGCCGGCTTACGTGGTTAATAAGGTCTTTGGCATTGAGAAAGGCCTGATGAACACCATTCACAGCTACACCAATGATCAGAGAATCCTGGACTTACCGCACAAAGATCTGCGGCGGGCCAGGGCCGCCGCCCTGAACATCATCCCCACCACCACCGGGGCGGCCCGGGCTCTGGCTCTAGTCATCCCGGAAATGGCCGGCAAGTTTGACGGGCTCTCGTTGCGCGTCCCCACCCCGACGGTCTCGGTTGTGGATTTCACGGCTATCCTGAAGAAGCCGGCCACCTCCGACTCTCTGCGGGCCGCCCTGAAAGAGGCCGCCAACGGGGAGCTCAAGGGTATCCTGGGCTATGACGAGGAAGGCCTGGTGTCCATGGACTACAAGGGCTGCCCCCTGTCGTCCATAGTCGATGGGCCATTCTGCCAGGTTCTAGACGGCAATCTGGCCAAGGTCGTGGCTTGGTACGATAACGAATGGGGCTATTCCTGCCGGGTCAGTGATCTGGCCGCCTTCATTGTGGACAAGGGAATCTGACCGGGCTTAGAGGCCCGCAACCATTTGGACCGCCAATCATGGATTTAGAAAACTCTTTGGCCGCTCACCTGAGCCAAATCACCCCGCCTAACATGGCTTTGGCCGAAACCGCCGCCCAGAGGGAAGCCAGCCTGGCCAAGCCACCAGGCTCACTGGGTCGGCTGGAAGGTCTGGCCATCCAGCTGTCAGCCATCCAGAGCTCGTCCCGGCCCAGACATGAGAATAAACTCATGGTGGTCTGCGCCGCCGATCACGGGGTAGTCGAGGAAGGGATCAGCCCCTATCCCAAGGACGTAACTCGCCAGCAGATCGAGAACTTCTCCCGCGGCGGGGGGGCCATCACTACCCTGTGCCGGACCGTGGGAGCCAGAGTTCTGCTCTTGGACGTGGGCGTTGATTATCAATTTGAGCCTAATCCCATGATTATCAACAAAAAGATCGCCTTTGGCACCAAAAACCTGGCCAAAGGGCCGGCCATGTCTCGCCAGGAGGCTCTGAAGAGCCTTCTGGCGGGCATTGAGGTGATCCTGGCCCAGCCTGAGCTGGACCTGGTGGCGGCCGGGGAAATGGGCATTGGCAACACCACCCCCTCCTCTTGTATCTGCTCGGTCTTTACTGGCCTCTCCCCAGAGACGGTCACGGGTCGCGGCTCGGGCCTCCGGGAGGACAGAATCAGCCACAAGGTCGAGGTCGTTCGGCAGGCTCTGGAAATCAACAAGCCCAACCCCCTCGACCCCATTGATGTCCTGGCCAAAGTCGGGGGCTTTGAGATCGGGGCCATGGCCGGGATTTATCTGGGGGCGGCCATCCGGCGGGCCGGCATTATCATTGACGGCTTCATCGCGGGAGCCGCGGCCACCATCGCCGACAAGCTTTCCCCAGGTCTGAGCCGTTACTTCATCGCTGGCCATAAATCGCAGGAACCGGCTCACCAGGCTTTTCTGGACCATCTCCATCTCCGACCCCTTTTGGATCTGAGCATGTGGCTGGGCGAGGGCAGCGGGGCGGCCATCTCCATGTTCCTGGCCCAGTGCGCTGTCACCCACTTTAATGAAATGCGCACCCTGGAGGAGGCCCGGATCGCGGATCCAGTCCTGGGCCTAAGCCGCCAGAATCAATAGTAATCTGAAACAAATGGCCCGCCGAGAGACCGACCTTGGTCTGTTTAAATTGTAAATAGCCCTTGGGTCTTTATTGGGCCTTTATAGCCATAGATTTATCAAAAAATATGTGGCTGTAACGGGATCTTTGGTTCCCAAAGCCAATGGCGGGAGTAATCGGCCCTCGAATCTGGATATCGCTTGTGAATCTTGTGTCACGAAGACGCCCGATAAACCGCTAGAGATTTTTTTGGCCAAAAACCCAGAAAGACTGACCAGAGTTAAAGCCCAAGCCAACGTCCACCTAAAGGCGCGGCGGTGATGAATATTACTCTCTGGGCTCTATGGAATGAGGTTAAGAAATTTGGGTTACCGATGGTTATGGGTAATGAAGCCCAAACTTAAGACAAGCGGTCGAAACTGGGTATCCTGAAGACCCACGGGCGGGAAGCGGCCCACCGGGCCAAGGTCTCTAGACTGATTGACTAGACAGCCGACTTTGCTGATTAAATCGATGGGTCGGGGAACAAGACAACGGGAGCTGGTTGAGGGCGCGCCGCCGGTCTCCGAAAAGGGAGAGCCTCAACCCCCAAGCTGTAATGGCCCCGGTTTTCCAGGTTGCCCAGAACCCGGCGGCGGACAGCGCTCAAGAAAAAAACTTTTTTTTATCTAGGAGCCTGTCGATTATAGTCCATGGAAACATATAAATAGTTGATTTTATTAAATTTATTTACTATAAAGTTTTTAAAAAAATATTGTGAAATCAATGTGTCACAAGAATAATCTGACACGCTCCTAGGTGGAATTTTCCAGTAGCTTTGTCTAACATCGGGAAATTAGTCAATTTTTTAAGATAAAACCTTAAAAACTGTTTTTGGTCGAAGGTCAGGGGGGGCAGAAAGAGCCTTTTCTCAATTAGGCTCCCCTTTTAGTCCAGCTCATTCCGGCCCGGATTTCTCCTCCGAGTTTCTCTTTAGCTTTTCTCTTTAGCGGCGCAGTTGGCTATAAAGTTGGCCACCTGGTCCAGGTTCCGCCTTAAAGCCGCCCCGGCCTTGGCTCGGTGCGAAAGGCTGTTTTTGGCCTCCAGGGTCATCTGAGCCAAGGTTAAGCCCGTCTGAAGCTCCAGAAAAACAGGGTCATAACCAAACCCACCCTCGCCCAGAGGTTTTTCCAGGATCTCCCCGGCCAACTCCCCCTCAAAGCTCAGATACTCCTCGCTTGGCCCGGCCAAAACCAGGACCGCCTGAAATTTGGCCCGTCGGTTCGAGCTAGCGGCCATCTCCTTGAGGAGAAGAGCGCATCTGGCCGCGTCCGATAACCCCGGGCCCCCATAACGAGCCGAGTTCACCCCCGGTCGTCCCCCCAGAGCTTCGACCAGCAGACCGGAGTCGTCGGCTAGGGCGGGTCGGGAGCTCACCCGAGCGTAATAGCGGGCTTTAAGCAAAGCGTTGGCCAAAAAATCCGCCCCGGTCTCCCTAGGCTCCGGGACCGGCTGGGGCAGATCGGCCAAAGTCATGAAATTAAGACCCAGAGGACTGAATAGACTCAAGTATTCCCGGATCTTGCCCGGGTTGCTGGTGGCCAGCAGAATTGACGGCGCGCTCATAAGGAAAAATCATCCGGGATAGCTAGGCTCAGAGGTTTGGTTTCGGGAATGGCCCTGGCCGCGTGAGACGCCTGGGCGTGAGCTAGGGAGTGAGCTAGGAGTCTGTCGGATTATAAATTTTGCCCGATTCTCTCCCTTTCAGAGGGCCCGTACGTTTAAAAGCCTCAAAAGATTTAATTAATTTTTTAGGCCAATTTGTTATTTTATCAATTTTAGCCCCAGTTTACAAATTATTTGGCTTGACACTCATAACTACCTGGAAACACTTAATTTAAAAAATTTGGTATTTTTTGTACGCATATTCTAATTCATGATCAGCTTTAACTAAAGCACAATTACCAGCAAATACATTTAAAAAAGATCTAAAATATTTTAAAAATTTACTCCCACCGCCAAGAAAAGGCAATTTTTTTTGCACCAAACAGTGCTAGTTAGCTAGGGAAGAGCCGAATTTTGAGTGACTAGCTCAACAAAACTTGATTATTTAGCTTCAAATATCTTCTTAAGATTTAATAATTTATTTTTTTGAAATTATTAGACTATAAAAAAAACCGACGGAATGAATTAAGTTCCGTCCAGGGCTTTAATTTTTCCAGCCAGTGGCGACGCCTGAGAGCGACTCAACACCTAGCCGAAGCTAAAAAATGTTTTCAGGTTTAATAAAATAAATTTTATTATTCCCAAATAAGCTTAATTAATTTAAAAAGTAATTGTGATAATAAAAGTGTTTTACAAGAAAGATTTAAAAGACCTAGAATGATTTGGTCAATAGACATCGCTCTACATCTATTGACTTTAAGAACTAAACTTAAAAGTAATTTATAGGAAATAGGTGTTGAAAAATATGTTTTAGAATATTGTTATAACAATAAAAATTTATTTTTTAAGCTTATCAAGTAATAATTGTTTATATAAATATTCTATTTTATTAAATGAATTAAATAGCAATAATTCTAGGTCCTTAAAATAAGTTAAATTATTTTTGGATATATCTATCTCCTGAGTTTTAACAGAGATATCTTCTATTATAGACTTAATTTGATTAATATATTCAGAATTAATATCAGAATCTAAATGTTTATCTTTATTTTCGGTTTTCATTTTATATTTTACCTTTTTTTAGCATCTATATTTTGGGCCAAAAATATGAGTCCATCAGCAAATATAACTGGTCATGAGGTTGCGGCAAGCAACGGCGGGAAGAAACTTGAAAAATTTATGAGGTGAATTTAACTTGATTATCCTGAGTGTCATAAGTGTTTATGAGGCTTGGCCTCATCCCCGCGCTTATATGAAACAGCGAAATTTTTTTTCGCCGTGATTTCGGGCAGTTACGGCTTGTTTCACTGTAAATTTCCAGTATTAACTGATTAAAACATTGTTAACTTATCACCCCCAAGGGGGAAAGTCAACTTATATTATATTTTTACAAGAAGCTCTCAATAACCCCCCAGATAGTCAAACATCCGTTGGTCAATTTCTTCCTGGTTCTGGGCTCGGGCGTCCATGGGCCCTTCCATGGCCTCATAGTCATCGCCGAAGTTGGTGTCAATCCGGCCCCGACCGACCTCGCCCACCTTAAAAACGTAACTGGCTGAGGACACCTCACCCATGTCGTCAAATTCCTCGCCTCCGCCCAGACCCCGGCGCACCACTCCCGGCGGGATCTCAAACTCCCCTGTGACCTTGTCCGCCAGAAACTCTTTCATGAAATCAATAAAGATAGGTGCCGCCGTGCGACCACCCTGCTCGCCGGCTCCCAGGGAGATCCGGGTTTCCCGACCCACCCAGACCCCGCAGGTGTACTCGGGAGTGAACCCGACAAACAAAGCGTCGGCCTGGGAGTTGGTGGTGCCAGTTTTGCCGCCCACCGGAATCTTCAAGGCTCC
Source organism: Deltaproteobacteria bacterium (assembly GCA_031276635.1). GTDB lineage: Bacteria > Desulfobacterota > Desulfarculia > Adiutricales > Adiutricaceae > JAIROO01. The sequence goes on along the minus strand of JAISMU010000054.1, from coordinate 5,237 downwards.
AGCCACGCGGGCGGCCGTGCCCCGACTAGCCACCGCCCGGAGCATGTCGAGCATGATATAAGCGGTCTGCGGAGAAATGGCCTCAGTCAAGTAGGGCTGAAAGTCCAGAATATTTCGGCCCCAGCGGTCCTCCACCCGAGTAATGAACGAAGGCCAAGCCCACGAGCCCAGGTTAGGGAAGGTGGTGTAGGCCTTGGTTAAATCCAAAAGCGTCACCTCCGAGGCCCCCAGAGCCAGCGACAGGGTCGGGGAGAGCTGGGAGGTGATACCCATGCGGTGGGCGTACTCAGCCACCACCGGCGGCCCCACCGCCTCACAGATCTTCACGGCCACGATGTTGACCGAGTTTTTCAAGGCGTCAAACAGCGTCAGCGGGCCCGCGTGCCGGCCCCCATAGTTTTTGGGCCGCCAGATCTTCCCTGGGCCATCAGGATAGCTGATGGGGACGTCATACACCACCGAGGCCTGGGTGTAGCCATGGTCAATGGCCGCCGCGTAAACAAAGGGCTTAAAGGAGCTGCCGGGTTGCCGGAGAGCCTGCACCGCCCGATTGAACTCGCTGGCCCCCACTCCCTCCAAGCCAAAATCCCGCCCCCCGACCATGGCCAGAACCCGGCCAGTCTTGTTTTCCATGAGAACCAGAGCTCCCTGGATCTCTGGAGGCGGGGCTGGCTCAAAGGCCCACCGCTGGGTCTGAGGATCCTGGCCGATCACCCGGACCATGACCAGATCATTGACCGCGAAGACATCACTTAACTTGCGGCGGCCCAGAATCCAACCCAAAGAGCTGGCTGGCAGAAAACCCCGCTCGTCGCCTATGGCGATCCAAAGACCCGGGTTTTCCCCCGTGTCGACTCGGGTGACCAGACCAGCCGGCTCCTGATTGACCAGCAGAGGCCGGTTATCCAGGCTGGCTCTGGCCCGGCGAGCGTAATCAATGGCCTCCCGGGCCGACAGACGCCTGACCAGGGGGCTCATCCGCTGCCGTTTGGCCAGGTTGTCCAAACCTTGCCGCACCGCCGCCTCAGCCTGAGCCTGGGCCTTGAGGTCCAGGGTGGTATAGATTCTGAGCCCATCGTTTAAGACCCGGTCCGCCCCCAGGTGCGAACTCATCTGCAGCCGGACCACCTCCGCGAACTGGGGGGCCACCTGACGATAAAGGTTGCGCTTCCTGGCCAGGAACCGCAAAGGCGAGCTCAAGGCGGCCCGGGCCTGTTCCTGGGAGATGTAACCATCGACTAGCATGCGATTTAGAACGTATCTCTGCCGCTCAACGCTTCTCTCCGTGCCCAGATGAGCCCGCAACCGGCCCGGGGCTTGGGCGAGGCCGGCCAACATGGCCGCCTCGCCCAGAGTCACGTCTTTTAAACTCTTGTCAAAATAAAGCCGGGCCGCCGACTCCACCCCATAAGCTCCCCGACCGAGGTAGATCCGATTCAGGTACAGAAAAAGTATCTCATCTTTAGTTAAAATCCGCTCGGCCCGCCAAGCCAAGATCATCTCCTTGAGCTTACGGTCATAGGTGCGCTCATTGGTCAGCAAAAAAGTCCGGATCATCTGCTGGGTGATGGTCGAGGCCCCCTGCACCGTCTGCCGGGCCCGAAAGTTGGCGATCACCGCTCGGACAATGCCCAGCAGATCCACCCCCTGGTGTTGATAAAAGGAGCCATCCTCGGCGGCCAGAAAAGCCTGGATAACCACTGGCGGCACCTGATCCAGGCTCAGAACCAAGCGGTGCTCATTATAGATCTCGGCCATGGGCGTGTTGTCGGCGGCCATGATATAAGTGATGGTGGGCGGGTTATAGTTCTTCAGGCTCTCCAGCGGCACTCCTTGGAGGTCCTGGGAGTAAATCTGGAGGATCAGAGCCCCAATGGCCAGGGGCCAGAAAATAAAGGGAGCCAGGAAGAGGTAAAAGGCCAGCTCCATAGGCACCCAAGCCTGGGGATGGCGCCAGGGTTTGGGGGCCTTCAGAATCTCCTCGGCCGGCTCAGTCTTGGGGCGAGGCTCAGCCACCACCCGAGGCTTGGCCACCACGGCCTGAGATTCCTCCGGAGGCTCCTCAGCGGCCAGCGAGGTCGTGGGCTGGACGCTGTCGGGGATGGTTGACGCCGTTGGTTTAAAGGGGGGAGGCGAGGAATCAGCCACAGGAACCGCGGACGAGGAGGTGGTCGCTGAGACAGCGGCGGAAACGCTCTCGGAAGCGAGCGAGGCCTCAGAAGCCAGATCTTGGGCCCGCGGGGCTACCCGGGGGCTCCGTTTTGGCAGAGGGCTTGAGGAGGTCTTCCGAGGCCGGGGTTTCGGATCAGCCCCGCCCTGACCCGCCGCTGGGCTCAAGGGAGGTTGGACCGACAACGGGCTGGTCTCGGCGACTCCCGCGCTCGGGTTCTGGGCGGTAGGGGCTGGATTGGTCGCTTGGCTCAAAACAATATATTCCGGCTTATTAAAGCCAACTTTAGTATAAAAATCCAAATCTCGACAAAAATATTGGCCAGATGACTCAAAACAGACTAATCTTCTGACTAGCCTAGAAGCCGCGAGACTGGGGGTCATGAGCCCTGAGTCTCCAACAGCGAGATAGGGGCCAAAAATGAGCGAAGAAAAAAAAGCCTCCAAAATGACCCAGGGCCATTATAACCAATCGCGCCCCATCCAAAAAGCTTTCTGGCAAAAAAATAACCCACCCGCCGCCCGAATCGCCGACCTCAGATGACGGATTCTGGCTCTCAGATGGGACTGACCCACAATATCATTGAAAAAATCTGGTTGAAAATAAATTTCGTATATTAAAAACGCGTCCGCCCGGATTTAACCATTCTGGCCGAATTGGACTCGGGAAACCTCTCCAGAAGAACTCGCATCGACTCCATAGCCCCCGGCCCATCTCCCAGACGGCTCTGGCTATAGGACATTTTTAACAAGTAATCCGGGGCTTTGTTGGAGGTGGGGTATTGCTGAAATCCCATTTGAAACTGGCTCAGGGCCTGGCTGTAATCGCCTCGGGCGTAGTGGCACTCACCCAACCAATAACGGGCGTTGGGGGCTAAGGGGCCCTGGGGGTTTTCGGCCAGCATGGCCTCAAAGGTGGCCGCCGCCTCCGAGTAGCGCCGGGAGCGAACCTGGCTTAAAGCCCTTTGATAACGCCGCCGGTCCATGACCCCAGAAGGCTTGGCGGGCAGACTGGCTCCAGACGGTAACGCTCCCCCACCCGGAGTCACGAATGGAGTCAGCCAGGGGGAGGGGCCTTTTAAAACCACGTCCTCAAGCTTGGTAACCCGGCCAGTCAAAGCCTCAAACTCCGCCCTTTCAACCGGCTTAGGGCGCGGTTCCCCGAACCAGGCGCAGGCCGACACAGCCAGCCCCAGACCGAGCCAGAGGACAAAAACCTGGCCTATTTTAATCGCCAGTCTCATTTTAGATAATTTACCAAAAAACGGTCTCTAAATAAAGAACAATTTAACCATGACAGGAAATCTAGACTCAACGCGAAAGATCTGTGCTCTAATCAGAAAAACTCGCTCCTCTGAAAAAAATTTCCGGCCGCGAGAGACTGACTTTTTCAAAGGCGACTGTAATAGAGGGCTTTTGAGAAACTAACCCCCGGGCCAACTGACCCAGGCCACCTTAAATGGCCCCTCACAGGTCACAGGCCGGGCCGAAGGCCACGGCCTGCGACCGCCCCCAAGGGCGCCACCACGTTATAACTAATTGTTATAGGTTAGGTTTTTAACTAACTGCTTATCTAAAAATTAGTTTTTAGTTAATTAGATAATTATATGCTAAAATAATTAATTTTATTAAGTTTTATTTTATATCACGATAAAATATATAATATAAAGTTAAAATTGTCAATAAGTAAATAAAGAGAACTATAAAATTTGTATAGAATTGAAAACCACAATGAACTAAAAAAATCATCTAATTAGTCTTATGATCAAATAAAAAATGAAAAATAGTTGTCTTCACAAAATTTAAAAGGTAAAATATGAATCATCGTGATGTAAGACAATATTTAATGATTTATAGCCAGATAATCAACGACATAAGATTGTAAATTATTTATAATTTATTAAAATAATTTTTATAAATTAATATAAAAATATTTAAACATGATAAAAATATTTTTTCCAGCCATATACTGCGAATAAATGATAAATTATAATTAAAAGGCATGTAAATATATTAAATCACTTGAAAAAATTTCGTTTTTTCATGCTCATTGCTCTACAACACATCTTTAAAAGCATTTTTCATACATAACGTTGTTTTACGTGGTAGAGAAATGAACGCATTTTCCATACAGTACCCTAGGTGGCGACAATTAGCCGCTTTTCCAAAAGCCTGCCACTAACCAGAATCGCTGAACTTTTTACAAAGGACGGGCGAACTGGTATAATTTTATTATCTAGGGTTTTGGTCGATTTAAATCCTTGGCTTTAGCGTCTTTTTTTGACTTTGCCCTTCCCTCAAAATTACTATAGAAAAACGCCTTTTTAATATAAAAACTATATATAAAAAAATAGCAACATTTTAAAAAAAATCAATTCTGTTGAGATAAAGATATTAAAATGAAACTTAAATAAAAGTAATATAGACTCCGTCCTAAGTTTATGTTTGATAAGAGGGTTCGCTTAATTCGCTCATAAGAAACTTTAGTCTTAAATCAAAACCTCCGGCTTTAGCCAAGGGTCTGGTTGACTGAATGTTCGATTGAGGAGAGTAGACAGAAGCCAAATTCGTCAGTCCAAAGATGTTTATCTGTCAGGTTTAAAGGATGAAAAAATTACCAATCGGCTTTGCTGATTTTGAGGAAATTTGTCGGCGCGGCTGTGTTTACGCCGACAAGACCGAATTTCTCCACAATTTACTAGTCGACGGAAATCCATTTTTCCTCTCCAGGCCCCGCCGTTTCGGGAAATCTCTTTTAGTCAGTACCCTTGAGGCCATCTTGCGGGGCCGCCGGGAGCTGTTCCAGGGACTGTGGATCGACTCCTCTGATTATGATTGGGCCGCTTATCCTGTCATCCGTTTTTCCATGGACAATATCTATTCTTCTGACCCGACAATTGTGGAAAAAGCTCTGCGCTTCGCTCTAGACAACATTGTTTCTCAAGAGAGTTTTTCGCCCGATCGCCTGGAGTTACTCAAGAACTGGCCCACCTTGGGGACTTATTTTTCAGCCGTAATCGGGGAGTTCCGTTTTAAGTATGGCTTGAAACCAGCCATCCTTATAGATG
>JAISMU010000025.1 GCA_031276635.1 Deltaproteobacteria bacterium | reverse complement strand
AAGGGCGCCAATTTGAGACCGCTGTCCTCAACCGAGACTCAGCCGCCATTGAGAGTATCCTGGAAGCCGGCTTGGCTAAAATATCATTTGATCAACATATTTCATCGGAAAAATTCTATAATTCTCTGATTCAAATATATCTGGACGGGCTGGAAATTGATGTCAGATCTCAAGTAGCCTCATCCCTTGGTAAATCTGATCTTGAGTTATTATTTTCAAATGGTGTTTATGTAATTATTGAAATTAAATTTGAGAGAGAACCGCAAGATTTCTCTAAATTGTCAATTGAGGATAAGCGGGAAAAGGCTCGGAGTTTGGCCCAAAAGGGTCTGAAACAAATCGCGACTAAAGAATACTCAAATCAGTATATTTTGGACGCGAAAGAAATCATTGAAATGGGTTTAGGTGTTTATGGCCGCTCAAAAGTTGGGGTCCTGATGAAGGACAGAAAAGTCGCCCGCGACCCTCAATTTTTTTAACTATGATTTTAGAATTCCAGAGTCTATTCCGCCACCTACCAAGCCTGCCCAAGTCTCCCCTAGGGTAACCGTTCACCCTTTGGTAGCTCCATTGCTACCACGAGAGGGATTTGTCTTTTTTGGGACCCACCGAATAGTTTTTTTTCAAAATATCATGTTATTATAATTTGATATAATTTAGATCTAATATTAAGTCTGGCTCTGTGCCCAATCCAAGTTGAATTCGAAAAATGGGCGCTTTTTCAGTGCCGACTAAATATTTTACAAATATTTATTCATAAAATAATGACTTTTTTTTGCGAGAACGTAAATATTATCAACCTAAAATTATCAAAATTCACCTTGGTCGCTCTGCCCGACCGCTCCGGCCTGACTCTAACTCCCTCATTTTTTATCTGCCCCTCAATCACCCGGCCCCAAAGATGGCCGCCGAGGGCGAGTCAGCTCCGAAAACCGAAAACAGACTTGATCTTGACTTTTTAGAGTTTTTATAATAAAATACTTGTAAAGCCGTGGCGATTTTTTCGATCTTAGCCCATTTTTCCACCGGCCTGAGAAAACCTCTTAACCTTAATTATATAAGGCCAAAAGCTGACCTCGGCCTGGGCTAGGCTTGTCATGGCCCCAGGCTTTTGATTAGAATGATTTTTTTGGCCTTGGCCACGCGGGGCCTGAATTTTTGGCCAGGGGGAGGCGGAGTTAACCAGATGCTTTGCCCTAAATGCGGATATTACAGCTTTGATCACAACGCCAATTGCCCCAAGTGCAAAAAAGATCTTCGCCCGATCCAGAAGCAGCTCCTGTTGACGACCCTCAAACCTGAGCCGATCAACTTTTTCAGCTTGTTGGACGCGACCGACCCCGGCCCCCTCGCCCCCAACAAGGGAGCCAACCCCCCAGAACGGGGTTAGCCCCCGCCTTTCGCGCTCAAGATCGCTTTGGCCAAGACCTGGAGGCCCCAATGCTCTGCCCTAAGTGTGGATATAACAGTTTTGACTACTACAACAACTGTCCCAAGTGCAAAAAGGATTGGAAGCCGATTCGGCGTCAGTTGTCTCTGAACTCCCCAGAGCCAGGCCAGGTGGACTTCTTCGCCATTTTAGGCCACCAGGCCCCGAGCCTGTCCGCGCCGGACCTGGGGGAGGAGCCCCCTGTCTTTACCCCCGGGCCCTCGGATTCCCAGAACTTCCTTCCGGATTCCCAGAACTTTATTGAGGCTGATATCGTGCCCCCCCCAGGGCCGCCCCCCCAGGATTTTTCCAGGCCGCCCCAACCGGTCCAGGATTTTACTCAGAGCCCGCCCCTCCAGCCGCCGGTTCCGCCGCGGCCTAAGCCTATAAATTTACCCCCGGCGACGGTCTTGGCCCCCCCCTCGCCACCGCCAGCCCCCCCGATGGCTCCCCCACCGCCGGTTCCCCCGGTGGCTCCCCCGCCACCCGCCCCCCCCAGGGCGACCACGGCTCCTCCGCCACCGCCCCCGGCTCCGCCGAGCCTCGAGCCGGACCTGGAAAATTTTTCCGTTGAGCCCCTGGAGGTCTCCCCCCCCAGCTCCACCATCACCCCGGTGGAGGTGGACGTGCTAGAGGATGGCCCCAGAGTTCAGGATTTTCCTGAAGAAACGCCCATGGAGGTGACGGTGGCCCCAGAGGCCGAGCTGGAGATAACCCCGATGACGGTGGAGGAAGAGGTCTCCCCGACCTTGGAGGTGTCCCCAGAGATCGCTCCCCTGGAAGTGGATCTGGACGAATCCCTACCCCCAGAGCCAATTTTTGAGACCTTTGCGCCCGAGCCGACCCCCCTTGAGACGCCCCTCGACCCGCCGTCGCCTGGGCCCCAGCCGCGGATGGTCAAGATGGAGCCCCCGGAAAACACCGCCGCCCTGGACAACATTCGCTCCACCCTGATCGGCACCGGGGATCTGCCCAAAGCCGGGTCCCCCGACCCCACCGAGACCTTCATGGTTCAACCGGGCTCCCTGGAAATCCTGGACGAGCTAGCCGATGACGACACCCATTCCCTGCTCAGTCAAGAACCCGCGCCTTTACCCAGCGACACGCGCTCGGCTCAGGCTCAGGTCTCCTTGGAAGATGATCTGGACTTTGGGGATCCCGGGGAGGATTTTGACCCAGAGACCCCGGAAACCGTGGAGTTTGATGGCCTGGACGAGCTGGATGACGACTAAGAAAACCCAGGCCAAACCAGCCTTACCTCTCGCGCTGGTCCGGTCCCCGACGGATCAGGCTCCTGAGCCTGGGGCTCTACTGACTCCAGATAGCCGCGGCCAACAAAATATCAGCGGAGGCGCGGCAGCTTGAGCGCCCAAGTTTTAAAAGTCCGGGAAAAGAAAGCCCAAAAGGCCAGCTCCAAAATAGCCTTCCCCCTGGACGGCTCGCCCGACCAGGCCTTAGACTGGGCCCGTCAGTTGCGGGATCTGGTTGGTTGTCTCAAGATAGGCTTGGAGTTGTATGTCAAGGCTGGGCCAAGCGTCATCGAAAGCCTGCGCGCCGTGGCCCCGGAACCCAAACTCTTTCTGGATCTCAAACTCCACGACATCCCGGCCACCGTGGCCAAAGCCGCGGAAGCGGCGGCGGCTCTGGGAGCGGATTTTCTGACCGCCCACGCCCTGGCCGGACCCGAGGCTCTGACCGCGGCCGTCCAAGCCGCGGGCCCCAAAACCAAAATCTTGGCGGTAACAGTCCTGACCAGCCAGAATCCCCTGGACTTCGAGGAACTGGCCCCGGACTATCAACTCCCAGGCCGCTGGGCCTTACTTTTGGCCGAAAGAGCTCTCAAAGCCGGCTGCCAGGGGTTGGTGGCCTCGCCGCGGGAAGTCAAAGCTCTCCGGGAAAATTTTGGCTCCGCGCCTTTTCTGGTGGTTCCAGGCATCCGCCCGGTGGGCGCGTCGATCCCGGACGATGACCAGAAAAGGGTGGGAACCCCTAAACAGGCTTTAGAAGACGGGGCGGATCTGCTGGTGGTGGGGCGACCCCTCCGCCTGGCCCCTGATATCCAGGTAGCGGCCAGAGCCTTAGCCCTGGAAATGATTTAGCTTTTCTTTGTTTGAGGCGGATATTGAGTTTTTCCATTGGGCCTGAGATGGCCGAGGAGCTTTTAACCGTGGAAAGGCCGGCCCGCTATCTGGGGTCCGAGCCTGGGGCCCGGCCGGGGACCGAGCCAGACGAGCGGGGTTTTTTATTGCGAGTGGCCCTGGCCTTCCCCGAGGTCTACGAAATCGCCCACAGCCATCTGGGGCACAAAATCCTCTACCACCTGCTGAACCACCAACGAGGTTTTTCGGCGGAAAGGGTTTACGCCCCCTGGCCGGACTATGAGCGAAAGCTTCTGAGCGGTCGGCCATTGCGGAGTCTGGAGTCTCAGGCTCCCTTAAGCGATTTTCATGTGGTCGGCTTTTCCCTCCAGTATGAGCTCTCCTACACCAACATCTTGAACATGATCGCCTTGGGCGGCCTCAACCCCCGGCGGCGCGAGCGCCCGAGCTCCGCCTCCCTGATTGTGGCTGGCGGACCTGGAGCGGCTAATCCCGAGCCCCTGGCGGACTTTGTTGACCTCTTTTTTGTGGGCGAGGCTGAGGACGCCTGGCTAGGGGATTTTTCCCTCATTAAAGAGTGGGCCGCCGCCAAGGCCCCCAAGATGGAGCTGTATAAACGCCTGGCCGGCCGGCCCGGCGTTTATATCCCCGAGCTCTTTGAGCCGCGGCGGGAAAATGGCCGGTTTCTGGGCGTCCAACCTCTCTTGCCCGGCTATGAACGGGCGACGCGGGCCACGGTGGCCTCCCTGGCCGGGGCTCCGTTTCCTGACTGTCAGATTGTCCCCTGGGTGAAACCTGTCCACGACCGGGTGGTGGTGGAAATCGCCCGGGGTTGCGCTCGAGGCTGCCGGTTCTGTCAGGCCGGCTACCTCTACCGGCCAGTCCGTGAGCGCGGTTTGGCGGAGATTCTGACCCTGGCCGAGCGAAATCTTTTGGCCACTGGCTATGATGAGGCCGCTTTTCTCTCCCTTTCCGCCGGAGACCACACCCAGATCGAGCCCCTGGTTACCGCTTTCATGGGCCGCTGGGCCGCCAGCGGGGTGGCTCTGTCGCTCCCCTCTTTGCGGGTGAAAAGCCTCTCCCCAACTCTGGCCCGCCAGATCGCCCGGGTCCGCAAAACCGGGTTCACCATCGCCCCCGAAGCGGCCACGGCCCGTCTCCGGGCGGTCATCAACAAGGACCTCACCGAGGACGATCTGTTGGCGGCTAGTCACGCGGCCTTCTCCATGGGCTGGCGGACCCTGAAACTCTACTTCATGGCCGGGCTCCCGACCGAGACCGAGGACGACTTGCTGGCGATGGTCGAGCTGGCTCAAAAAGTCAAAAAACAAAGCCGGGCCCAAATCAATATTTCGGTGGCCACCTTCATCCCCAAACCTCACACTCCCTTCCAGTGGCTGGCCGCCTCCTCGGCGACCGAGAGTCGGAGTCGACGCCAGTTCCTGACCACCCTGAGCCAACGCCCGGGCCTGGTTCCCCGGACCGGCTCCCCAGAGGGCTCGGTCATTGAGGCTCTCCTGGCTCGGGGGGACCGGCGCCTGGGCCCAGTCCTGGAGGCGGTCTGGCGTAAGGGGGCCAGATTTGAGGCCTGGAGCGAAAATTTAAAACCTGAGCTCTGGCAGGAGGCTTTAGCCGACCAGGGCTTCGAGCTGGCCGACCTCCTGGCGGCCCGGGATCCAGCCGAACCGCTGCCTTGGGACCACGTGGGGCCGTTCGTGGAGCGAGATTTTCTTTTAAGGGAGCTGGCTAAGGCCCAAAAGGCCCAGATAACCCCCGACTGCCGCCAGGCTGGCTGCCAGGGTTGCGGGGCCTGCCAGGGGGCGTCGGTCATGAGCCTGGCCGCCCCCCCCCCGAAAGGGGTCGCTCCTCAGGAGGGCCAGCCGGGGGCCGAGCTCGCCCTCGCCGCGCCAACCCCTGTCGAGATAGGCCCCGCCAAAAATACCCCGGTCAAGGGCCAAAAAACCCGGCCTCACCCCGAGGCCGGGCCGGGCCACCGAATCCTGCTGGAGTTCGCCAAAACCGGGATCATGACCCTGTTGGGGCACCTGGAGATGGTCGAAGTCTGGAAAAAGGCTTTCCGCCGCTCTGGGCTGCCGGTGGCCGCCAGTCAAGGCTTCCACCCGCAGCCGAAACTGTCCTTCCTGACCGCTCTGCCCCTGGGTCTAGAAAGTCACAGTGAACTAATGGTCGTAACTCTAAATCAGCCCAAACCCGCGCCAATAGTGAGATCTCTGTTAACTTTACCGGAAGGGCTGACTATCATTCGAGCTCAATTTCTGCCCCCAGGTGGGCCCAGACTCAAGGTTGCCTCCATTTCCTACCTGATTGAGTCGGATACGGATCTGTTTATCGGTCAACCCCTTCACCCGGCCGCCTTATTAAGCTATACTGATAATAAGGGACGAGAACGGGCGTTCCTGTTGACAGATTTTGTTCTGGCCTGCGCCCCGACCGACCCCCGAACCCTGGCTCTGACCCTAGCGGTCAGAAACGAGGGCTCCCCCAAACCCCTGGCCGTGACCCGGACTCTCTACGGCCTGGGCCCAGATTTACGGCTCAAGGCCACCAAGACAGCCACCAACCTGGCTTAAGGCCCCGTGGAAGGAGACCAGCCCGCCCTCATGCCCTCGGACTTACTCATCAACTTCCGGCCTTACGAAACCCGCGTCGCCCTAGTGGAGAATGGGACGCTGGTGGAGTTTCAGCTGGAGCGGGGGGCTCGGGGACTGGGACTGCTGGGCAACATCTACTTGGGCCGGGTTATCCGGGTTTTGCCGGGCCTGCAGGCGGCTTTTGTGGACATCGGGCTGGAGAAGGCGGCCTTTTTATATGTTGATGACATCAGCGGCGGGGAAAGGGAGTTCAGCCGCCTGCTGGGTCAAGCCGTGGCTGAGGATGAGGACGACGACCTCGGCGCGGGCGAGGAGATGAGCCCTTCCCTGGAGCCGGAGCCGGAGATAAGCGAGCCCGAAACCCCGGTCGCCCCCATCGAGTCGCTCTTGACCGAGGGCCAGGAGATTCTGGTTCAAGTCTCCAAGGAGCCCATGGGCCAGAAGGGGGCCCGGGTGACGACCCATATCTCTTTGCCGGGTCGGCGACTGGTTTTCATGTCCATGATCGGCCACCTCGGGGTCAGCCGCCGCATTGAGGACGAAAACGAGCGCAAAAGACTTCGGGACCTGCTGGACTCAATTCGAGCCGGCCATGGCTTCATCGCCCGAACGGCCGCCGAGGGGGCCAGCGAGCGCGAGATCGAGGCCGAGGCCGGTTATCTGATCCACCTTTGGGGCAAAATCCTGGCCGAGGCCGACAAATCCCAGCCCCCGGCCCTGATTCACCCGGAACTGGACGCGACCCTCAAGGCGGTTCGGGACATCTTCTCGGACCAGGTGGAGAGGCTGATCCTGGATGACCCGGGCCAGTTCGCCAAGGTCAAGAAATTTCTGGACGTCTTCGCCCCGGCCCAGGCCCCGGCTCTGACCCTCTACGAGGGCTCGGAGCCCCTCTTCAGCGCTTATGACGTGGAGACGGACCTGGCCCGGGCCCTCAACCGCAAGGTCTGGCTCAAAAGCGGGGGTTACGTGGTCATTGACTCCACCGAGGCCCTGACGGTGATTGACGTCAACACCGGCCGCTACGTGGGGCGCCACAACTTTGAGGAGACCATCCTCAAGACCAATCTAGAGGCGGTCCGGGAGATCGCCTATCAGCTACGGCTTCGAAACATTGGGGGCTTGATTGTCATTGATTTCATTGACATGAAAAAGGAGGTCAACCGGGAGAGGGTATTCACCGCCTTGAGGGAATTTTTAAGGCGAGACAAGGGCAAAACCAAAATCCTGCCCATGAGCGAGCTTGGCCTCATAGAGATGACCAGGAAGAGAACCCGGGAGAACATTGACCGCTTATTGCGGGAACCCTGTTTCTACTGCCAAGGCCAGGGGTATCTGCTCTCGCGGGTCTCGGTCTTCCACCAGGCTTTCCGGGAGATGGAGATCGCCGCCTGCGACTACCCCGGCCAACCTTTAACGCTCAAGGTCCATCCCTTCATCCGGGATCTTATCCTCGACGAGGGCCGGGCCGCCCTGGAGGACCTGGAAAAAAGGCTCAAAAGGCCCATCACCATCAAGGCCGACGAGTCCCTGCACCTGGAAGCCCACGTCATTGAGCCGGGCGAGCCCGGCCTGGAGCCTTTCTGAGGCCCGGGCGACCGCGAGGAGTTATAAATGTCCAGCCGGATAAATTTTGAGTTGAACAAACTGCGGCTCGTCAAAAGCCTGTTTACCACCAATCCCGGCTACAACCCCCCGGCCCCGGGCGAGTTGATCGCCATGGGGGTCATGTTGCGCAACAAGGGCGAGTTCTCCATTGACGGGGGGCAGGCCCAGTTTATCCAGAACTTCAAAACTCAGGCCGCCTATGAGCTGCCTTTCAGCCTGGAGGTGGAGTTTGAGGCTCTTTTCGCCCTCTCCGCCCCCATCACCGAGACTGAGCGGGAACCGTTTTTAGTCCAGGTCTTTCCGCAGGTCATTTTCCCCTTCATGCGGGAGTATGTGGCCGAGACCACTCGCCGGGCCGGGTTTCCCCCCCTGCTGATCAATCAGAGTTTCTACCCCACCTCCCCCGGCGAGGAGAGCGGGGCGGGGGCGGGGGAAAGAGTTGTGACTTCCAAATGGTTTCATTAGACTTTTTTTCAGGGGTATTTATTGGGCCAGTTTCTTAGCTCCATCATTTATCAGGCCTTGGGCGGCCTGGTCGCCGGGCCGGCCCTGGCCTGGCTGACCCTCAAAGGCCGCTTCGGGGGCCGCTGGGCTGACCGGTTGGGCTTTCCCCTGGCCGGCGGGGGCGGGCCTTTGTGGTTTCACGCGGCTTCTGTGGGGGAAGCTCAAAGCGCCTTGACTATCATGGGCGCTTTAGCGGATAATCTCAAAAATGTTAAGTTTGTCCTGTCGGTGGGAACACCGGCGGGTCTGGGGCGGGCCCAGAGTCTCGCCCCACCCCGAACCCAGATCCTGGCCCCCCCGGTGGACTTCTGGGGCGCTCCCAGTCGGGCCCTGGACCGCGTGGGCCCCCGGGCTTTGATTATTGTGGAAACCGAGCTTTGGCCGGAGTTAATCCGCCAGGCTCAAAGGCGGGATATCCCCGTTCTGGTGACAGCCGGGCGAATGAGCCAGAAATCCCACCAACGTTACCAGCGCGCCCAAGCCCTTTTCCGACCTCTCCTGGCCTCTATGCCCCTGGTGGCGGTTATCGGCCAGGCGGACCGAGCCAGGTACCTGAGCCTGGGCGCGCGAGAAACGCAGACCGAAGTGGTTGGCAATCCCAAGTTTGACTCTTTGGTCTTGATCGCGAGACAGTCGCCCCGCTTTAGCGAGCGTTCGTTAGGGCGAAAGATCCTGATCGCGGGCTCCACTGAGGAAAACGAGGAGAGCTTAATCATCGATTCCTGGCTTCTTCAAGCCGAAAAACCCCATCTGATCCTGGCCCCCCGCCACCTGGGTCGGCTGCCCGGCCTCCTGGCCAACCTGAAAGAGCGTCAACTCGCCTACCGCCTTCTTTCCGCCCGCCCCGAGCTGGACTGGCCCAACGAGCCTGACCTGATCGTGGTCGACTGTCTGGGCGCGCTGGGCCAGCTCTACGCCCAGGCTGACCTGGCCATTATTGGCGGGAGCCTCTTCCGAGGTCAGGGGCACAACCCCCTGGAGCCAGCCGCCTATGGTCGCCCGGTCCTCTATGGGCCCCACATGACCAGTTTCGCGACGGAATGTCGGGAACTGGAGTCGGTTGGGGCCGCCAGAATGGTCCAGCCAGGGGATTGGCCAGACGCCCTGGCCCGCTGGCTGGCTCTGGGCGAAGCCTATCTCCAGGGTCAGGCCGGTCGCGAGCTCCTGGTCAGGCGGCCCCTGGTCGGGCCGGCCCTGGCCGAGCTCATCGTCCAGGCTCTGGGCTTACGGCCCACCGAGGCGGTCGCGGCCTGAGCTCGCCGGGCGAGGGACCTTGCCGGCGAAGGCCTTCGCCGCGCGTCCCTCAGGGGGCAAGGGCCCCGGGGTCAAAAAACCTAATTTAACGCGGCCGGGCGCTGGCCCGGCCGCCTAGCCAGACCGCCAGCCACTCTAGCCGACGGCCTTGGCCTTAACCTTTGGCTTCAACCTCGGGCGTCGCGGTCGTCGACCGCTGGCTCCCTTAACCCCCCGACCTCGGTCGGAGGATTTTTGTGGGTGAATATATGAAGATAAACGGCGAGGCCTTCCAAAAAGCCAGGGAAAACCAGCTGTTAAGCACCATCGGCCTGGCCAAGATGGCCGATGTCTCCCCCAACGTCATCCGTTCCCTGGAACAGGGACACAACATAAGACCGGAGTCCATCCGGAAGATAATTGAGGCCTTGGGCCTGACTATAGAGGATGCCCAGAAAAATGGTCTGATTAAGACCTGACCCTGATTTCAGGCCCTTGCAGCAGGGCTTGACTGACGGCCAGGGAGGGAAAACTGGCCATGACTCGGTTGGTATTAGGGCTCGCGTTGAGCCTGGCCCTTCTGAGCGGCCAGGCTTTGGGCCACCTCCAATCCGCCTTTCTGGGCGGTTGGCCCGGCGTCTGCGAGAACGACATCTGCTACGACGACGGCCAACCGTTGTCGGATCCTCCCGCCTC
The DNA here is from genome assembly GCA_031276635.1 of Deltaproteobacteria bacterium. Taxonomy (GTDB): domain Bacteria; phylum Desulfobacterota; class Desulfarculia; order Adiutricales; family Adiutricaceae; genus JAIROO01. The sequence goes on along the minus strand of JAISMU010000025.1, from coordinate 2,406 downwards.
CATCCACGAGCAAGTTCTGGAGCATCAGTTGGTCTCCTCAACTTGCCCGACTGATCTGATCTACCTTGTGATCAAGCATCCGTCCAACACCGGCAGCCCTCCCCTGGACCAGCGGCTGGCCAAAGAAATGGCCGTTCGCTTCGAGCAGGCGAGCAAATGGGCCCAAAGCCTCATTTGTAACGACTTCTTCGGTTGTCAGGGCGAGTGTCTGCCGGTGGGACTGGAAATCAAGCACCACATCCACCAAAGTGGGCCTGGCTACCTCTCGGCCTTCCGGGTTGAGCGCGTCAATGGCAATTCCCGCCAGGGCTCGCGTTTGCGGGGCCAGGCCACTTACTCTTTTCACAACTACCGCCTGGCCGACGGCGGTGATTTGAGCCTCCCGGAGATCTTTCCCGATCCCGAAAAGTCCCTGCCTCTCTTTTGGGCCAAGGTGGCCAAATCCCTAGCCGCCGTTGGCAACTGCCCTTTAACTTCCTTCTCCATTAATAAACGGCGCGTCCGGCTCAACGCCTTGGAGCCCAATGACTTGCTGCTCAGTCGCGGCGGGGCCACCATCGCCTTGACCACCAAAAGCCCCTGTCGCCCGCAGGCCGTGGACCTAGCCTGGTCCGAGATGGTCGCCATCGGGGCCAACCCGGCTCTGTGGGGCCGCTGATGATCCGGGTTATCGGTGGCCTTTACAAGGGGACCCCCCTCCAGGTCCCGCCCGGCCCGACCCGGCCTACCGCCGGGTTGGTCCGGGAAGCCTTGATGAGCATGGTCAGCCCCAAAATACCCGGGGCCCGGGTTCTGGATCCCCTGGCCGGGTCGGGGGCCCTGGCCATTGAGGCCTTGAGTCGGGGAGCGGCTCAGGCTCTGTTGGCTGACCGCTCCCCCCGGGCTTTGGCGGCTCTGACTCAGAACCTCGCCCGCCTCCAGAACTCCCCGGACCCGCCCCAGGCCAAAATTCTTCAGGCCAGCTGGCCCCGGGATTTCGCCCGGCTGACCCCCTATGGGCCATTTGACCTGATCTTTCTCGATCCCCCCTATGAGGAACTCCAGTTGCCTCAAATCTTCCTGAGCCACCTCCACCAGAAGAGCCTGGCCGCCCCGGGAGCCTGGGCGGTCTGGGAGCTGGCCCCGGCCTCCTTGAAAGCCTGGTCAGAGGGGGATCTGGCCCCCTGGCGAATAAAAACCACCCGGATCTGGGGCCAGAAAGCGGTGGCCATCCTTTTTCTGCCTGACTCCGCGACCTAAGTGGGTATTTTCCTTCTTTTTTTCCGACCAGTTCCAGCTTTCCCCACAATTAAGCTCCCTTCGGTCATTATCAGATCAGGGTTGTCCAAAGGGCCTGGCCCAAGCCACATAAAAATGCCAGATTTATCACTAAAAAATGTTTTTTTTGAACTAATAAGCATTATATATAAAAATTTTTCATCAGAAAAATAAAAATTTCAACTAATTTTATCCAACAAAAATTGCCGAAAAATACCAGGAGTCTGGTAATATAATTCAATCATCCAGGCTTGAATAACGGTTAAACTAAAAATCGTTAGCTATAATTTTTTGGCCCCCCTTTCCCTCAGTTAAAATCCAAGCGAAATGGCTTGGCTAATGAGGCGAAAAAAAATCAATTTTCGTCCATTATTATTCTCTCTGAAGGACCGGGGCGCCCCCCTCAGGCAGTTTCGTAAATCACTCGTCCGACTGGCTCTAGCTATTCTATTTTTTTATTACTTACGCGATGTTAATCTTATTTCGCGGCCAAACCGCAGGTCAGTTTTCGTGGAACCTCGGTTTAAAGACCGGGGTTCGTGACTCTCCCCCGTTCCGGGATCTCCTCCTGGGGCCGGCTTCAAACCAGCTCAAACGTTTTGGGCGCGGGTCCCCAGGTGGGAGCTTCAAATAAAGTTAAAAACTGGATTTTAAAAAATAAAGTTTCTATTTACTAAATTTTGACCATAACTAAGATAACTTATCTATATTATTTTTAAGAAACTTATAATTTTATATATAATATATATATATCCAAAAAATTTCTGTAAAATAATAATTAAATATAAAATTTTTTATTTAATATTATTTTTTATTACAAATATAATTATTAATTGACAATTGAAAACTAAAACAACTGATAAGTTAAGTTCTATAAAATTCGTTCTAATTGCTTCTTCTCCCAATTTTACGGGAACATTATTCATCCAGCAATATTCCCACTTTTCCTCTCTCCAGCCTGGATATTTTTTCACGATGCATTCGGTAGGTAATTTCATTTTTTTTCTATATGAGAACAGGGTTATATGGTTTTCCTCTTTACAAGTAAAAATATAATCGAACTTAGGACATGCCAGTATTATTTTTATAATGGATTCTTTGCTGTACAGATCATCAGCCAAAAAAATTGCTCCAGTCTCAGCAAACTGG
>JAISMU010000189.1 GCA_031276635.1 Deltaproteobacteria bacterium | reverse complement strand
TTATTAATTAAACATTGTTTGTATTTAAATATTATAATTAAGACTGTTTTGACTTTAAAGATGCTGGTCCTGGTTATGCCCTAAAACCTCAGGCTCATAGTTATCCCGGAAAAATTTTTTTCTCTGTCTTGCGGCCGAGATGGTTGTCCAGGTTTTCAGGCCTGGGACTCAGGTTGAGCTAAATCATCGCGCCGCCCGGTTCTCTCCAGGAAGTCGCGCAAGGTCTCTTGAGGCTGGGATTCCGCCAACCAAAGCCCTAAAGCGTCAAAAACTCGCTTTCCGACCAGGTTTAAGTCCGTCGGGACCGGATCCCAGATAATTTTTGGCGATAAATAGGTTACATGAGGGCCAGGCCGGCGACCAGAGACGAGGAGTCTAAAATAACCTCCCTGAGGTTGGGGCCAACTGAGACAGGGATCCTCGTTTACACACCAGCCACATCGTTGACAGCGCTCGTGGTCAATGATCAGGGTTATTTCTGGCTTGGGGGAGCGAGACAAAGCTTGGCTGGGACAATTCGCCACCAGGCGGGTAAGTTTGGGAGACAAGGCGGCCAATTGCTGGTCAATGAGCGGCAAACCATGACGCCGTCCTTGGAAAGTCAGGTCCGAGTGCTCGTAAAGGCCACAAGTTCCCTGGCCAGCTGGACAGCCAGCCACCGAAATAATTACCTTTGGTCGAGGGCCTGACGGCGGCCAGGATCGGGCTTGCCCCTGATTTAAAAGCTCTTTGGCGATAGTCAAGGTGTCCTTGGCCGCCTGAGGGCAAAAGAACAACCCTGGGCAGGCCATGATCTGAAATGGCAATTCCCTTGGTCCGGGGGCAGGGGCTAACTCTGCGGCCTGCTCCAGGGATTTTCGATCATTAAAAAAGATATCCAGTTCATTATAGGGGCCCAGGCAAACCCTGTCCCCGCCCAGTTTTCTGGCCGCGGCGGCTAAAGCTTTCAATTCTTCGGTGGGAATGGGGCCAAGCCATTGGCTTCTGAGCAGAAATACCGGCCAGTTGTCGCCGGCGGCGAGACTGTAACCCCGGTCTAAGATTTTTTGGCTCTTGATCTGAGATGGATCCTCGACCAGGCTCAAGCGCTGAAAAAAGGCTGGAGCCTGGGCCTTGTGTTCGGCTGAGTCCTTGTCAACCAAAGACCGGGCGGTCAGGATCGGCTCCAGAAGAGGGAAAGACTCCACCATGGCCCCGACTGGAGTGGGAGCCTCAGTTAAAGGGTGGGTGGAGTCAGAGCTCAGATTGCCCAAGTCGTTGGGAATCTCAGCCCTGGCGGTCTCTGTCGGGTTTAGATCCAGCTCCAGAAGATCGGATTGGGGCGGCCTGGGAAAGTCTTGATCGCGCTCGGTCATGGCTAGGCCTTAACTGAGGGTTTTTTAAGCCTGGCCATTGTCAATTATCTCCAAGGGAGGCTCGTCGCTTTCTTTGCCCTTATTATCCTCAACGTTCTCCCTGATCACCTCTTCATCATTATAATAGTTGTCCCCAAGGAGCTCGGTGGGGTGGTTGAGCCAAGGCTCCACCAGCGGTTCGGGCGACGATTGATTTAAAAAATCTGGGCCCAGACGTTTAGCCAACTCCGGGAGCGTCTCGTCCTCAGGCAGGCGATGGGTGAACCAATGGTCGTGAATCCGAAAAACCAGGTCCAACATGGGCCAGGCTTCAGCGAGCTCAAAAACCCGAAAATACTCTGGCGAGATCGGGTCGCGTCCGAAGCGGTGGCGCCCCCCTAACCAGACCTGGAGGCTCCGCCCCCCTTCGTCCAGGATTAAGCCCACGTCAGATCTTTCCATGGCCATTCGACAATCCCTGGGACAACCCGCCAACTCCACCCGAAAGGAGTCGTCCAGCTCCTTAGCTAGCTCCTGAGCCAACTCCGCCAATAAATCCGCGTAATTGACTCTTTGGCCAAGACAAGGCCCCCACAGAGGGCAGCGACTCGGGCCGGCCATCGTTTGAGGGGTCAGACGGCGGGCCCCAACTCGGGGCAGACTATCCCAGAGCTCATCGGTCCGGTCGGGATCCAGGGCGGGTAGCAGAGCCTGGCCGCCCGGGGACTGGATAAAACAGAGACCGGGCCCGAATTTTTCGCTCAATTCCGCGATCTGGTAAAGATTGTCCGCTTGGAGCCAGCCGTTCTCACTCCAATTGAGGCTCAAGGAGCCCAAGCGGTCCATCTCTGGGAACAAGGGGGCCAAAAGGGAGATAAGCTGATTTTGATAGCCCCGGCGGAAGGGGTTAAGGTCTCGCTCCGCCGCCACCCTCAAGTGGAGGTTTAAAATTTCCGCCAGAGTCGGCTGGGCGGGGTTGTTGGGCTCAGTCATCAAAATCTCCAATCCAAGCCAAAATCATGATAATTATAAACTCTTGAGGAAAAAAAGGCCACTTGCCTGGACCGGGCTCGATTTTTTTGTTACCGCTAAAATAGGTTCATATAAAATTTAATTAAGGTTAAATAATTAAATATTTTAAAATTAATTTAAATTATATAAATTGCGTTTAAAAATAATAATTTTATAATATTATTTTTATGTAATAAATAGCAATAAGATAATATATTGGGTTATTTAGGCTATCAACACCCAGTCGTTTAAAGAGGTTGCCTCCACTGATGGTTGTCATGAGGAGGGATTTCCATTATATTCTCAATGGAATTATGGCATACCGCTGGGACTGGCCAGAAAAGTCAGGCCTGGCTATGAGGGACATTTATGAAAGTCGCTTCTTCCGTCTATTTTTACCCTTTTTCCGGCGGCCTGGAAAATAATTGCAACACTATTGTTCTGACTGGGGGTGAGCCTGTTATCATAGATCCCGGCCACAAACACCTATGGCCTTCACTGAAGGCCAAGCTGCTAGAGGATGGGCTTAACCCCGCTGATTTAAAAATGGCCCTCTTTACTCACTGTCACCCGGACCATATGGAGGCCGGACAGATTCTGGAAGAGGAGTATGGCGCTACCCAGGCCATGAGCTCGGCGGAAAAAATCTTTTTTGATGGGCCAGGGCAGGGGTTTTTTCCGTGGATGGGATTGGATTTGCCCACTGGGTATATTGGCCGCCTTCTGGAGGAGGGGCCTTTGGACCTGGGAGATAAGACCGTTTACCTGTACTTAACCCCTGGGCACAGCCCAGGCGGGCTTTGTCTGCATTGGCCTGAGAAAGGAGTTCTGGTCACCGGGGACATCATCTTCTCGCGAAGTTTCGGGCGGACGGATTTTCCAGGTGGCAGTCTCCCAGAGTTGCGCGAAAGCGTTCAGAGGCTGAAGTCTTTGCCCAAAGTCGAGGCTCTTCTGCCTGGCCATGGTTCAGCTGTCATGGGGGCCAAGGCCATTGAGGATAATTTTAATTATGTTTTAGATGTTATAGATAGATTTTAATATTTATTTCAGGTTTTTAGTTTATAATATCCTAAAGTAGGTAACTAGTGGGTAACCAGATTAAAACCATTTTCCTATTGTCCGCCTTGACTATGGTGGTTATGGTTCTCGGTGAGGCTATCGGGGGCTCTCAGGGCTTATGGGTAGCTTTTGGGATAGCCCTGGTCATGAATTTTGGCCTGTACTGGTTTTCTGGGCCCATGGTTTTGGCCAAGACCAGAGCCAAGGTGGTCGGGCCCACTGAGGCGCCCCAACTTTATCAACTGGTGGAGCATCTGGCTCAACGGGCCAACCTGCCTGTCCCCAAAGTCGCCATCGTCAATGATCCGGCCCCCAACGCCTTTGCCACAGGTCGTAACCCCGCTCACGCCGTGGTGGCGGTCACCACCGGCTTGTTAAATACTTTAAGTCGGGAGGAGTTGGCCGGGGTTCTGGGCCACGAATTGGCTCATGTTAAGCATCGCGACATCCTCATCGGTTCAGTGGCCGCGGTCATGGCCGGGGTAATCATGATCCTGGCTAAAGTGGCTAGATTTTCCAGTTTGTTAGGCCACTCTCGTTCCAGCGGTCGGGGCGGCTCCCCCTTGGTTGGCTTGGTTATGGCTCTGGTGGCTCCCTTGGCCGCGGCCATTATCCAGTCGGCCATTTCCCGGCAAAGGGAATACCTGGCTGATGACGGCGGGGCTGACATAGCTGGCTCGTCGCTGGGGTTGGCCTCAGCCTTGGAAAAACTGGCTCAGGCCGCCAATCGGGGAATAACTTTAAACCAAGCCAGCCCGGAAACAGCCAGCCTTTATATTGTTAATCCTCTCAATTTTAAGGGGATCAGCCAACTTTTCGCGACTCATCCCCCCATTGAGGAACGAATTAATCGTCTCCGAGGGCTGCTACCATAAATTTTTCAAGAAAAGCCAGATTTATTAAAAAATTTTTTTTTATTACAAGTTTTTATAATATTTTTTAAAATATAGATATTAATGTTTTTAATAACTCAAGATGTGAAGTCGACATTTTGAGAATAGAATTAAAAGTCTCCTGGCGGTTGACCTACTTTTGGCTGAGAAATGGAGGCCAAAATGGATCAGAATAAATTGAGAATATTTACCAAGTCGCGCGCTGGCCCGTCTTCTGAACACCCAGAGAGCTCAGCCTGGTCCCTCAAGAGGACTGAAAGAGAGAGCACTTCCGCGACCGGAGAAGGAAACGACGAATTTAAAGAAACAAATTGAATTTAGTGAAACAAAAGAGTTATTATAATAATTTTAAATTAGGTTAAATTATAACTATTATGATTTTTTTTTTGAAAGAGGCCTTTAACATCAGATATTGCAGAGGTATCAGCTTATTATATATTGTTTTATCCTGGCAAAAAATGACTTTACCTTTTTAACATGAAAATTATCAAATAAA
>JAISMU010000080.1 GCA_031276635.1 Deltaproteobacteria bacterium | reverse complement strand
TTTCCAGCTTTTGCCGCCCAAGGGGCCACAGAACTCTGGGTTGTCCACTGGCATGGCCCCGATGCTTTCTCCTTTGCAGCCTTTCCACTGATAGCAGTTGCCCCGGTCCTGGGGATTGGGCCGGGCGATGGGAATTATTTTGGGATGGCCCCAACTTTGGGCCTGGAGTTTGGGTGACCAAACTAAGGAGCCCAGGGCCAGCCCCAGAGTCAAATAAATTAAAAGATTGAGGCCAGGGCCCCAGTTTTTAAACCTCGTCAAAAGGGAACCTCCTCGCCCAGCCGCAGTAAGTTTAATCCCGCGTCAAAGCGCAGGCTGCGCTCAGTGAGCATTTTATCAAACTTGATCACGTAGACGTAATTTTCCAGATCGACCTTGATTATCCGGCCCTGGCCCATGGCTTTATGGTTGACCAGATCTCCCTCGCGCAACAGATCGCTCGGGCGAGGAATATTTCTGGCCCGGACGCGCCCGATTCCCAGCAGCTCATCGTCCACCGGGCGGACAAAAGTCAGATGTTTCTTGCCTATCTCGCCGATGAAGCGCGAGGGCCGCTTGAAACGCCCGTCATTGGTCCGGCCAGCGGAGTCGGTCAGGTAAAGCCCGTCAATGGCTCGGGTCATGGCCACGTAAGCCAGACGCCTTTCCTCCTCCAATTCCTCGGTGACCCGACTGCGGCGGCTGGGCAGTATTCCCTCCGAAAGGCCGATGAGAAAAACTTGATTGAATTCCAATCCCTTGGCCGCGTGGATGGTCATGAGTTTGATGGACTCTTTGAGGGGGGTCCGGTCGATGTTGCTGAAAAGGGCGGCCCGGTTCAGAAAATCCTCCAGCGTCGCCTCCTCGTCCTCGGAGAAGGCGGCCATGGACCTTTTGAGGTCCGCGACGTTATCCAGGCGGTCCTGGTCTCCCTGGAGGCGCATGTAATTTTCGTAGCCAGTCAGATCCAGAAGCGTCTGCAGAAGATTGTCCAGGGTCATCTGGGCCCGGTTCGCCCGGACATACTCGATGGCGCGGACGTATTGAGTGGCCCCGGAGCCTTGGAAGCGGGCGTGGCTGTGATATTCTCTCAGGGTCTGGTAAAGGGTAACTCCTTTCTCCTCAGCCTTGCGCGTTAAAAATTCCAGCTTTTCGCGGCCAATTTTCCGTCTGGGGGTATTGTGGGTGCGATGAAAGGCGATGTCATCACCGTAAACGACCATGCGCAAGTAGCAGATGATGTCTTTAATCTCCCGGCGACTGTAAAACTCAACGCCGCTGAGAATCTGGTAAGGGATCTTCTTGACGGTGAGCCGCTCCTCAATGTCCCGAGTTACGTAGCTGTGGGTCCGGTAAAGAAGGGCGATCTCGTTGAGGGACACTCCCTTTTCCCTGATTTTGACGATTTCCTGGCAGATCCACTCATTTTCCTCATGGTCGCTGGGGGCGTGATAGTAGACCGGCTTCGGGCCCGAGGGTCGAGTGGTGGAAAGACGCCGAGGAAAGCGCAGGACATTGTGGCTGATCAAGTTGTCCGCCACAGTCGTTATTTCTGGGGTGGAGCGGTAATTGAGGCCTAGGTCGATGGTTTTGGCGTTGGGGTAGAGCTGGGGAAAGTCCAGAAACAGGTGGACATGAGCCCCTCGCCAAGTGTAGATGGTCTGGTCTGGGTCCCCGACAATAAAGAGGTTGCCGTGGTAACCGGCCAGCAGGCGAGCCAGATGGTACTGACGGGCGCTGACGTCCTGGAACTCGTCAACCATGACATATTGGATTCTTTTCTGCCATTTCTGCCGGATATCTGGAAAACGCTCCAGAATATAGATGGTGAAGGCGATCAGGTCGTTAAAGTCGCAGCCGTAGCTTTTCTTCTGCTCGTAGAGGTAGCGCAGAAAAATCCGGTCATTGACTTCGTCCGCGGCCAGAAACTCTTTTTTGAGGCGCTCATTGTCCATGAGGTAAAAGTAGTCAATGTAAGTGACCGCGTTCAGCTTTCTGGCCTCCAGAATGTCGTCCAGGGCTTCCTTGAGGGTCATGTCCTTGAGACCGAGGTTAAGGTCGACGAAAATCCTGGACAGAAGCTGTTTTTGGTCTTCGGTGTCCAGGATCAGAAAGTTTTTGGGAAAATTCAGGACATGGATTTCGTCCTTGAGGAATTGAACGCAGAAGGAGTGAAAAGTGCAAATGAAGCCCAGGTCAAGGTCGCCCAGGTGATCGCGAACGCGGCGGCGCATCTCGTTGGCGGCTTTGTTAGTGAAAGTGGACATCAGAATATGGCCGGGGGAAATGCCATAATTGTCCACCAGATAGCAGTAACGGCTGGTCAGGGCTCGGGTTTTGCCGGTTCCAGGCCCCGCCGCCACCCGCACGGGGCCCTCAGTGGTCAGCGTCGCCTCTTTTTGCCTCTCGTTCAAACCGTCCAGGTAATCCATAATTGGGCCTCAAGGATCAGGGGAGCGTGGTCTTGTCCTGAGTGTAAGGCAGGTTTTTGGCCAAGCAATAAAAGGCCCTCTCCAGCTGGCCGCCCAGGTAAAGGGCGTGCCCGATATCAGAGATGGCCAAATGGCCGACGAGCTCCTGGGCCATTTGGGAGGCGGTTTTCGACCGGTACTCGGCGATCAACTCATCCTCATGGTTGAACTGCCAAGCCACGACTTCCTTATTTTCCTGGTCAAGGGCCAATTTGAAATAGCCATTGGGGTCAGTGACGATTTTATGGGCCTGGTTTTGGTAACTGGCCAAAAGGTCGGCCACGTCTGTCAGCTCCGAGGGGTTAAGGGAGATGGACTGAGAGACAACAATCAGTTGGCCGGGAGTCAGATCCTGGGGCTCAGTCCGTTTCGGGTGGCTGTTGGCTTTCTGACAGACATGCTTTAATAGCCCCCACAGGCCAAAGCAGTTGATGGGCCAGGCCTTGGCCCCGTTGTGGGTGCGAAAGGTGGCGGTCAGGTGAGTTACGCTCTCGATCTTGCGGAAAAACAGGCTCACCAGGCACGGGGTGTCGTGGCCAATGGGATCCTTGAGGTTGTCCCACAGGGTCAGGTAAGAGTGCCGGGAGTCCAGGTTTAGGGCCAGATCCTCAATGACCCGGTTAAGAAGGTTTAGGCCAAAATACTTCCCCAGGCGGTTACCATAAGTGTAAGAGGCTCCCCCTTCCTCCAGGCCCGGGTTCAGCAGGTCCGCCTGGTAAGCCAGGATCTTGTCTTCAGGCAGGTTATGGTTAGTCAGATCCGCGGATGTGTAATGGCCAGGGTTTTTGATGATCGCTTTGACGGTCAGGAGCTCATTTCTTTCCTTGCCATTGCGGAGGCGAACCAAAGGCCCAAAGCGGGCCAAGCGGAAAAGCAGTTTGTCCCAGGCCTCAACTATAGTCTCGGCCACGATGACGTGCCCGGCCAGCTCCGAGGGAAAAGTGGTGGTCACTGGTCGGGGGAGAGGAACTTTAGCGGGCCGTTCGCTGGAGGCCGGGGTTCTGGGCTGATAGGTTTGGAGAAACTTGGCCAGTCGCATAGAGTAGTCGCGTTCCAGCTCCTTGGACCAGTCCAGAATCTGGGGCGGCGGTGTAAACATGTCCGGTCGAATCAACGAGTCGAGGCTGTGGGAGGTTTTGGCCCCCGCGATAACCAGCTTGGCCAGCTCGCGCTGTTTTCCATCGGCAAAGACATAGACATTTTTTTGCTCGCTTATTTCGACTTTGCCCTGAAAAAAATTGACCACGTGCTCCACCACTCCGGAAAAATCCTTCCCGAGGAGGATGACTGTGTCAATCTGGGGGTTGTGGTGGAGGTTGCGGAGCATTATTTTTAGCCCACCCCCATAAAGCCCTCCCAACAGGCATAAAGGGGAGTCCGCGGCCAGAATTTCCGGGGCCACCTCAAGCCAGCGCTTTTCCAGGTAGCTTACTGGTGTCCACAGGCAACAGACCGCCACCGTCCCCAGGGGATTGATCAGCTTTATTTTGTCGGCCTGGACCGCCCATTGAAAATCAAGCATAAGTTACCAATAACTACTCAGGAGCCCTCACTATCTGTGGGCGGATTAACTAGCTTAAATAAGCGAGTCAGGATGACTTTTTTTCTCGCCCGCCAGAGGCCAGAGGCGTAGAATATCCTTCATCGTTGGTCAGCTTGTTTGGGTAACTTAGGTCATTCCAATTGACATACCCAGAATCCTTGAGGTTTTTTTATTAGGGATAGCCAGAATTCTCGCGCGCGACCAACTATTCTGGTCGTCCTTAGGGTCGCCTCCGCGAGCGCCTTAGGAAATAAAGGCGTCAACGGGTCGTTAGATCTCCAGCCGCTAATATTTTTCTTGTACAGAAAAAGGAAAATTTTTTGAGATTTAAGCGCGGTCAACGCTCAACCCTCGGTCCGTTGATTCCCCGCGCGGAGGTTCCGGGCCCAGTTTAACATTTCGGCCCAGGAGAAATTACGGTCACCATGAGGGCAAAATTCTTTCCGACGTTGGATTCACCAGGGCTCCGGCGATTTTCTGTAAGGTGTCCCCAGACAGTCTCACCCGCTCAAAGACCTCAAAAGACCTTTGAGCCAGCTGGAGCCATTGTTGATCTCGCTCGCGGTTGATGGACTCATAGACCAGCTCAAAGTAAACTTTCCGCACCCCGGCCTTGGCCAGGCGCTCCGAGCATCGGACGCAGGGGGCCAAGGTGGTGTAAATCGCGCTCCCTTCCAGCAAATGGGCCAGGCCGTAGCTCTCGACCAGGGAGACCGCGTTTTCCTCCGCGTGCACGCTGGGGCAGGCTTGGAGCTTATCTTCGTCTGAGACGCGTTTGGCTCGGCGGGCGCAGTAAATCTCCCCATTACCCCCTTGGTCCGAGCAGTGGGGAGCCCCTGGTGGGGCCCCATTGTAGCCGGTCGCTAAAATCCGGTTTTCCCGGGCGATGACGCAGCCCACCGGCCGGGAAGAACAGGTGGAGCGGGTGCTGACGACTTTGGCTATGGCCAGAAAATACTCAGGCCAGTTGGGGCGCTCAATGAGCCTTTCCGATCTGAGGTCAAGGACCGATCGAGGCTTTGAGTCAGGCATAAAGTTATCAGCCTTGGCCTCGAGGACCGCCAACGTTTTGGAAGGCGGAGTTGAAATCACGGTATAAAAGCTTGTTATCCTCCTGGCGGTGCCATTTTTTGATCAGGTTCGCCGGGATGGTTTCCCCTTCGACCATGACGAGGGAGTCCCAGGGGTTGGGCCCAGGAATTGGGTAAGCGTAGTAGGGATACTCAGGTGGCAGGCCCTGGGCCAGAACTACTTGTGGCCGCTTCCATTCCAGCCGGGCCACGTACATCCGGTGCATGCCGTCATTAATGATATTAACCAGGGAACCTTCCGATTCTTGGATTGTTTCCACAATGGGCGGCAGCAAATCAATGGGAAACTCGCTGTGATCAGTCCAGATGGTCAAGTAACCGTCCAGGGCGAACAGGTCCAGGCCGTGTTTGGCCAGCTCCCACTCCAGGCAGTGGATTTTGGCCAGGCCATCGACCAGGACATATCTCTGGGCGGGCCGGATATCTGACCAGGGAAGGGAGGTTACGGTTAGGGCGGCCTGGGCGTAGGGCTTGGCCGCGGGGTTTTTCAGCATAACCACTCGCCGCAGGCCCGCCAAAAGCTCGGCCTGGGAGTGAGTTTCCACTTTGGATATTTTAAAGGGCTTAAAACTCATTATCGCGTCCAGAAATTTTTTTTGTTATAATAACATTTCAAGCCCTTGGTTTCTACCAAAAAAATCCAGACGGAGAAAAATTAAAATTTCCGTCTATTCTATTAGTTTATAATTAGGATAATCTAATGACAATGTTACTTTATGATAATAAAAAATCAGTTGAAGAAATTTTTAGTAAACAAGAAAAACATTCATCTATTAATATTGATTTAAATAATTCGTCGTTATTCCTGAGTGAAAACTTTACAGTTTTGTCTGGTTTGCTTAAATCAGACCTAAAGGGCCAGGTTGATTTAATCTATATAGATCCTCCCTTCAATACTAACCAAAATTTTACCGTTGACCTGGAACGGGCCAGCTCCATCAGTCGCTCGGCCAATGGCTATTTAGCTTATTCCGACCAAATGAGTTTGGCGGAATATTTGGAGTTTATTAGGGAGAGATTGTTCTTATTACGAGAATTATTATCTCCTGTTGGTTCTTTATACCTTCATATTGACTATAAAATTGGTCATTATATTAAAATTATATGTGATGAAGTTTTCGGTAGAGATAATTTTAAAAATGATATTTCTAGAATTAAATCTAATCCAAAAAATTTTAAAAGAAAAGCTTATGGCAATCAAAAAGATATGATACTTTTTTATGCCAAGAATAGCAATATAAATATATTTAATGATATATCTTTAGAGCTAGATAATTTTGATATAAAAAATATGTTTAAAAAAATTGATAAAAACGGCAGAAGATATACGACTGTTCCCGCTCACGCGCCTGGTGAGACCAAAGATGGGCCAACTGGCGCGAAATGGCGGGATATGTCCCCGCCTCCTGGTCGGCATTGGCGTCAAAACCCTTTATTATTGGATGAGTTAGACAAGATAGGTCGAATTGAATGGTCTAAAAATGGGGTTCCCAGGATTATAAACTATGCTGACGAGCATAAAGGCAAGAAAATTCAAGATATTTGGTATTATATAGATCCACAATATCCATCTTATCCAACTGAAAAAAATTTAAATATGCTTGAGTTTATTATAAAACAGTCATCTAATGTTAATTCAATTGTGCTTGATTGTTTCGTTGGTGGTGGAACTACCTTGCTCGCGGCTAATAATTTAAAAAGACGATGGATTGGTATTGATACGTCTATTGTCGCTATTAACGCCATTATGAAGAGGATAGTTTTATATCCTTTTGATTTTTATGAATATGATTATAATGATAAAATCTATAAAATGACTTTTCAAGATAATAATAATTTGTTTACAAGCGAAAAATAGTTAAAATATTTTTTTAATAAGTTGATTCGTGTTCGGAGTGGAGGCTGATTGTCAATAAAATATTTATTTTTAGACTATCAATATCGAATAATTCAGATAAATTTAGATAATAAAATAAATTTATAATGTTTTAGCGGTAAAAAATTAAATAGTGTTAGTATTTTTATGAGATCAAGGCAGCTATGGTTAATAGTAAGCCACAGGGTACCCAGTAGATTCACCTGGGGTCGCTTGTCAGGTTGATTGAAGCGAGTCGGCTCCAAGCGATCTGTCAAAAAGATTTTTTTAATAGCCTATATTGGTTAATATATTAAGAATTAAATCAATAGTAGATAATTATTGTGTATATTGTTGATATTGAGCGATTTTTTAGTATAATTATTTTTCCGGTTTCTGGAAAAAAATATTTTGACCAAAGCCAGGTTCCAGGAAATCGTCTGGGGTTGGCGGGATGGCTCAAAGGCTGGCCCGCCATGAGGCCTCACCAGCGGAAAATTAAGCCTTGAAGTTAGTTTCAGGAAAAAAAGCGGGCGGGGTCGTAACCCCGCCCGCTTCTCCTTTTCAGGCGTTGGCTCTCTGAGGGCTTTTTGGCCAGCCTAATGTGCCGCGTGCCCCGGGTAATGGACATGTAATAGCTCGTGAGAGCGGTTTTTCAGCACTCCGTTGTAAAGTTGGCTCATTAAGGGGTTTTCTTCGGAGCGCTTGATGCTGCTTAAACGGTCGGCCGCGTACAGGCCTGGCCCCCGGGCGGACCGGCGCTCCAGGGGGGCGACTGGTTGCCCGGCCCCACAGACGCAACCGCCTGGACAGGCCATCACTTCCACAAAGTCGTATTTGCGGGTCCCGGCCAGGATATCCTGAATCAGGTCGGCGGCGTTGCCGAGCCCGCTGACCACGGCGATGGCCAGCTCCCGGCCATCCACGGTGACTTTGGCTTCCTTGACGCCAGCCTGGCCCCGGACCCCCACAAAGGAGATCCTCTTGAGGCCAGCTGGGGACCGGTCGTCAGCCAACTCCCGCAAGACCGCCTCGGTCACTCCGCCGGTCACCCCGAAGATGACCCCGGCCCCGGTCAGAACGCTGAAGGGAGTGTCAATGCCCTCAGCCTCCAGGGTATCCCACTTCAGGCCCGACTGGTGAATCATCTGAATCAGCTCCTGAGTGGTCAGGACATAATTGACATTGGGCTGACCGTTGATTTTGAACTCCTCCCGGCTGGCCTCGAATTTTTTGGCGGTACAGGGCATTACAGCCACATGGATATGGCGCTTGTCGCCGTTTTTGTACTCCTCGCCGATGACCGAGGCGAACATCTGCATTGGCGAGCGGCAAGTGGAGACGTGGGGCATCAGTTGAGGAAACCGTTTTTCCACAAAGTTGACCCAGGCCGGGCAGCAGGAAGTGAAGAGCGGCATCGACTGCAGGGTTAAGAGCCTCTGGGCGAACTCCCGGGATTCTTCCATGACTGTCATGTCCGCGGCGGTGGAAGTGTCAAAGACCCGGTCAAAACCCAGGCGACGCAAGGCGGCCACGATCAGGCCCATGGAGTTTTCTCCGTCCTTGAAGCCAAAGGCCTGGCCCAGAGCCACCCGGACGGCTGGGGCAACCTGGACGGTCACCAGGGTTTCCCGGCTGTCCAGCTCGCGCCAGACGTTATTGATGTCGTTTTTGACGATGATGGCCCCGGTGGGGCAGACAGCGGCGCACTGGCCGCAGCCGACGCAGGCGGAATCCGCGATGGGCTCGTCAAATGGCGTGGCGATGCGCATGTGGGAGCCGCGGTAGGCGAAATCAATGGCCCCGACCTGCTGGACTTCGTTACAAATCCTGACGCAGTCGCCGCAGAGGATGCATTTGTTAAGGTCCTTGGAGATGCATTTTGAGGAATGGTCGGTTTTGGGATCAACGGCGGTGTTGACGAAGCGGATTTCATTAAGGTTGAAGCTGCGAGCCAGGTCCTGAAGACGACAGTCGCCGCTGTTGCCGCAAACCGTGCAGTCGCGACAATGGTTGGCCAACAGCAGCTCCAGGATGTTGCGACGATAACGGCGCAATCTTTGGGTGTTGGTCTTGATGACCAACCCATCGCGAGGTTCCTCTGAGCAGGAGGGGATGAGGCCGCCGCGATCGTCCTCAACGATGCACATCCGACAGCCCCCGTGGATGGAGAGCTCCGAGTGGTAGCAGAAGGTCGGTAGCTCCACGCCGGTTTTCCGGATCAGCTCCAGGACGTTTCTCTCGTCGCCGATTTCGACGGTAACCCCGTCGATGGTCATTATGCCCTTGGTCATGGCTTACCATCCCTCCTGGATAGCTTCGAATTTACAGGTATTGACGCAGGAACCGCACCGGGTGCATTTGTCCAGATCAATGGTGAAAGGCTCTTTGACTTTGCCGGAGATGGCCCCCGAGGTGCAGGCCTGGGCGCACTTGGAGCAGCCTTTGCACTTGTCGGGGGAGATGGAAAAGCGTTTCATCTTGGCGCAGACCCGGCCCGGGCAACGTTTGTCCAGAATGTGCGCCTCGTACTCATCCCGGAAGTTGCGGATGGTGCTGATCACGGGGTTGGGAGCGGTTTTGCCCAACCCGCATAAGGCGGTGTTGGAGACAGTGTCAGCCAGATCCAGGAGCAGATCCAGGTCGCTGATGGCGCCCCGGGCGGTCACGATTCTTTCCAGGATCATCAGCATGCGCTTGGTTCCCTCCCGACAGGGGACGCATTTGCCGCACGACTCGTTTTGGATGAAGTTCATGAAGAAGCGAGCCACCTCAACCATGCAGGTGTCGCTGTCCATGACCACCAGGCCCCCGGAGCCGACCATGGCTCCGACCCTTTTCAGGGAGTCAAAGTCCAGAGGCAGATCCAGGTGCTCTTTGGTCAGGCACCCTCCGGAGGGGCCCCCGATCTGAACGGCCTTGAATTCCTTGCCCCCGGGAATGCCACCGCCGATGTCGTAAATTATGGTCCGCAGGGTTGTGCCCATGGGGACCTCAATGAGGCCGGTGTTGCGGATGTTCCCGGTCAGGGCGAAGGCTTTGGTGCCTGAGCTCTTGGCTGTCCCGAAAGCGCTGTACCACTTGGAGCCTTTGTTAATGATCTCCGGGACGTTGGCGAAGGTCTCAACGTTATTTAAGACTGTGGGCTGGTTAAAGAGCCCGTGCTCGGCGGTTCGGGGCGGCTTGACTCGGGGCATGCCCCTTTTGCCCTCTATGGAGGAGGTTAGGGCGCTGCCTTCGCCGCAGACGAAAGCCCCCGCTCCCCGGTTGATTTTGATCCGAAAGTTGAAATTGGTGCCTAGAATGTTGTCCCCCAAGAGGCCGTGCTCATTGGCCTGCTCAATGGCCATCCTCAGGCGGCTCACGGCCAGGGGGTACTCGGCTCGAACGTAGATATAGGCTTCCGAGGCGTCGCAGGCCAGGCCCGAGATAAGCATGCCTTCCAGCATCCGGTGAGGATCTCCCTCCATGATGGAGCGGTCCATGAAGGCCCCCGGGTCGCCTTCGTCGCCGTTGCAGACCACGTATTTGGGTTTGGCTTTCTGGCGTTGGACCTCAGCCCACTTGCGACCGGCCGGGAAGCCGCCGCCGCCCCGACCCCGGAGTCCGGAGTCGGACAGCTCCTTGATGATCCCGTCCGGGGTTAAGTCAAAGAGGGCTTTCTCAAAGGCCGCGTACCCGCCAATGCCCAGGTACTCCTTGATGCTGGTGGCGTCGATGTGCCCGCAGTGCTCCAGAACCAGACGGGTCTGTTGTTTGTAAAAGGGGATCTCTTCCTGCTTGGGGTAAGCCTTGTCGTTGAAAGTGTAGGCCAGGCGGGGAATGTGCCGACCGTTGATGATGGTTTCCTCGACGATTTCCTGACAGTCCTCGGGCTTGACTTTGATGTAGAGGTACCCGTATGGCTCCACCCGGACCAGGGGGCCCATCTCGCAGAAGCCGTGACAGCCGCTGGACTTGATGTTGATTTCCTCGCCGTGGGGCTCCTCGGATAAGGTGACGGTGACGTTCTCGCCCCGTTCCTTCAGTTTTTCAGCCAGCAGATCTCGGATGACCAGAGAGCCGCCAGCCACGCAGCCCGTGCCGGCGCAAACCAGAATCTTGGTGGCCTGTTGGGTCAGGGCCCGGGAGTAGAAGCGGCGGGCCTGCTGGAGGTCAGTTCGGTTAGTGAGTCGCATAACCCAGCTCCTTTTTGAGCGATTCGACCAGTTCCGAGACCTTGTCCGGAGTCATGGCCGGGTAAACTTTGTCATTGACGGTCAGAACCGGGGCCAGGCCGCAGGCGCCCAGGCAAGAGACGGTTTCCACCGTGAAGCCCTGGTCATCGGTGGTGACCTTTTCGGGGGACAGGGCCAACTCCTTGCGCAGCCTTTCCAGAATGGGGGTGGACTTGCGGACGTGGCAGGCCGTGCCATCGCAGACCTTGACGATGAACCGACCCTTGGGCTCTAGGGAGAAGTTCTCGTAGAAGGTCACCACCGCGTAGATCCGGGCCTCGCTGAGGCCAACCCGCCGCGAGAGAGGTTGGAAAATTTCCCGGGGAATGTAGTGGTAGCGCTCTTGGATGTCCTGCAGGATGGCGATGACCGCGCTGGGGTTGCACTGGTGGGCGCTGATGATGTCATCAAGGACTTGAGGGTTAAACTCTTGGGTCATGGCTATCTCTTTCCGCCGGCCTGGGGCCGGCCTTGATTGAGGCTGAGAGAGCGTGGCCACCTGGGAGGTTCCTGAGGTGGCCGGTGGAGCCCACTTTGGGCGGAAAAGGCCTGGAGCGGGACTTTTGAAAATAATAATCAATAACTATAGCTATAAGAATTTCTAATGATCCTTTCTCCGGCTGGCCCGGCTGTCGCCGAATAAATACATCCCAATGGCTGAGTGAGGTCAATTAAAGCAAAAACTTTTTAGTATTTTGTCCAGAAAATAACAATTTTAGTTGCTTTACTAAAATAATAATATATAATTATAGTTTTTATGGTAAAAAAATCCGCTAAACAGTTCAAAATAATTTCAAACTGAATATTTAAAAAATGGTCAATTTGAGAGCGAAAGGCTATTTTTTTCTGACCAGGCGACTTAAACTTTCCGGCTTGTCCGCCTGATCATGGCTAAAAATAAGGATTATCAGCTTCCTCCCGTTAGCCTGAAAACAGAACTATAAGAAAATCAAAAGGCAGAAATTAAATATTACAATTTTTAATATATGATTTTAAATACAAAAATACCCCGACGCCATGGATTATTAAAAAAAATAATCCAATGCAGAATTTTGATAAAAAAATAAACCACAAATATGGTTAAAATTAATCCAACCATAAATAATGGTTGAATATTATGTAAATTATTAAAAATATTCAAATTTTGACTTTAACCTCGCCTTGACCAACTCCAGAAAAACGAAATTCGCCAGAGGGTGACGGGTTCAGTCAAACATTTTCCTCAAAGCCTAAAGTTCAGAAAAAGCCTTCAAGGTCAAGACCAGTGAGCTCCAGGATAGCTCTCTTGTTGGGGACTGGTCCTCAACTTAATCAGTCCGGCTCGCCCGAGAGCTAGACTATGTTCAGACCGGTCATGGACATAAAGTTGAAACAGTAAAAAAACAGAAAAACTATATATCAATAAATTATATAATTAAACCAAAATATAGGAAAAAAAGGCTTAGATAAGCAACAATGTATCAACAGCTACCACATTCGTAAAATTTTTAAATAGAGCCCAAAATTGAGGAAGACCTTTTCGAGAGCCGTCTAACCAGGTTATCAGCTCTCTACATTGGCCACAGTAGCAAAAAAAAACGGCGGTGTAAAGGTAATTAAAATTTTTTTGACAATTTGAGTTCTTTGGGCTTGATTATATTTTGTTAAAAAATTTTTATAGATAGATCTAAAATTTTATCTGTATTAAAATTTTTATAGCTAAATAAGGTAAAATAACATTTTTTATTTTTTTTCAAGCAAAAATATTTTTTTAGCCCAGGTCAACCCCCAAGGCTGGCCCACGCCCGCTCCAACTCCCTAGCTGGGGGTTTGGATTTGTCTGGTTTCTGGCCGAGCGGGCGGTCTTGGCTTCATTCCTCTCCCAAATAATAGCTTTACCTCAGGGCCGGGTAGAGGTCTGGCCTGGGGAGAGGGTCGGAGGATTTTCAGGTGGAGTAATCAGGGCTCAGGTTGGGGGCTCGATTTGGGGAGGACCGACTGGCTGGCTTTTTGAGCGGCGAAAGACTCAACTACCAGTTGCAGGCGGTTAATTGTCAGGGGATCCTCGGGGTCGGAGTCAAAGCCGAGGCAGTAGATGAACAGCTGAAAAACTGTCCGATAAAAGAAGTTGTCTTGCCGATACGGGTGGAAGGTCAGCCGGGCCACGGCCAAAGCGAAGATTTCCTCCACCGCGACCTGGTTATGGGCGGCGAGGGATTTTTGGACATTATTTTGAGTGATGCGGATTTCCTCGACCGAGGTCAGGTTGAATAACACCTCCAACAGGGCGGATCGGAAGCCCAGGCTGACCTCCAGATTGGGGACTTTCATTGAGTAATGTAGCAGGCCGTGGGAGGCGGTGATTTCCTTCAAGGTCAGATAGCCAGCCTGAAACAGCAACAGGCCGGTGGGGTGTTTGTCCACGCTGGTCAAGGCCAGCTTTGAGTAGTCGGAAAATGAGTTCCCCAGAAATCTTTCTGGCATTTTAGCTACTATATTAGCTAAAAAGTTATTCTTCTGAGCTTTAATCCAGTAGTTATCAAATGTTTTATTGGCAAAGAAATTTAGAATAGAGTAGGGGTTAAAAATTTTGATTAAAGTTTTTTGATTTTTTTCGTCAAAAAGGGTTGAGCCGTCAAAAATATAGCCATCGTACCAGATCGAGATTAATCGCCGGAGATCGTCGGCTGTCTGGGTTGGTTGAGCTTGGTTTTTCATGACGAGGTAAGGGGTTTCTGGCTCAAAACGCTCATTGATGAGCCGGTCCAAGTCGGCTTGGATAAAGCCGCAAACACCGGCGTACTCAGGCAGATAGGAGATGTCCACGACTTGGGGGCTGAAAGGGCCGGGTTCGCCCAGGCCCAATTTAGTCTGGCCCGTCAGAAGAATCAGGCGGCAGTACTTTTCTAGATTCTGGAAAGAGCGATAAAAACTATAAAGGGTCTTCTGGAATTCCAAGGCCAGGGGTTCATTATCCAGGTTACTGACAATCGGGTCATCGTAGTCATCAATGAGGACCACCACCTTGACCTGGCCCAGGGCCGGGCCTAGCTCCTCAATGGCTGGCTCCGAGGCCCGGGGATTGTATTTCTGATAAAGCTTGATAATCAGGTCCTCAAAGGGCAGGCGTGGGTTCAGCTGGTTAATGGGCAGGGCCTCGGCTTGGGCTATTTTTTCTAGGTCGTTGATAATTCGTTCCCGTAAGGTCGCCGGGGTTAGGGGGCCAACATGTTGGAGATTGAGACGAATGACCGGGTGTTTGACAAATTGGTGATCCGAGGAGTCGATCCACAAGCCGGTGAACAACTCTCGGCGGCCAGAAAAAAGTTCTTCCAGGGTGTCTATCAGCAGGGTTTTGCCGAATCCAAAGGGGCGACACAGAATTTTAGTCCTGTAATCATTAATAAGCTGATATATGTAACTAGTTTTATCGGAGTAGAATAGATTATCGTCTCTAATTCTCCTAAAAGACTGGCTTTGAGTATAGACTTGAGATACCATTTTCGTACCCACTTAGCAATAATAATATATTATTTAAGATGGTCAAAAATAAATTTGGCGCTAATGTTTTATTTCAAGGACAGTTATTTTTGTCGCCAGGCTCTGTTTTGTCAGGAAAATTTCTGTCAATAATTCTCTGATTCCGAACGATGGCTTAGTCGGGGGAAATACTATCGTCTTCGAAAGTTTCCAGGCTAACTAATGTTTTCTTTTTTATTGTCACATAAAAGGAAGATTAAGTAAAGAAAAAAATTTACCATGTTAATATGTGTTATGGTTAGGTAATTTTTTTTGAACAGTCCGCCTGGTTCAGACTCCGGCCCAATGTGGCCGCTGATGAATAAGACCTTCTCCCATTGAGCGTTCCAAAGGGGAGGCCAGGCTTGAGGCCAGCCCGCTCATTGGCGATTAGCGAACTTAAGGCGGATTTGAGGGCAAAAGCCTGGTTGAGGAGTACGCCCGGCTGTTAGGTAGGGGTGGGGTCGAGAATTCTCAGGTCTGGGACTTCCGGGCCAGTATCATCTTGGTCAGCGAGGATTTTGGTGGCTCATGGCCGCAAATTCCCAGCGACATATCTCACGACGAACGATGAATGAGAAAATGGAATTACAAAAAAATTAACAGATTGAAATCACAAAAAAAATAGTTTTTTTGGCCCTTGGTGAAAAACCATTGACAAAGGCTTAAAGTAGTAGTAAAAGAGTCTATTAGAATTATAAAACCTTTTTGGGAAGATCGAAATGGCTTATTGAAATTTCAACACATCTGGGAAGTTTTATTATATCTATGGCCGCGTTTCCCAAAGGCGAGAAAGCGACGGTTAACCTGTTCGTTATTCAAAACGCTTGAGGAAAATAGATCCTGAAATAAATAGCCAAGTTTTTAATAATCATTATTTACCTTAGTCTTTGGTATATTATAGATATAGATGTTTAACAAAAAAAGTCTTCGAAAAAAATCTTATTATTAAGATTATGTCATGAATAAAACTGGTGTTTTCAATATGTTACTAAGGCTAGATAGGCTTCCGTCTAAATTTATTATTATAAAACCATAAATTAATAAAAGGTAATATGGCTCTAAATAAGACTTAATAGACATTAAAGGGTATTTTTGTAGATATAAAGAAATTGGTAAAGTATGACTTTTTGCTAGGGGATTAATGTTGATAGATAACTCCTCCATGGCCAGGAGACTTGAGCCAGCGGACCGGCTTGGAGTTTGTCGCGATAATTTTGTTCTTTCCGCTTTCAGGAGTGGTGACTTTTTTTTAGAGAAGGAAATTTTAATTCTGTTTTAGATGAAGTAGGTTTAATTTATGAATTTTTTTAAGTTGTCATTGCTTATTCTCTTATTAAGTTTTGTTGTTTGTTTTTTAACAGATTCATTATGGGCTGATAATGTCAGCAAAACTCCTAAACCCTCATTTGACTGCGCCGCAGCCAGTACTGACGTGGAAAAAATTGTTTGTAGCGATGTGGAGTTAGCCGATCTGGACATGGAAATGTCGCAATTATATTTTAAAATTAGAAACCAATTAACTAATAAAGAACCTTTTACAAAAGAACAAATAACTTTTATTAAATATTTAGCAAAAAAGGCAAAAGAATACAGAAAATATGATCATGATGAGTCGTCTTTTCGTAAAAGTTTTATTTATTTTTTAAAAAATTTTGGTTATAAATATAGAATAAGATATTTTAAGTTTATTTTAGCCGGTCAGCCTCTGCCGCGGTCCTGGGTTAATGTGGATCAAGGCGATCCAGACCCCTGTCGGGGTAATTACGCGAATTGTGATCCAAGGGGGATCAAGGGAATTTACAAAAATGGTCGAGTCGTTTGGAGTAGAGATACAATCTGGCTGAAATTAGATGAAGGCGATCCAGATACTTGTCATGGCATTTTAGATTACGAATATTGCCCTCAAAATTTTCAAATTGTTGACGAAAGCTCTATTATATTGAAACCGCCCAGACCGGAGAGTTTCTATCAGGAATAATCTTTAGGAACATTGAAAAATATTAACTAAAGAGTTGTTTAATATTAATTTAATTTTTGTTAAAACAGTTAATAGGTTTTTTATAGTGCTATAATAATACAAATTTACATTTTTATTTAAATTTACAACAGACTTCGTGGCTTATCAGAGGGCGACCACGCCAGTTCATAGTGATGTATAAAAAAAGACAATGCTAGATCTTATTTTATTAATTTCCTATGATAACTATTGATACCACCACTATCAGCAACAATAAACAGAGCGGATTTTAGATTTAGGCCTGCTATTAAAGGAACTCCCTCCTTGATTTCTTCGATATTTCCAGGAGGTCCCAGACTCCAGGGGCAGACCAACAAGGACCTAGCTGCTCACGTTCTGGAGCTGAGGGAGGCTTTGAGATTGGCGAACTCAGCTGAGAAGGCTCTGAGAGAATAGGCCAAGACCCACCAGTAAGCTTCAACCCAAAATTCTTCTTGGTCCCCCTACGCGCCTCGGGCGCGCGCCATTCTGCGCCTAGGTTTGGGTGAGGTCACAACGTTGATTTTTAGATGATCCTTAGAAATTTAAGAAGGCTTAGATAGTTTTTTGAAGGTAAGTGTTTGATTTTATTTGGATTTAACTGGTAGCGGGGTTTGGATTCGAACCAAAGACCTTCGGGTTATGAGCCCGACGAGCTACCTGACTGCTCCACCCCGCACCATGTTGTCGCGTTAAACCGGTTTAAAGAAAACCGCGCTCAGGCAAGAAAAGAGTTATACTATGTTTAGATTTCGCTGTCAAGAGAAAATTAAATTTTTTTTGGGATTTGGCTCAATAAAAAGTCCAGGCTGTCATAACTTCTTGATTTTATTGGCAAAATAAGGTCAAAAAATTTTTTTGATTCCACCCCGATCGTGGCTCAATAGTCTCAATAGTTACGAGGGGGACATTTTTTTTTCTCGCCTTAACCTGTTATCTCCTCCAAAAAGGGGCTCTGGGCCCGCTTAATCATGAATTCCAGCCGGTGAGTGTATTGGTGATCGGCCAGAACCCGGGCCCGGGCCGCCTCGCCCATGGTCTGGCGTAACTTTGGGCGCGCCAGATAATATTCAATTTTTTCCGGCAGTTGGCTGGGGTGGTCAAAGACGGCCACTTCCTCTTCCGAGAAAAGTCCGGCCAAAAGGGGCCGGCGGTCCACCAGTTGCAAGGCCCCGCAGGCGGCTAATTCAAAGGTTCGGGGATTAACGAAGGCGGACTGGGGATTGAGGCCGGGCGTGAGGGAAGAGTGGATATTGAGGTTGACCTGGCTCCCGGCGTAGATCCAGGCGCACTCCTGGGGACTGACCCGGCGACCGCCCTCAAAGAGTCGCTCGGCCAGAGGCGGCTCAAGCCCTTCCCAGCCGGAGCCAAAAATTTTGAGGGTTTCCGCCGGGTGGCCTGATTTGAGCCAGTAATCATTATAAAGACTTGTCAGGATCTGGCGCCGGTTGGGGTAGCCAGCCCCCATGAGGGACACCGCGGCCTGATACTGGGCCGGAACCTGGGCCCGGGGCTGAAAAAAAACCGGGTCAGCCGCCGGGGGCAGGCACCAGGCCCGGTTGAGGCCCCATCTGGCCAGACTGGCCTCTAAAAGGTCGCCCTGGAGGTGAAAGAACAGGTCATAACAGGGGGCCACCTCCTCGACATACCGAAAAACCCGGAAATCCTCCACAAACCAGAAGGCCCACAGCCCGTCCGATTCCTTTTTCAAAAAGGCGAGAGTTTCGGCGGTCAGAGGCGCCTGGGCCAGGGCCACGATCAGGTCTGGCTTAAATTCGTCGAGGGCTAATCTGACTCTTTGGGCGGCCTGGGTCCAAAGGGACCTGGCCGCCTGGTCGGAGCCAGCCTGGGCGCTTTGGGCTAGGCTCCGGGTTTTTTCGCCCCAACCTATCATCGCGATCGGGAGGCCTAGCTCCTGGCCGGCTCGGAGCAGATAACCCCCCATGGGCTCTGAGCCGCCGGCGAGAGGACTGATGATATAAATCCTGGGATCCCGGCTGCCGGGCAGGGTTTTCTGGTCCTGGCCCCGCAGGAAGTTTTGGAGGCGGAGATAATCGGCCCGTCTGGCCCGGCTGGAGGGGGGATGGGCCAGGAGGAGGGGGCGCGGGGGCGGGACGGCCCCGCGCAAAGAGGCCAGGGTCTGGAAAGTTAGCCGACCCTCCTCCAGGGCCGTCCGCAGATCCAGGATTTCCAAGGCTTTCCAGGTTACCTGAGGCCGGGGCTCCAGAACTGTGACCCGGGGTATTCGTTTCAAGAGCTCGGCCAGGGTCAGGGGGCTGCCGAGTCCGAAAAGCCAGACCGAGCTCCCTGGGGCCGGGCCATTGGCCCGGCTCAACTCCGCGTCTAGCCAGACTTGGACCGCCCGGCCTGGGGCCCGGCGGGAATCCTGGGACTGACCGTCAATGACCAGGATTTTTTCACCATCGTCAGCCGCGAGGACGCTTACCGCCAGAGGGGTGGCCTCGGGTTCTGGGTGGGCGGTGAGGAAATGATGGTATTTTGACTGGGTTTTTCGCAGAGCGGCGAGGTTTTGGGCCAACGATGAGTCAGGCATTTTGGTCGTTTAAAATCCGGAAAATCGCCGCCATGTCCAGGTGTTTTTCCATGGTGTCGGCCATGAGGTTGATGCCGGCTTCCCTTAAGGCCCAGTAATCCAGGGGCTGAGGCTCGATCAGGCCGGCCCAGCGCAACAGGGCTTGGGCTCCCAGAGGGCTCTCAAAGATCCCGTGCAAATAGGTTCCGGCCACCTGGTTGTCCTCGCTGATGGCCCCGTCTGGCCCCCCGCCGACAAACGTTAAAAGGGGCCGAGCCAGAGCCGGTCCCCGCGTGACCCCGGCGTGAATCTCATAACCTTTCACCAGGGGTTCGTTGTCCAGGTGGAGTTTGGCCTCGGCGTTAACCAGGCGTTTTTCCAGTTCTAGAGTGGTCTCCAGATCCAACAAACCCAGGGCAGGGCTGGAGCCGGGGTTGGACTCCAGGCCCAAAGGGTCGTGGACCACCCGGCCCAGCATCTGATAGCCGCCGCAGAGCCCCAGGACCTTGCCGCCATAACGTAGATGGCGCTTGAGAATCCGTTCCCAGCCATTGTTGAGGAGAAAGGCCAGGTCCGAGCGGACGCTTTTGGAGCCGGCCAGGATATAGAGGTCCGCCGGGGGCGGGGTCTGGCCTGGCCGGGCGAAGGTCACCTCCACCTGGGGGTGGAGTCGCAGGGGGTCGAAATCGGTGTGGTTGGAGACCCGGGGCGTGATGGGGATCACCACCCGGAAGGGCTCGACCTTGGCGGCCTGGCGACTGTCCACAGCGTCCTCGGCCTCCAGGTGAAAGCCCAGGAGGTAAGGCAGAACCCCGAAGACCGGGCGGTCCGTGAAATCCTCCAACCACTCCAGGCCGGGTTTCAGGATCTCCAGGTTGCCCCGAAAACGGTTGATGACAAAGCCCTTGATTCGGTTCTGTTCGCTGGGGGCCAGAACCATCAGGGTGCCGGCCAGATGGGCGAAGACCCCGCCCCTTTCAATGTCCGCCACCAGGATCACCGGGCAGTCCACCGCCTCAGCGAACCCCATGTTGGCGATGTCCCCTTCTCGGAGGTTGATCTCCGCTGGAGAGCCGGCTCCCTCAACAATGATGTACTGGCTCTGGCTGGCCAAGCGGCGATACGATTCCAGCACGGCTTTTTGGGCCAGGGGTTTGTAGGCGTGATAAGCTAGGGCCTCCATCTCAGTGATGGCCCGGCCCTGGATGATGACCTGGGCCCCGGTTTCTGAGTTGGGTTTCAAGAGGACCGGGTTCATGTCGGTTACCGGCTCCAGCCCGGCCGCCTGGGCCTGGACCGCCTGAGCCCGACCGATCTCGCCCCCATCCGCGGTCACGGCGCTGTTCAAGGCCATGTTCTGGGGTTTGAAGGGGGCGACTTGATGGCCTTGCCGCTTAAGCCAGCGGCACAGGCCGGTGACCAGGGAGCTTTTGCCGGCGTCCGAGGTGGCGCCCTGGATCATCAAAGTTGGCATAAAGAAAGTCACATCCTCCCGAAAAACTGAGCCCAAGCCGCGAACCTGTTCCCCCAGAGGCCAGGTTGAGCGGGCTGAGGGCTTAAAAAGAAGGTTACCCTTTACTCGGATTCGGGCTTTTTGTCCTCAGGCGGGGGGGAGTTGGGGGTCTTGTTGGGGTCATCTTTGACGGAGGAGCGGAAATTGGCCAGACCCTTGCCCAGGTAGCGACCCAGGTCTGGGAGGCGGCGACCGCCAAAAATCACGGCCACCAGAATCAGAATAATGACAATTTCCCAGGTTCCCAGGCGTCCCATAGCGTCCAATTCCTTTCACAAAGCGATAAAAACCTTGACACTTCAAGCCCCAGGGCTTGAGAGAAAAAAAATGGTCAGGCAGGAGTTCATTATAGCAAAAAATGGTTTTAGAGGGAGGCGGGGAGAGGGGGCCCTGAAAATATCTTGGCTGACTTGGCTTGTGGCCCTCTGGGGTTTGGCGCTTGATAATTTTCTTAAGTTACCGGATATACCGCTCATCCTAGATATAAATCATAGAAATAATAATTAATTATTACAAATCAAGTCTTAATTTTAAAAATATTAGACTATGGGGGTCAGGTTCAATCTCCTGAACGTTTACCGCTTAGAGATGGAAGTATAATTAAATTAATGTTTTAAATATAATTTTAATTGTTATTATAATCCAATTTTGTTATAAAATTTAATAAAATATTTAATAATAAGTAATTTTTAAGATATAGTTTTTTGGGCTCAAAAAATTATTCTTCACTAATAGTGTTAGCATTATAACTACAAAAATTATAAAATATTTAATTATTAATATTTAACTAGGATTAAATAGTCAAAATTACCTGGGCGTTTCCAGGGTTATAAATCTAGTTAAGGCCTCTGGTTGAGCCTTGAGACTAACTGACCGCCAGCTCCTAGTTTTTTTAAGTTTTATCTATATTTTTAGCTAATAGAGCTAGTTTATCTTTTTAATAAGCGCGCTATCCCTAGTCAAATTCGCGGTCAAAGGAGTCAGGTCTTGGAAAAAAGAGGCTCAGGGCTCCTAGGAGTTTTTACTCTTTGGCATCGGGCTTGTTTTCCTGGGGCGGGTTGTCCGCCGGAGGAGGATTGTCGGGCTTCTGGGAATCCTCTTTAATTGAGGAGCGGAAATTGGAAATACCCTTGCCCAGGAAGCGACCCAGTTCGGGCAGGCGCCGACCGCCAAAGATGACGACCACGAGGATCAGAATGATGATAATTTCCCAGCCGCCCAAGCGTCCCATGATCAGATATCCTTGAATTTAAGCCTAAAGCCAGAGAGGCCAGCCCGGGGGCCTCGACGATTTAGGCGAGATAGGGGCCCATTATAGCAAAAATCGGTTTGTTTGGGGGGGAAATTGTCTGGGGGCGTGGCAGGAAACAGCGAATTTTTTTCGCCTTGATTTCGGCTACGTACAGGTTGTTTCCCGGGAATAGGCTTAGACTCCAGTGTTAAGCCGATCTTTATTTGAGGGAAAGAACTTCCGC
>JAISMU010000074.1 GCA_031276635.1 Deltaproteobacteria bacterium | reverse complement strand
ATCCTGGGAAAATCGTAATCGGACCCGTCAATCCAAAGCCCTTTAAAACGCTCGCGATGGCCAGTAAAAAGCTCCTCCAAGGCGCTTAACAAAAGAGTTTTGCCGAAACGACGAGGCCGGGACAGAAAATAGTTCCTATCCTCGCTCTTCACCAGATTGTAAATATATCTGGTCTTATCCGCGTACAAAAGATTTCGGTCAATTATCCGCCCGAAAGACTGATTGCCAAGAGGTAACTTTTTCAGGGTCATTAAGCCAATCCTGTCATCCCTCAAGCGATTTAGGGTCGATATCAGGGGCGGGCCGTTTTGGGCGCGCCAAGTTAAAGGAAAAAAATTAACCTGGAGAGAGGCTATGTCCATTATGCCACCTCGGAGGAGGCTTGACAATATTAAGCTTAAAAGAGGCTCTACCACCGCGACCGGGGACGACGACCGAGAATTAAAATTTTAAAGGGTTAAAGAGAGTTTAAACTAGATTTTTTTACTAAACTTAATCTTTTTGGTTGAATTTAATTAATAGAGTTGTGGTTATTTTTTTTTAAACCACATCAGTAGAGTCTTAATAGTCTATTTTTACTTATTAGCTAAAATAAAATTTATTTGTTCACTTAATCACATTAATAATATTAAAAATTTATATTTTTTGAAGTTATCATTTAAATCTTAATTAGTAAATTTAGCATAAAAAAATACTTATTAAAAATTTTAGAACGTATTTTTGATATTTTTTCCTTTCAACAAAAACCCTTATCCTTTGGTAGACAAAAAAATTCCAACTGGCCCTTTGGGTGACGATCCCAAACGTCCTTGATATCGGCGGTCAACGGCTCCCGCCAAGTGGCCAGGTCCTCGGGGCTCAAGTCTTGCCTCCCCACAGCTTCCTGAGAGAGACTGTTTAAAACGAGCCGAGTAAGGGGAAGCTGACTCTTGGAGCTAGCCGCCTTCTTTTTTACCGACGACGTTACCGCGCCTCCTGAGCCTTTCTCTGACCTGATTCAAACAATCAATTTTGACAAAAATAAAAATTTTTTTTGAAACAGACCCAAATAGATATAAAAAAAATAATTATTACCCAGGCGGAAATTGATTATAAAAATTTGCGCGATCGAATCTATTGATTATTTAAGGTTATTTATTAGATAAACCTCTGATATGCGTCAAAGCTTTGACGACAGGGTACTAGGAAACATATTTGAAAAAATAAATTTAATTGAGACCTGATTTTAGAAGCTAGGGATTTGGTTAAGCCATCATTTTAAAAATAAATCTTTGAAAAAAAATTAAAAGTCATTTTTTAGATTTACATACAAAAGTATATATAAATATGTCATATTTTTCAGCTTAGGCGATTACTGGATTTGGCAAAATTAGAGACGCCGGCCAAATCGCTCGCTTCAGCGGTTTTCCTGGCGCGGCGAGGGCGGAGGGGCCGGTCCGGCGGTGGAGGCGTCCGGGGTGGCGGCCTGGTGCAGGGTCTGCTCCAGGAGCATTTTCTCCAGAGTTTCGCTGGAGACATTGCCGCCAGGCTGGTTGGGCTGGGGGCGGGTTTGGGGACGGGTTTGGGGACGAGTTTGGGGACCGGTCGGAGGGGCCGGGCTGGTCTCGGGCCCAGATTCTGGGGGGCCGCTGGGTCGGGTGGGCGGAGGCGGGTCCTGATCCCAGATCATGATGGCGATCCGCCGGTTGACTGGATCCGTGGGGTTAGTCATCGGCAAAGGCTTAGTTGAGGAATAGCCGGCCACCATCGTCAGGCGATCGTCGGCGATGCCCTGACGGCCAAGAAATCGGCGGGCGGCCGAGGCGCGGGCGGTGGAGAGCTCCCAGTTCGTCAGCTCCTGACTGATGGTGGCCACCGAGTCAGTGTGTCCCTCAAGGGCGATTTTGTTGGGAATGGTCTGAAGCCGGTCAGCCACGGTCTTGAGAATGACCAGGGCCTCGGGGGTCAGGCGCGGCTGGCCGCTGACAAACATGGGCCGGCCCTCTTTGTCCATGAGTTGAATCCTGAGGCCTCCCGGCACGACCTCCACCGAGAACTGGCCGTCTGTCTGGCCGTTCAGGGCGTTATTGACGGCTTTCAGCAAATCTGAGGCTAAGGCGGCCTTGGCCTGTTGAGCCTGGGCGCTGCTTTCGGCCGTTCCCATCCCTGGGCCGACGCTGGGTTGTGGCGTCAGGCCTTCCCCCGGGGCCACGCCTTTAGAGCCCTCCCCGCCCTCGACGCCAGGGGGCAGCTCGGTTACGTCCGGCGGTTGGGGGCGGTCGGTGGGTTGGACACTGGCGGCCTCCTCGCGGTCGTCGCCCCGGTCAGAGCCGCGGTCGGTCAGGGCTTTTTCCCGCTCACTGAGAGCTTTTTCCCGCTCTTCCAGCTGGCGTCCGAGGTTTTTCAGATCATAGCAGCCGCCGGCGAGGATGCCCGGGGAAGGGGTGTTGGCGTCAAAAGCGCTGGGGAGACCTCCCCGGAAAGTGTTGTCGGCTATAGTCACGTTCTCAAAGTATTCCTCCAGGGCCTTTTTGCCCTGCTCCGAGGAGATGGCCAAGAGCCACATAACCAGGAAGAAGGCCATCATGGCGGTCACATAGTCGGCGTAAGCCACCTTCCAGCTGCCACCATGGTGCCCGCCGTGACCTTTTTTGATGACCTTCTTGATTATGGGGCGCTTTTTATCGACAGACACTGGATTGCCTGGCCTTTCCGTTTAGCTTGGCCTCGCTCACTTCTTAACTGACTTCAGAAGCTCTTCCATCTCCTCATAACCGGGCCGGCAGTTGGAGGGCACGGCCCGCCGGGCGAACTCAATGGCCATGACCGGTGGCAGGCCCTTGGCGAAGGCCACCAGAACGGATTTGGAGACTTTCAGAATGTTGTCCTGGTCGTGGGCCTGATTTTCCAGAGCCTTGGCCATGGGAGCCATGTAACCGTAGCTCAAAAGAAGGCCCAGGAAGGTGCCGCAAAGGGCCGCCCCCACGCTGGCTCCCAGCACCTCCGGTGGCTCGGTCATCAGGCGCATGGTGGTGACGATGCCCAGAACGGCGGCCACGATACCCAGGCCCGGCAGGGAATCCGAGACTGTCGTCAGGGCCGCCGGAACCAGAACGCCGTGGTGCTCATGGGCGTCGGTGTCGATGTCCATGAGATTCTCAAATTCCATGGGCTCAATATTGCCGCTGACAAAAACCTTGAGGTTGTCAGCCAGAAAATCTTTCAAGTGGTGGTTATGGATGATGGAGGGATATTTGGCGAAAATGGGCGAGGAGTCAGGCCGGTTGGCGTGCTCCTCCAGGGCCAGCATGCCCTCGCGACGGGCTATGGAAAGAAACTCATAAAGCAACAACAGCACGTCCACGTAGGCGTCCTGCTTGAGCTCCTTGCCAAGGAAGATCTTGGGAATGGATTTGAGGGTTTCCTTAACCAACGATGGAGGATTGGCCATCAAAAAGGAGCCCAGGGCGGCCCCGCAGATAATGACCACCTCGTTGGGCTGCCACAAAAGGGCGATGACCCCGTGATGCATCATGTATCCGGCTAGGACGCAACCGATAACTAAGATAAAGCCAACGAAAACCATTCTCGTTCTCCCACAGCCTTTGGAAAACCTGGAAGTCTCTGTCCCGAATAACCCCAAAAAACCAGGGTTGGGAGGGACCCAATGTTCTTATCGGCTATTGGAGGTAAAAAGTTAAATACTATCCTCCAATCAAGCGCATCTTGTGGGTATGTCTATTTTTATACCCAACATATATGGCCGAGCCTGAAAAGTCAGAGCCTCGGCTAGAGATTTTCCCGAATGGCCGCGGCCGTAAAAGGCAGTTTCGTCAGATCCGCCGGGGCCCCAACTTTTAAAGGCAGCTCCTGGTGGCTTTTCCTGGGCACGATGTGAAGGTGCCAGTGAGGCACGGCCTGGCCGGATTCGACTCCATTGTTAATGATGATATTGAACGCCGAGGCGCCCACCCCCAGGATCGCCGCCTCGGCCAAGCGTTTGGCCAGAGGCAGGGCCTTGGCCAGGAGTGGCTCGGGCATGTCCAGGGTGGAAGTGAAATGTTGGCGAGGAATG
The DNA here is from genome assembly GCA_031276635.1 of Deltaproteobacteria bacterium. Taxonomy (GTDB): domain Bacteria; phylum Desulfobacterota; class Desulfarculia; order Adiutricales; family Adiutricaceae; genus JAIROO01. The sequence goes on along the minus strand of JAISMU010000074.1, from coordinate 11,349 downwards.
AGGAGGAGGTGGCCGGGGGTCAAAGGGTTGATGTCCATCAGGGCGATGAAGTCCTCATCCTCGTGGACCCGGATGGAGGGGATGCGTCCCCCAACGATATCGCAGAAAACACAATTGCCCATGGTCGCCTCGCGAGTTAATGTTATTCAGAATTAGGCCATAAAAAAAGACACAAAGCCCTAAAAACACATAAACACAGCTGTCAAAATGTTAATTGGGCTTTTAGGGACCGTAAAGAGCCATATAAGGGGTGATGAGGCTTAAGGTTCGTGATGGTCTGGCGTCCCCAAGTTCCCAGGGTCATGGTAAATGAAATGGGAAAAGGCTCAGGCTTGTTATAGCCGTTTTTGGTTGTTTTATCAACTATCAAGGACGACCATGACCAGGGAAAGACTACTGTCTAGTGGGAAAAAACCAACTGAGGCGGGGGTTTTGGCTGAGCCTGTTTCCTGGGGGGAAAAGTGTTCAAGGCGGAATTCTGGGTTTAAAAGCTCTATTTATACCGATAAATGTTCATGAGGCGTGGCTTTAACCCCCATTGGCTGAAACTTGGGGATATCCGGGAGCTGAGGGTAATTTCAGGTCTCGTTGTTTTACGGAAAGGCTGTCCCAAGGGGCAAGACATTTTTGCGGAAATTTACGCTGTGATTTTAAATAGTTAGAAGTTGTTTTAGGAAAAGGCCATCCCAGAGACCAAGGCGTTTTGGTGGCAATTTAAGCCGTGATTTCAAGCAGTTAGTTTTGTTTACCAGCAAAGGTAAAATATATGTAGCTATAAAAAAATTTGATATATTGAACTGAAACAACATAAATTAAAAAAATAAAAATTATAGTTAATTTACGATTAAAAATCTTCTCTTCATTAGTAATTTCGTGAGGGAGGGCATCCCTCGGCGGAGGTGGGGCGGCGAACGGGGTGGATTTTGTTGGCTCAAAAATCACCGGTGCGGAATCTCGCGGGGTGGGCTCGGATGGTCAGTTGAGCCTGAGCGTTGGCGGAGCCTTTGGGCGCGGGCGACGATTGGGCAGGCTCGTATTTAACCAGATCATCTTATCGCGACGGCCTATTTTTATTGGCTCTGTTTTGAAGCCGATCTTGGCGGGCCGCCTTGCCCACAGGTCGAATTGACCTAAATAAAAAGAAAATGAAAAAAACAGAGGGCAAATTATTAATCAGAGGTTGGTCAAGGCGACTTCAGCGACTGGCTTTGGTTGTCAGGTTTTTTAGTAAGTCAAGCCGTGGCTTTGGCGAGGAAAGTTTTAAGTAATCAGATAAGCCGGCGCCCGTTTGGGGAAATTTTTCTAGCTCTGGTCAGGAAACTCGCTAAGCCTTGACTGAGGCCGACTGGGTTCATTATAGATTTTTTCGGTGAACCAAGTTCCCATATTTATGGGCCTTTGAGGCTAAATAAAGTTGTCTCTCTCCTTTGCCCTCGAATCTGGCGCCCGGTTCTGTTTCGAAAAAATACCCATTGAATAATTTTTTTCATATGAATATTTTTTTCCTACCAGCCAGAACATGTCTTAGGTAAGCGTTTCCAGGACAGTCTGAGGTAGGCCAGGGCTCTTGCCAGACTGGCTCCATTTCCGCGCTTGAAAAAAATCTTGGGCGTTTTTTTCTTGGTTAGTCAAAAAAAGTCAGGCAAAAAAATAAGTCTGTGTAAAAAATCTGAAAAAAAATCAGGCCAAAAAAATAGCCCGGTTCGGGTCAGCGATCCTAGCCGGGCTGTTATTTTCTGGGGAGCTGGAGGCGAATTTACAGGTTTTCCTGGCTCGCCGCTGGCTCGGGATGACTCCCAACCTCAAGGGGCGCGGGTTGATCAGCCGCTGGCTCGGGCTTGGCGACTTTCTCGGCCTTTTTGGCCTCGCTGGGGGAAGCGGCTTTTTTAGGGCCAGTGGCTCGAGTTCCAGCGGTCTTGGGGGTTTTCGGCTCCTTGGCCTCCTTGGCTCGCGGGGCCTCTTTTTTGGCCCGACTGGCCTTGGGTTTGTCCTCGGGGGCGGTTTTTTTGGGGTTAGAGGGACACTCCAGGTTCGGGCAGAAGATTTTGGACTCGTCCTGCTCGCTCACCACCATGTAGTCCAGCCCGCAGTCAGGGCATTTCTGGCGAATTGGCCGACCCTTGATGACCACCCGGCAGCTTGGGTAGTTGGAGCAGGCCAGAAAGGCTCCTCTTTTGGAGCGTTTCTCGACAATGTCGCCCCCGCAGCCTGGCTTGGGGCATTTGAAGCCGGTAGGGTAGGACTTGGCGTTGGAGCATTTGGGGTAATTGTCGCAAGCGATAAACCAGCCCCCCCGGCGGGTCTTCTTGGGGATCAGGCGCCCTCCGCATTTCTCGCAGGTCTCGGAAATCTCCTGGGGCCAGGGAGGGGGCGGGTCGTTGGGAACCTCGGCCAGGCCGTCCTTGTTGATGACCAGGGGTTTGGTGTTTCGGCATTTCGGATAGCCCGAGCAGGCCAGGAAAGAGCCGTAGCGGCTTTTCTTGGTAATCATGGGCTGGCCACATTTTTCACAGAGTGTTTCCTCGGCCAGGGAAGGCGGCTCAACCGGCTGAGGTTGGCCATGAGAGTCGCGGACGTAATCGCGGGTTAGTCCGCAGGCGGCGCAGGCCAGGTAAAAGCCATTGCGCCCGTAACGGATGGTCATCTGGTCGGTCTGGCCACAGGCCGGGCAGGCCAGCTCGACTTTCTGGCCGTCGAGGCGAAAGTTGAGCATGTTCTGGCGGGCCGTCTCCAGGTTTTCGGCCAGAGGCAGGTAGAGCTTGCGGAGGATCTCCAGGCGCTCGGCCTGACCCTCCTCGATCTGGTCCAGGTTTTCCTCCAGCCCGGCCGTGAAATCCACGTCCATGAGCTTGGGAAAATTGGTCACGAGCAGATCGTTGACGGCGAACCCCATCTCCGTGGGCTCCAAAACCCCCTTTTGGGCGGAGACATACTCCTTGTCCTTCAAGACCGAGATGATGGTGGCGTAGGTTGACGGGCGCCCGATACCCTTTTCCTCCAGCTCTTTAACGAGGGTCCCCTCGTTAAAGCGAGGTGGGGGCTGGGTGAAGTGCTGTTTGGGCGAAAGCTTTTCCGGGGTCAGGGTTTGGCCTTCCTTTAAAGGAGGGAGGAGGTCTTTGTCTTCCTCGGCCCCGGGGTCATAGACGCTTAAAAAGCCCTTGAACTTAATGGCGGTCCCGGTGGCTCGGAAAACGTAGTCCCCAACCGTCAGATCGACCGTGGTTTGCTCCATGAGGGCCGGGCTCATCTGCGAGGCCACAAAACGTCGCCAAATCAGGTTGTAGAGCGACCAGTGGGCGCTGTCCAGGTGGTTTTTAAGCTTGTCCGGGGTGTTCTGGACCGAGGTGGGGCGGATGGCCTCGTGGGCGTCCTGGGCTCCCTTTTTGTTGCGGAAGCGGTTGACCTCTTTGGGGATATGGTCTTCCCCATAGTGGCTGGCCACGAATTGCCGGGCCTCGCTGGTGGCCTGGTCCGACAGGCGCACCGAGTCGGTGCGCATGTAGGTGATTAGACCCACCAGCCCCTCCGGTAGCTCCATGCCCTCATAGAGGTTCTGGGCCAGACGCATGGTTTTGGAGGAGGACAGCCGGAGGCGGTTGTAGGCGTTCTGCTGGAGCGAGCTGGTGGTGAAGGGCGGCGGGGGCGTCCTTTTTCGCTCTTTGGCCACCAGGCTCTGGATCAGAAATTCCCGGCCCTGGATCGCCTCAATGACCGCGTTGGTTTGGGCCTCGTTTTCCAGCTCGATCTTCTCGCCTAGTTTTTTGGCCAGCTGGGCCTCGAACTGGGCTCCCTCCTGGTCGAAAATAGCGGCGAGGGTCCAGTACTCCCGGGGCTCGAAGGCGAAGATGGCCCGTTCCCTTTCCACCACCAACCGCAGGGCCACGGACTGCACCCGTCCGGCCGAGAGCGATCTCTTGAGTTTTCCCCACAAAAGGGGCGAAATCAGGTAACCCATGAGACGGTCGAGGATCCGGCGGGTCTGTTGGGACTCGAACCGGGGCTGCGACAGGGGCACCGGCTCGGCCAGGGCGGTCATGATGGCCTGCCGCGTGAGCTCGTGAAAGAGAACCCGTTTAAATTCGTGATCCTGGCGATCTTTGTCCAGAAGATTGGCGATGTGCCAGGCGATGGCCTCGCCCTCCCGGTCCGGGTCCGGGGCCAGGTAGATGGTCTTGATGTTCTTGGCCGCCCTTTTGAGGGCGCTGATGACCTTTTCCTTGCCACTGATGGCCTCGTACTCAGGCGCGAAATCATTTTCCACGTCCACGCCCAGGCGGTTTGGGGGCAGGTCAAAAACGTGCCCCACCGAGGCGATGACCTGGAATTGGTCGCCTAAATATTTGGCGATGGTTTTGGCTTTGGCCGGGGACTCGACGATCAGGAGGTTTTTAGGCATGCGCTGTTTGGCCTTAGGGGAGGTGGTCAAGTGGCCCATTACGGGTTGAGATGGATTCATACCACATTGGGGCCGTCAAGGCAATAACCCGCGTTTCTGGGAAAATTGCCTAATTATTAATAATAAAGGATCTTTTACAGTTATAAGACGCCGATCAAGGAGAAAGACGAGGGAAGTGAGGGATTAGGCTCACAGGTCAATGGTCAGGCCTTCCAGGGCCAGACTCACGGCTAGGTCCGCCCCGTTCGGGAGCAGCTTGGCGTAAGCCCGGGTTTTTTCCAGGATATCCAGGAGCTTTTCATCGTTATAAGTGGGGTCATGGTGGAAAAGGTACAGGGCCCGGACTCCGGCCTGGGCGGCCAGCTCGACCACGCTCAAGGCGTTGGAGTGGCCCCAGCCGACCTTGGAGGCGTGGTCCAGGTAGGTGTACTGGGTGTCGCTGATCAGGACATCGGCCCCGCGGATGAACTTGGAAACCTCCGCGTGAGACGGGCCAGGCTCCCCGACCTGGCTCAATTTCTGGACCTCGTAATCAGTGGCGAAGACCACGGTTTTGCCGTGGCTCTGAATCCGGTAGGCTAGGGAACCCCCGGGGTGAGGCAGGGCCAGGCAATCCAGGCGGAACTGGCCAGTCTTGAGGCCCTTGAGGGGAAAGTTGTGAAACCTGGTTTTGGCCTTTAAAAAACTCAGTGGCACTGGGAAGAGGCTCGGGGCCAGCATCTGGGTCTCAAAGGCGGTTTTGAGGGCGACCCGGTCAGCCCCGTAGATCTCCAGGTGGTAGTAAGGCACATAGGCGGGCCGGAAAAAGGGAAAGCCCTGGATGTGGTCCCAGTGGGTGTGGGTCATGAAAATTTTGATTTTTCTGAGGGAGCCGTCCTGGGGAGGCGAGCACAGGGCGGGAAATTTCTCGGCGGAGTAGAAACGCTCAAAAAGCTCCGACAGATGGGCTGGGATGAGGAAGTTGCCGAGTCTGATCAGGCCAGTGCCAGCGTCAAAAACCAGGAGCTCTTCGTTATCGCTGATCTCCAGGCAAATGGTGTTGCCGCCCACCAGGCCAGAGATCCAGCCCGGCAGGGAGTCCAGGAACTCGTCCAGGCTCTGGGTCGACTCCTCGGTCCACCTCGTCAGGGCCATCTTGATCTTGGCCCGGATTTCCTCGTTGGTGGGGGGACAAGGGACGGAGCCGCGCACTCCCCAGAACTTAATTCTCATGGGTAAGCTCTCTAACCCTCTGACACAGGCGGGCTGTTTTCACTTTGATTTTCGTCTCCGCGCCCAGTTGGTCGTTTAGTTGGTCGCTAGGGGCGCCCTAGCGGACCGCGGTTGGCTCGTGGCCAAAAATCACTTGGCGAAACCGACTGCCCGGGTTTCCCGAATTACGGTCACCTTGATCTGGCCGGGATAGGACATCTCCTTCTCCACTTGACGGCAGATGTCATTGGCCAGGATCTGGGCCAGGTCATCGGAAACCTGCTCACTGTTGACCATGATGCGCACCTCCCGACCGGCCTGGATGGCGTAGGTCTTGGAAATGCCCACAAAGGAGTTGGCGATGCGCTCCAGATCCTCCAGGCGCTTGACGTAGGTTTCCAGCATTTCTCGCCTGGCCCCAGGCCGGGCTCCCGAGAGGGTGTCCGCCGCCTGGACCAGGACATCCAGAATGGACTCAGGGGGGGTGTCCTCGTGGTGGGCCATGATGGCGTGGACCACCGCCGGCGACTCGCCGTAGCGTTTGGCCAGGTCGGCCCCAATGAGGCCATGAGGGCCCTCGATCTCGTGGTCCACGGCTTTGCCGATGTCATGCAGCAGGCCCGCTCGCTTGGCCTGCTTGACGTTCTGACCCAGCTCGGCGGCCATGACCCCGCACAGGAAGGCCACCTCCATGGAGTGCTGCAGGACGTTCTGGGCGTAACTGGTGCGGTACTTGAGCTTCCCCAGGAGCTTGATCAACTCGTGGTGGATGCCGTGCACCCCCACGTCAAAGGCGGCCTCTTTGCCGATCTCCTTTAGGGACTGCTCCATCTCCTCATTGACTTTGCCCACGATCTCCTCAATGCGGGCCGGGTGGATGCGACCGTCAACGATGAGCCTCTCCAGGGCCTGGCGGGCGATCTCCCGGCGCAGAGGGGAAAATGAGGAGAGAATGACCGCCTCGGGCGTGTCGTCAATAATGAGATCCACCCCAGTGGTGGCCTCAATGGCCCGGATGTTGCGGCCCTCCCGACCGATGATCCGGCCTTTCATGTCCTCATTAGGTAGGTTCACCACGGAAATGGTGTGCTCAGCCACGTAATCCCCGGCGTAGCGCTTCACCGCCAGGGCCAGGATTTCCTTGGCCTTTTTGTCGGCGATTTCTCGGGTTTCAGCCTCGACCCGGCGGATCAGGCGAGCTCCCTCGTGGCGAGCCTCATCCTCCATGTCGCGCAGCAATAGTTCCTTGGCCTCAGTGGCCGTTAGCTGGGCTGTTTTCTCCAGGGCCTGAGTCTGATCCTGGATCAGGCGGGTCAGCTCCTCGGATTTCTGGTTGTTTTCCTTGTCTTTTTTGACCAGGTCCGATTCCTGCTTGGCCACGGTGGCTTCCCTTTGGGCCAGGGTTTCGGAGCGGCGCTCAAAATTTTCTTCCTTTTGAATCAGGCGGTCCTCTTGGCGCTTCTGCTCCAGGCGCCGTTCGCTCATCTCCTTTTCAAACTCGCTTTTCATCACAAAAACGAGATCTTGGCCTTGCAGGTGGGCTTCTTTTTTAATATTAACCACATCCCGCTGGGCCTCATTGATGATTTTTTGAGCGTAAGATTCTATATCTTTGATTTTCGTCTCGAAAACTTTTTTCCGCCACCAAAACCCCAAATAGAAGCCTAAAATTAAAATAAAAGCAATAGAAATAGCCAAAATAGGCGCGTTTATATTCATTTCCGCTCCAAAAACTATATATATATAATAAGGCGAAGTGGCGGGGGAAAAAAGGCCAGCGCCCACAAAAGACGCTTATATGTTTCCCCGCGCTGACGTCGCCTCGGGTTTTATTAGCTACAAAGGAGGCAAAAGCTTTTCAATGGCCTGGGCCAGGCTCTCAACTCTGGCCTCAGCTTTTTGACAGCTCTCCTTGAGGGCCTCCAGGTCCCGGCGGCCCTGGTAAAGGCTCACGGCCAGCCGGAAAGCGACCTGAACCATGACGTCCAGGTCGCTGAGAGCCGAGCTGGGCGAGCGTTGGCGGATGGCCATGGCCTGATCGTTGACGACCTGCGAGATCCAGCTGATTAACTCAGGCCGGTCGCAGCGAATCTGGTAATGGCGTTCCAAGACCTCCACGTCCACCACCTGGGAAGACTCAGGTGGGGAAGTATCTTTGGCTCCGCCCCGAGGGCCGGGGGGAGAAGATTGGGGGCCTGGCCCGCTCATGGAAAAGACTTTAACATTATATATAATCAGGGCTCAGACTGATCAGTCTGGGAGGCCCGCTTGAGTCATTCGCTCCAAAAGGGCGTCAATCCTGGTCACCACGGTTTCCCGGGCTTTGGTCAGATCGGTTACCCGCCGCTGGGCTGTCTCCAACTCCTGGCGGGCTTCCCCCAATTGGCCTTTCAGGGCCGCGTTGTCGCTTTCCAGAGCCTTGAGGCGCTCCAAAAGCGAGCTCAGGCGGGTTTCCAAAAGGTCAAACTTGCTAAAATCCATGACAATCTCCGCGTGAAAACCGGCCCTTGACCTGCCCGGGCCGAAAAAGGAGTTTTGACGCTGCCCCCGCGAACTTACTTAAATAAACAACCTTTTTTAATGAAAATCAAGAGTTATTCTCTAAATAGGGTGGGTAGGCTGGTCAGAGTAGCTCCCTCGCCAATTCTGGGGCGGGGGAGTAGCCGGGGTAGGGGAGTTCCGTTACCCTTGGCCTGGCGGGTGGGGGGGACTGGAGAAAATCAGCTTAAATGAGGTTTTTAAGACCTGAATAGCCTAAAATTAATTCTGATTAGTAACTTTTAGGGGGATGGAAAGAGCTTGGCTAGTCGCCTCAAATCGTCGCCTCAACTAGTCCCTCAGCCAGCCGCCTCGGCCAGGGAAGTCAAGCCCGCCTCCAACAGGGCCTCGGGCTTGGTTCCATCCTCGGGACAGACTACTCGGGCCTCGTGGTAACTGAAACCGGACTGGCCAAAGATGTCAATGAGGCGTTTTTTGAGCATGAGGATGGCTTTGTCCAAGGCGGGCTCGTCTTGGTCCGGGACCGAGATGGCGAAGATCCCATAGGAGATGTGCCCGAGCTCCCAGGAGTCCTCGGAGTTCTGCAGCAGCAGAAGCGACAGGGAGCGCAACAGGCTCTTGGTGGCCGCCTGGCCTTGGGTGACGGCGTGGCGGCCCAGCCCGGAGACGCCCATGACGGCCAGGATTAGGGCTTTCTTCTTGACCAGGGTGATCTCGATCTGGCGGTCGAGCCTTTCCAGAAAATGGCTCCGGTGCGGCAGGCCGGTCTGGGGATCGAGGCAATTGAGCTCCTGGATTCGGCCAAAGAGCTTTTCCTGCTGGAGTTGAGCCGAAAGCCGCAGGGTCAGGCTCTCCAGGAACTGGAGCTTGTCGGGGCTGATGACCTGGCCCTTGATCCCGACTAGAATCAGGCTCCCCCAGGGAACCTGTTTGTAAATGAGGGGCCAGCCGTAAAAAGAGGAGGCTTTTTTCAGGGGATCGCCGGGGTGAAAGATGGCCGACAGATCGTCATTAGGGTTGAGGTTGGGGAGGGCCAGGGGTTGAAGTTTGGCGTGAACCAGGCCGGCCAGGCCGGCGTTAAAGGATTGGCGGGTGTCCAGGGTCGGGACCTGGGGGCACTCGGCCAGGATGGCGTAGTGGTCAGCGTCGCCGGTGAGGAGTTCGGTCAGAAAGGCCCAGTTCAGGCCCGTCAGGCTCAAGACCAGGGGCAGAATATTCAGAAACCAGCCACCGTCAGTCGAGGGGGCGGCCAGGATCTCCTCAATTTTTTTCCATAAAGCTGGAAAATCAACGTTGGGCGCGCTCAAAGGGGGCCTCCTGCCGGGAGCCTCTCAAAAAAATAACCCGGTCACCCCCTGGGGGGTGACCGGGTCTGATTCAAACGGGGCTGTCCTCAATTAGCTCGGAAGAGATGACCTCTTCCGGGTTGGCGGGGGCCTGCGCCAAGGGCGGGGCCACCTCATCGCCTTCCCGGACCACCCGGACGCGCAGGGCGGCCAGAACTTCCGGATGCAGGCGAACAGTCACCTCATAATCGCCCAGGGCCTTGATGGGCTCAGCCAGGCGCAGTTTCTTGCGGTCCAGAGTCAGGCTCTTGGCCTCGGCGGCCGTCACCAGATCCTGGGCGGTCACGGCTCCGTAGAGCTTGCCTTTCTCGCCAGACTTGCGGGCCAGCACCAGCAGGACCTCGGCGATCTTGTCGCGCTGGGCCAGGGCGGCCTGTTTGAGAGACTGGGCCCGGGCCTCGAACTCCAACCTTTTCTTGGCCAGAGCCAGGAGATTGCCTTTGGTGGCCATCAGGGCGGCCCCGGAGGGTAAGAGGTAATTGCGGGCGTATCCTGGGGCCACGGTCAGTACTTGCCCGGCCAGGCCCAGATTTTCCATATCCTTGGTCAGAATTATTTCCATGATAACCTCCCGGCCTTAGTACTGGGCCGACGGAACCATGGCCGTGTAAGGCAGAAGGGCCATGAAGCGGGCCCTCAGGACGGTCTTGGTCAGGAGGCGTTGATGTTTGGCGCAGTTGCCGCTGATCCGGCGGGGCACGATTTTGCCGCGCTCAGTGATGAAGATCCTCAGGGTTTTGACGTCCTTGTAATCAACGGTCTTGATATGGTCAGCGCAGAAACGGCAGACTTTCCGGCGGTGGAAGGACTTTTTCTTATTGCGACCGCCGGGGCCACCGCGACGGTCGCGGTTGTCTCGGCTGTCGCGGTTATCGCGATTGTCTCGGCTATCGCGGCTATCGCGGCTGTCGCGATTGTCTCGATTATCGCGATTGTCAGGGCCGCCAGCGCTATTATGCTCGTAAGGCATGCTCAACTCTCCTAAAGGCTCGGGGTTCCGGGGTCGGGTTGCTGGTCCTCAATAAAGTCGGGATTGGTCTCAGCCACTCCCTCCATGTACTCCTGGAGGACCTCGGTGGGCGGCGGCGCGACCGGGGCCTTGTCGACCTCCTGCTTCTGGGCGTCCTTGGCCAGCTGGGCCAGGGTTTCTTCCAGGCGCTCGTTGGTGAAGTCCTTCTCCAGAACCAGGGTCAGGAACTTGAAGACTTTCTCATCGATCTTGAGGTTGCGCTCCAGCTCGGTGGCCAGAGCTGGTTGTCCCTGGAAATCATACAGCAGGTAATTGCCGTAAATTTCCCTCTTGACCGGATAAGCCAGACGGCGACGCCCCCAGTCCTCAAAGCGGACGATCTGGCCCTGACCCTGGGCCAGAATGGTTTCGATCTTGGTTTTGAGGGTGTCGAGCTCGGGTTTGCCGAGGTTGGGAGACAGCAGAATTAAGGTTTCATACCTTCGGGGATGCATTAAAAACACCTCATGGACATCAGGCCCCCGCTAGGTCGTAAACCCAGGCCAAGGGCGAGGCTGGTGAGGCCGGCTAAAAAAGCCAGCTCTGTTGTAATCTTTAAATATAGCCCAAGTCGAGCTTCTCGTCAATACCCCAGCAAATTTAAGGGTTATTGACCTTAACCCGACAAAATATTACAATTTAAAAGTATTAAAAATACTCTTCTTCCTGACGGCAGTCGTCAAATTTTGATAAATTCAGGACGCGGGCGCTTCAATGAAAAATCTCCCTCTGGGCATCCAAAACCTCAACGAAATAATTAAGGGGGATTATCTCTACGTTGATAAGACAGATCTGTTCCCCGAACTGATTAAGTATAAGCAAATTTTTCTTTCCCGTCCCCGGCGATTCGGAAAATCTCTTCTTCTTAACTCCCTGGAACAACTATTCCGGGGTAACGCTGACCTTTT
>JAISMU010000117.1 GCA_031276635.1 Deltaproteobacteria bacterium | reverse complement strand
GCTCGTGGTCAATGTGGTTCGCTACTCCTTTCATTGAAGGGACTTGCCACTGTGGGAGGACATTCCCAAAGATGACTCACCCTCGGTTCTGGTGCAGTTTGTGCAGTCGCCACCTAAATTTTATTATCCTTATTTTAAAAAAAATAAGCCTATACAGAGTTTACCGAGGAAAATACGGCAAAAATCAATATAATAACATACTTTTCTACCGGAATTGTGGCAACGTTTCGCCGCCAGGCGACCCACTCCTTTATTCGGGGCTCACCCGCCTCCAGAAATGGTCCTACAGATTATCCACCCCGCCACCGATGGCGCGAATGACAGAGGTAAAATCCAGCGTTAATTGACGCTGTCCCGTTTTTCCATGCCACTTTGGCCAAAATTTTCTGATTATCAGAGCCACAAGATCTTGGCCCGTCGAGACACATTTCGGCAAACTCGGCATCTGAAAAAAAATTTAGCCCCCAGAGTCCTCTTCTTTCGGCGCCTCGGGCTCCAAGCCGCCCTCGACCTCAATTCGAGGGCGTCAGGCCAGGGCCCCGCTGGCGGGCTTTCCCTGGGCTCAAATTTGAAACCCTCGCCAAAAGTCATTCTTTCTGGAATTACTCTTGGGGACATATTGAAATCGCAAATTTTATTTGAGGCGCGATTTTGAAATCCAGGTTTTTGGCCAAAACATCAAATACGCCAGACCTATTTTTTCTCCCTTCTGGTCAAAGCCGCCTGGAATTCACCCCTGGACCGCCTGACCAAATCGTTTGGCGAGTCATTCTGAGTCAGGTTTAACTGGATAATCTTAAAATAGTTAATTTTATCTGACGCGATTTTGCCTGGGTCATTATTTTTGGCCGCCTTGACTCAGGGTCGCGTTTTAACTCCATAATGACCAGGGTTTTTCCAGATGAAGAATCTCCAGTTCCGCCAGCTTCTCGTTGGCTTCCGAAAAACTGTCAAGCCGCGAAATCGATCGGGGAAAAATTTCCGCAGGTGTTCGCCTCATTCGCTCCAGAGGCTTGAAAATTTAAAACACACCATAATATTGCCCAGGGCGATTCTTGCCTACCCCAGGAAAGTTACCGCGATTATAAACTGTTTATTCGCGACCGCTGATGAAGTGATTAAGGAAATTATCAGCTGACGGTTTTAATCAGCCCGGGCCCACCGGGCCAGGATTGGAAAAATAGAATTGTTTCTTAAAAGTTGACCAAAATTTTATTATTATTGTTTTTTTCTTGTATATTAATATATATAAACATTTTTATTAATTATTTTATAATAATATTTATAATATTACAAAATCAATTTAAATTTAAATCTCAAAATTAAAAAAAATTTCAACCCAGCCCTCCCCAAAGGGGTGGAGCCCTGTAATTGTCCCGCTATTTTGATTATAATGAGCCTTAATCTTTTCGCTCTCACTCGCCTGAGCTTGACCGCTAGGCGGGCGGAAGCCTGCGCCTCTTAACTATCAGCTTTTACCCCCTTGGCCGGGCTAAATCCACCGAGGGCGGCTTTTGGAGCCATATTATGCGCCACGATTACCAGGGTCTTCCCCAAAGGCCCCTGGCCAAAGCCAGGCTTGTTTATGGCCTGATATTCATTCCTTTGATTTTCCTTCCCCTGTTCGCCCTGATTTTTCTAGCCCTCCCTCAACCTTTATCTGGCTATGAAAATCCCCTGCGGGTCGGCTTTGGGGGGGCTCTCCTGGGGAACCTGTCCAACTATGGGCTTTCCAACTTCTACGGCGTGGAGTACGCCATTCGAAACGTCAACGCCAAGGGCGGGGTCCTGGGCCGCCATGTGGATCTCATCTCTGAGGATGACTCCTGTAACCCCGCCCAAGCCACGACCGCGGCCAACAAACTCCTCAACTCCGGAGTCTCTCTCATCTTCGGGCACACCTGCTCCGGGGCCACCCGGCGCGCCTTGAGCGTTTACAAAAACAAAGCCCTCGTGATCTCTTCGTCAGCCACGGAAACCAGCCTCACCGACAAAGGGCTCTTCCCCTATTTTTTTCGAACCACCCCCCGCGATGACGCTCAAGTCAAGCTTCTCATCGCCCTGATCAAAAAAAATGGCTACAAAAAAGTCGCCATCCTCCACGACAAGAGTGATTACGGCCAATCCTTGGCCGAGATGGCCCAAAAGAGCCTCAGAGAGCGACCAGACGAAGTCGAGGTGGTGTTGTTTGAGGCTGTGAGCTCAGGCCAGGCCTCCTTTGAGGCGGTCCTCTCCAGGATTAAAACTTCCCAGGCCGAGGCCCTTCTCTGGGGCGGCTATTACAACGACGCAGGCAAGCTGGCCACCCAATTGCGCCAGCGGCTGCCCCAGGTTGTCCTCCTCGGCCCCGAGGCCCTCTTTGACCCGCGCTTCCTTATGATCGCTCAAGAGGCGGCCGATGGAACTTACTGCGCCGGACAGGAGAACCTGGCCCTCAGCCCGGCGGCCCGGGCGGCGGTGGCCGACCACCGCCGGAAGCATTACTCCAAGGAAATTGGCATCTACTTCTTTTACGCCGCCGGGGCGGCCCAGGCTCTGTTCGCGGCCGTGAATAAAGTCGGCTCCGACCAGGACCTAGCGGCGATAAAAAAGAGGCTCCAGGAGGACACCGTGGAGACGATCATGGGCCCGGTTCGCTTTAACGCCAAAGGCGACATTATCGGGGCCAAATTTAAGCTTTATGTCATCAAATATGGTAAATACCAGGAAGTCAACCTTTGAAATCCCGTCAGCCCGAGAATCAATTGAGAAAGCCGAGGCCCTCGCCTCGGCTTTCTGGTTTTTGAAACTGGCTTTTTACAGAAGGTCAAGAGCGTTTAGCCAATGAGGATAAAAAAAGCTCAAAACTATCCCGGTCAGAAGAGCTGAGCGCCTCATGATTGGGCAATTGGAAAAAATCGCGGCGCTCAGCGATTGTGTCTCGCCGGTGACCTCGGCCTTAGACCCCGCGCGGAGCGCTTTCCGCCAACGTCTGATCGCCGCTGGGGCCGAGAACTGCCCCGTCTCCAAGTCGCCTGGCTCTGACTCGCGAAACACCTTAGGGAGAAAAAAAAATATTGTTTCCACCGCGCCATCTTTGAAAATAGCGAAAAACCTGGGCGACCGCTCCCCGACCGAGGCGGGGAGAGTCCGGCCAGGCGAGCGGGCGGGAACCAAAGGCGGGGTGAGGCTTAAGCCTGGCTAAAGAGTTGAGCGATCGGGTCTGAGGTTAATAGACTAGCCCAACCACCCGGCCACCCTGGATTCGGAAGCTGAGTTGCCGGGTTTTGATGGTTCGTTGGGTCCGGTTCTGATCCACGATAAAAAAAGTCAGTTCCCTGTTGTTACTGGAGGCCACCATGGCTATATCCGGGTTAGATGATTTCTTCGGGCCCTGATTGGCGGTAATGACTAGGCTGGGGTCTTTTTCCAGCTCGGCGAGGGAGGTGACCCCATAAAAAATCATGATCCGCTCGTCCCTGGGCCTCCTGTCCCGGGAACTCTCGCCTGACCGACGCCCGGACTGGTCACCCGGGTCGGGATCCCGCCGGACTGGCCGAACCACCGAGCCCGGGTCCCGCCGGACCGGTCGGACCGTTGGATCCCGCCGGGGGGGGTCATAGTCGTCTTCATAGACTTCCGAGTCCGGAGCCCGACCCAACCGAAAATTAGGCGGCAGGCGACGGTCGCCGATGTCACAACCCACCAGGCCAGCTACCAGGGTCACGGCCAGGGTCAGGGAGACAATTTTCCAGGTCATTATCTAACTCCTTTAATTAAGTTAAAATTTTAACCAATCCCCTGAAAATCGTCAAGGCGCGACCTGGGTTGCTGGGTTGGGCTTGTTGGCCATTTCCACCGCCAACCCCGGGACCGGACCCTGAGGTTCGCTTTTTTACTTTGGCCGGTTAAGTGTCTGTGATATATTTGTTAAAATTTAGCGTTTGGTTTTTCACCGAACTGGAAATTGACAGAGGGTTATTTGCGTTTAATATTCTTTTCCCCATTATTCCGGTTGATTCTGGCCCTGGCCCTGATTGAGGGTCTCGGGGCCCCCCCTGGACCCGCCCTGGCTGAGACCCCTGACCGGCGCCTGACCATCCTGGCGGGCCTTCAGGAGAGCCCCAAAGGTTGGCCTGGCCTGCTGGCCGAGCTCCCCGCGGCTCTGGGCCCCCAACTCGCGGCCCGGGTTCGGATATCTTACCAGCCAGAGGCTGATGGGGTTCTGGCCGCCAATCGCCTGGCCCTGGCCAACCTAGACGGGAACCTCCTGGGGGCCCTCCCGATGGTGGCGATGGTCACCCGGGTTCTGGAGGACCGGACCCCTTACCTGATGACTGACTTTCAGCCGACTCTCCTGGCCCCGGGCCAAACCTACGCCCTGCTGGCCCCAAGGGCGGCTACATTCAATAACTTCCGGGACCTGGCTCAGGTTCCGCGCCTGACCCTCCTCCATGATGGCCTCGACCCGCTGAGCCCGGGAACCCTGGCCGCCCTGGGAGCCCTGCGCGACCTGGGCCTCCAACCCGCCTTAACCTACCGCTCCCCCTTGACTCCCCTGGACCTGGAAACGGTCCCCAACTCGGTGATGGCCTGGCCACTGGAGGCAACCACGGTCGCGGACCCGGCCGCCCCACCCTATAAGATAATCGCGGTCCTGACTGACCGCCCCGCGACTCCTTGCGCCCCGCCCGGCCTGAGCCTGGACGAGGCCAAGATTCAGATCCCGATTCAGGATTATCTGGGCTTGTACTTCCCCAAAGGGTCGATTCAGGCGGAAACCGACCAGATGGCCCAGGCTCTCCTGGCCGCCTTGGCCGAGCCGCGAATCCAGGAGCTGGCCCAAGCTAACTGTCTGGACCTCCGGCCCCAGTATCTGTTGGGCCCGGCGGCGGCCGAGAAGTTCCTGGCCAGCCAGGTGGCCAACCAGACTCAGTTGCGCCAGGCTTGGCTCAAGCCGGCTCCAAGTCCGCGTAATCCAAGGTCGGATAATGACTAGCCCCGCCTCCCCTAGCCCCAGCTTCCGGATTGAGCGGGAAAAAGAGCGCCTGCGCCTTTCGGGCGAGCTTAACGCCCAGACCCCGGCCCGGACCTGGGCCTTTTTGGGCCAACTGGGGCCCAAGGATCGTTTTTACTGGGATCCCTCCGGCCTGACCGCCCTGGACCTCAACGGGGCCAGTCAGCTCCTCTGGGCCCTGGAAACAGCCAAAGCCCGCGGGGCCCAGGCCGAGTTGGGACCCATGCCCGAGGAGCTCTCGGCCATCTGGAACCTTTCCCAACAGACTCTGGGGCTATCCCCAGGTCTGCCCCAACCCCCGAAAAACTCTCTAATCGTGGAAACTGGGCAAGCTATATCTGTTCTGTGGCAAGACTTATCGGGGATGTTGAATTTTCTGGGCGAGTTAATCTTTTATCTGCTCCGGCTGATCCGGCGACCCTGGACCGGTCGCTGGGCCCTGGTCCTCCAGATCTCCGAGACGGCGGTCATCAACTCGCTGCCGGTAACCGCCCTGGTGGCCTTCCTGGTGGGCCTCATTCTGGCCTTCCAATCCGCCATGTTCATGAAAATGTTCGGCGTGGACATCTTTGTGGCCGACCTGGTTGGCTTGGCCATGCTCCGGGAACTGGGCTCGCTAATGACGGCCATTGTTCTCACCGGTCGGACCGGGTCGGCCTTCTCGGCCGAGCTCGGCTCCATGAAAACCAATCAGGAGATTGACGCCTTCATCACTCTGGGCCTGAGCCCGACCCGGGATCTGGCCCTGCCCCGGTGCCTGGCCATGACCCTGGCCACCCCGCCGCTGGCGGTTCTGGCTAACCTGGCGGGCCTCTTGGGCGGCAACCTCGTCATGATCTCCCTGGGTTACCCGGTCCGGGTCTTCTGGGACGAACTAGCCCAGCACGTGGACGCCTCGGACATCTGCACCGGCTTATTCAAAGCCCTAGTCTTCGGCTTCACCGTGGCCGCCATCGGCTGTCAGCGCGGCCTGGCCGCTGGCGATGGCCCGGAGGCTGTGGGGGAGTCAACCACCCGGGGGGTGGTAACCAATATTATAGTCATCGCTTTTCTCGACAGCCTCTTCGCGGTGGTGTTCTATGTCCTCAATTGGTAGCCCCGGCCCTGAGCTCTGGCTCAGAGAAAGCCCCAGGCCAAGCCAGATCGAGCCCCTGATCGCCGAAGATCTGACAGTGGCCTACCCGGGAGCCCCGCCGCTGCTGGAACATGTGACTTTCACCGCCCACCCTGGGGAAATCATCGGCGTCCTGGGGCCCAGCGGTTGCGGTAAAAGCACTCTCTTGCGCCATCTGGTCGGCCTGGAAAGGCCCACCAGAGGCCGAGTGGTCATCTTCGGGCAGGACCTCTGGGCCGATGGAGGCCGCCATCTGGACGCGACGCGCCGCCTGTTCGGCATGATGTACCAGAGCGGGGCCCTCTTCGGGGATCTGGATCTCACGGAAAATGTCTCCCTCCCTTTAAAGGAATTCACCAGTCTCCCCAAGGGGGCCATTGAGACCATCGCCCGCCTCAAATTAGCCCTGGTCGGGCTCAATGGCTTTGAGCGGGCCATGCCCGCCACCCTCTCCGGGGGCATGCGCAAGCGGGCGGCCATCGCTCGAGCTCTGGCCTTGGATCCGCGCCTCATCTTCCTGGATGAGCCCTCGGCCGGGCTCGACCCCATCACTTCGGCCGGCCTCGACAATCTCATCGTGACCCTGGCCAAGAACCTCGCCATCGCCTTTGTGGTGGTCACCCATGAGCTCCGCAGCGTCATGGCCATGGTTGACCGGGCCATTCTGCTGGACAAGAAAAGCAAGGGCATAACTGACCATGGCTCCCCGGCCTATCTGGCTAACCGCTCGCCCAATCCAGCCACAGCCGCCTTTTTTCTGCGGCCCGAGCCCAACTCCGACCAGACCAGAGGTAAAACCGCTGAAGAGAATTTAACATGAGCAAAGAGACCAATTACTTCAAAATAGGCCTTTTCACCATCTCAGCCTTCCTGATCCTGGCCGCCGGAACCATCTTCTTCGGGCTGTCGTCGGCCTTTCGACCGACGCTCCAATGCGTGACCTTCTTTGATCACTCGGTGCAGGGCCTCTCCGTCGGGGCCCCGGTCAACTTCCGGGGCTTCAAGGTCGGGCAAGTGTCGGCCATTGGGCTACCAGGCCTGTCCGGCTCCAGCGGCCAGAAGATGGTCGAGGTGGACTTCTACCTCTACCCAGGCCTCCTGTCGGGCAATGACGAGACCACCGCCCTGGAGGCCCGGGAGTATCTGGAAAACGAAATCAGCCAGGGCCTGCGGATTTACCTCTCCTTTCAAGGGGTCTCTGGAGTCAGCTTTCTGGACCTGGACTACCGCTCCGACCTGGACTCCGATGAGACACCCCATCCCCGCTTCAAGACCACTTTGTTGATGATCCCCAACGCCCCAGGCACGGTTCTGGAGATCAGCGAGTCCTTTAGTCGCATCGTCCGCTCCTTTCGGGCGGTGGACTTCGAGGCCCTGGGCCATAAGCTGGATCAGACTCTGACCGGTTTCACCGCCCTGGCCACCACTATGAGCGACAAGACCGCCTCCCTCTCCGAGGATCTCCGCTCGACCATGGCGGGCCTGAAAACGACCACGGAAAACATCGGGCGCCTGACGGAGAGTCTGTCCGGCGAGGTGCGGGACCTGGGCCTGAAAAACCGCCTCAATGAGGTCGGAGGGGCCATTAAGCGGCTGCGGGACATGCTCGGTCGGGCCGACCAGATCCTGCGCGATTCCCAGAACAGCCTGGTCCCGGCGATGGAAAATTTCAAAGTCATGACCGAAAACTTCCGCGATCTTTCCGAGACGGCCAAGCGCTACCCCAGCCAGCTGCTATTCGGCCAACCCCCCAAAGAGGTCAAGCCCTGATGACGACCCGGACCGCTCCCCCTCTGGCCAGACTCCTCACCCCGCTGGCCCTTTTGGCTCTTCTGACCCTGGCCGGTTGTGGCCTGGCCCAACCCTACCCGGCCATCAACACCTTTGACCTGGAGCCCCAGACCCTGCCCCCCCCGCCCTTTACCCAGGTCCGGCCCAAGGTCATCCTGGTCAACCAGCTGGGCTCGGCCGCGGCTTACGAAACGCGCAAACTGATCTACAAGACCAAGGGGGGCCGGCTGATGGAAGACTTTTACAACGAGCTGGTCGCCCCGCCAGGTCGTTTACTGGCCGACAGCCTGGCCGCCTGGCTCGACCGGGTCTGCCCCGACGCCCAGGTGGTCCGCGCCCGGGGCCTGAAAGGGGCTGACTACGTCCTGGAAGGTTACCTGGCCGAGCTTTTGGGCGACTTCAGCCAGAACCCGCCCGTGGCCAGGATCACAGTGGTCATTACCTTGAACGATATTCGTCGCGGCCAGGTCCAGATCGTTCTGGCCCGCACCTACCAGGCCCAGGCTCAATTGAGCCCCGGCCTGGATCGACCGGCCCCGGAGCTGATCCAAGCCCTGACCGAGGCCTGGGGGCAAATCCGGCTGTCGGTGAGCCAGGACCTGAACGATTACTTCCGCGCCACCCAGAAAAAAAATGCCAAAACCTCATAAAGGTTTGAGAAACCTGGGCCTGGGCCTAATCGCTCTCGGGCTGGGAGCCTGGCCCATCACCCCGCAGTTTCCGGGTTTCTTTCTGCTGCCAACCACGGTGGGGCTGACTCTGCTACTCTTTTACGGCCCCCGGCGTCTGAGACAGGACCTGACGGCCCTAACCCGGCCCGCCGGTCGCCGCCTGGGCCAGAGCCTCTTGAGGCTTCTGGCGGCGGTCCTGGTCCTGACCGCCGCCGGGGCCCTGACCCGGCTCCCCATCTTGAATCCGGGCCCCCGGTCGGAGCTCACCCTCTCCAACCAGGAGCTCCAAACCCTGGCCAAGCTCCCGGAGCCGGTGGTTCTGGAGGCCCAGCTCTCCACCCTGGGGGCGATCCGTTTCGGCCCTCTTCTGGAGCTCTACGCCAAGGCTTCCCCCAAGGTCAAGGTCCAAAGAATCCCCGGCCCGGGTCGGGTGGAGGCCCAGGGCGAGGCCCTGGAGCTGACTCTCCCCGACCGGGTCACCCTGCGCTCCGGGCCCCTGGTGGAGACGGTCAGCCCCCTGACCCAACTGGGCCTGGCTCAGGCCTTCTACCGGCTCATTTCCCCCAGCCGGGTGGTCTACAACCTCGTGGGCGATGGGGAAAAGTCCACCCAGGACGCCAGCCCCCAGGGGTTGCTGACCTGGTCAACCGCCCTGGAAAAACGCCAGATCTTTCTGCGCGACCACTACTGGGCCCCCGGCTCTCCCCTGCCCCCCGGGGGCTCGGCCCTGATCCTGGCCGGCCCCAGAACCCAGCTGGACCCCATTAAAACCGCCGAGCTCCTGCGCCGCCTGGCCCAAGGCGGACGACTTATGGTTTTGAGCGATCCCCTGGTTCCCGGGCTCGACCCGGACACTTTCAGCTCCCTGGGCCTCACCTTGAGCCAGGGCCTGGTGGTGGACCCAGAGACGGCTTGGGCCGGCACCGACGACCTTTTCCCAGTCAGCTACGACTTCCCGGCTCACCCGGCTACCCTGGGTTTGCGCCAACCGGTGGTCTGGCCCCTGGTCGGGGCCATCACCCGAGCCGAGACCTTGGCCCAGGAGCCTGACCCCGACAACGCCTTGGCCGGCCCCACCTGGGTCGTGGCCCGAAGCTCGCCCACCTCTTTTCTGGAGACCGACCGGGCGGCCCTGGCCCGGCGTCAGCCCCGCCTGGACCCCGGAGTCGATCCCGAGGGGCCTTTGACCTTAGCCACCGCCACCAGTCTCCAAAGCGGTGGTCGGCTGGCCCTGGTGGCCGACTCGGATCTGGCCGCCAACGCCTTCATCGCCAACCCTGGCAATCTGGCTCTCCTGGAGGGCCTGATGAGCTGGCTGCTGGGAGCCGAGGCTGAGCTGCCCGCCGGGCCCCAGGGGACTTTCTTTAACGTTACCCAGAGCCGGGCCCGGGCCATGTTCTGGCTGCCGGTGGTGGTCTGGCCCCTGCTGTGCGGCCTAGCCTGGCTGGTTTACTGGCGGCGCCGGCGCGGCCTGTCTTAATAGTAGTCGCCAGCCGAGCCCGCTCGCGACCGAGGCGGCGTTTTCGACCGCCAGTCAGGCCGAGCCGCCAGAGACGCCAGGCCGCCGGAAACGGGCCTTCCAGAGCGAGGCCAAGCCGTTGGGAAACTACTCCTTTCCCTCCGCGAGCCCTCCCCCCCCGTTAAGCTGGCGGCGGAGTTCGCCCAGAGCCTGATTCTGAGGGGCAAAGAAGAGCAATCGCGTCCAACATCGGGTCAGTCCAGGGGGTCAGACCAGGGGGTCAGTCTGGACCCAGGTCGAGGGTGAGCGGGTCCGGCGCCCAAACACCGGGTCAAGCCTAACATTGGCCCCAAAACCTCTACCAACCGCCCGGCCCCAGCCGTAGCCTAAAAAACCTTCATCTCCGCCAGAAAATGGGCTAATGGTTTACTCGATCCG
This sequence comes from Deltaproteobacteria bacterium, assembly GCA_031276635.1. Lineage (GTDB taxonomy): Bacteria > Desulfobacterota > Desulfarculia > Adiutricales > Adiutricaceae > JAIROO01. The sequence goes on along the minus strand of JAISMU010000117.1, from coordinate 17,615 downwards.
TCTGTTCCTTTGATTTTAATTCATAAACTAATGTACTTCCTTCAAGTGAATAGAGAAAAATTATACCTTCGATACTCTAAAGGGCATTATGGGCCTTATGTTAAGAATTTAAGCCATCTTTTAATAAAAATGGAATGCCATCTGATTTCAGGTTATGCCAATGGTGGGGACCAACTATTTAAAGATATTTCGCTTGTTCCTGGAGCTACGCGGGAAGCGGATATTTTTTTTAGCGCAAAGATAGGATACTTTATCTCGTATAAACAGAGTTATAGAGCTATTTGATGGATTTGAGTCATCTTTCGGTTAATGACTGAGCGCGGCGACCCAGGAGTCTCTCCCTGGGGGAGCGGGCGCCAGACGAGGAAGTCAGGGAATTCGCGCGGCGGGGCCTGAGCCACGCTGACGGCAATGACTTTTCGCGAGCGCGGGAAACCGGGCGATCAAGCGACACGCGGCCTTTTTTTTCCAGCGTCGCCGCTCCCCCCACGCCAAAAACAACCTTAAATTCTGGTTGGCGGGTCTCAGGCGGTCTCCAGGGGCTCCTCCCCGGCCCTCTCTGGGCTTGGAGGATCGGGGTACTGATTGGCTATCTTGTTGAGAGAGGACTTAACCTCCAGAAACGAAGCCACCACCTCGGGATCAAAATGGTGCCCGCTTTCCTGCTCCATGATCTGAAGAGCCAAGCTCAGGTCAAAAGCCTCCTTGTAGGGCTTGCGATTGCGCAACGCGTCGTAGACATCAGCCACGGCCACAATCCGGCCAAAGATGGAGATTTCCTCGCCCCGCTTGCCCAGGAGCCGGCCATCCTCCGCGACCCGACCGGGGAGAGCCGCCCCGGTGGTCAAGTCAACCCAGCCTGGATAACCCTGCCCATCCCAGCGCTCGTGGTGGTCCAGAATGACCTTGAGAGTGATCTCGTCCAAGGGGGTCCAAGGCTCCGCGTACAGCCGGGCCCCAGCCAGAACGTGACTTTCCATGATGGCTCGCTCTTTGAGGTCCAGGCGCCCGGGTTTGGTCAAGATGACCTTGGGCACGTAGATCTTGCCCACGTCGTGGAGCATGGCCGCCAGGGGCAACAGGTTCATGGCGTGGAGCCGCTCGGCCTCGTTGATCTCGCGATGGCTCGACCAGCGCTCATAGATGGCTGTGGCCAAGGCGGCCACCCGCATAGCGTGGGCTCGCGTCTCCAGGGGGTCTTGCGAAGAGATGATGTCAACATTATGGATGACTGTTGAGCTCATGGACATGGACTTTTCCATGGCCAGGGCCGCGAACCCACAGTAAAACCCCAGGATCTGCTCGTCCTCCTCGCTGAAGCAGGTCAGGAGCCCATCCTCGCCGAGAGGGTTTATGAGCTGCAAAACTCCCAGCGGCTCGTTGTCTGGGGCTCCCAGCGGCAAAGTCATGATGGCCTGGCAGACATAGGAGGATTCGTGGTCAAAACCGGTGTAGTGCTGATAAGGGGCGTTGGGATCAATGCCATTGGTGTCATTGATGGTCAGGCTCCGACGCTCCAGGGCCACGTAACCGGCCAGGGTCGAGCGGTCCATCTCCAGGTTACGGTTGAAAAATGGCAACTCCGTGGGGTCATCGACGATCCGGTCCAGGTAATCATTCTGGCTCAAGGCGAAAACCAACTTGCGGCCCCGCAAGAGGTAAATTGTCCCGGCCTCGCACTTGGTCAGAACCCGGGCCGAGGTTAAAACCTTCTCCAACAGAAGGCTCAGGTCAAAGACATAGTTAAAACCGGAGACCATCCGGCCGACCTCATTGAGCCTGTCAATCTGGTTCCTGGCCATGTTTTCGTGACTCATCCTCTCCAAAAATTGGGCCCAAAAATGAATTCTCGACACGCCTCACCTTTATTTATTGACCTGAAATGGCTGAATAAACCGCTCCAGCGATATCCTCAAGCGTGTAGGGTTTAGAGACAAAATACTTGGCCCCCAAAGCCTGGGCTTTCTCCACCTCCTCACCCTCGGCCATGCCGCTGGCGATGATGGCCTTCTGGTCTGGCTTAAAAGCCAGGATAGCCTCGTAAGTTTCCCGGCCGTTGAGCCCAGGACGCATGATCATATCCAACACCACCAAGTCAGCCTCGTGAGTTTTCAGGTACTCCACCGCCTCCTCCCCCGAGGCCACCGAGTGGGTTTCATATCCCAGAGCCCGCAGCATCTTCTGGGCCAGCTTCCTCTGAATGTCCACGTCATCCACCACCAGGACCTTCTGGCCGTGGCCCATGCGAGCCTCCAGGGACTTGGGGAGAGCCTTTTTATTGGCCGGGGCCAGAGGCAGCCAGACCCGGAACTCCACCCCCTTGGGGGAATTATCGACCTCCACCACCCCCCCATGCTCCCGGACGATAATGGCCACCACCGCCAGGCCCAGCCCAGTGCCCGTCTTCCGGGAGAAGAAAGGCTCAAAAATCCGCCCGATCTCCTCGGGGTTAATGCCTGGCCCATTGTCCTTAACTGACAGGACCAGTCTCTCTCCGGGCTGGAAGTTTTCCATCCCCTCCAAAGCCTCTCTCAAGAAAACTTTCTTCGTCGAGACCACCACCAGGCCGGGTTCCGGGCTCTGCGTGGCTCCCACCGCCTCCACGGCGTTCTGGACAATATTATTGATAACCTTCTTTAAATGGGGCTGAGAGCCCAGGACCTCCAGCGAGCCCTCGGCCAGCCGCAGCTCCAGCTCCGTCGACCGTTTCTGGCGAGCCACCAGAGCCTGGATATCCGAGGCGTTGACCGTTAAAGTCACCAGCTTGTTGAAATCCAGGCTAACCCGGGCCGAGGCCAGCCCCTTGGCTAAGGTCAGCAAATCGCTCACCACCGCCGCCGATCGCTGGCCGGAATCCATGATCCCCTGAATTATCTCCCGCTGCCCAGAGGTAAGGTTCGAGTCACGCAGCAGGAGCTCCGGGTAGCCAACCAGGCCTGAGAGGATGTTATTGAGCTCGTGAGCCACCTGGGCGGCCATCAACCCCATGCCCTCCATCTTCTGGGATCGGGCCAGTTTTTCCTGGAGCCGGGACTTTTCGTTTTCCGATTCCTTCAGAGCCGTGATGTCCACGTACTGGCTCAGAAAAAAGTCTTCCCCTCCTATGAGCAGCTTCTTGCAGGTAAACAGAAACGTTACCAGGTTGCCGGCCCGGTTGGGCACCACCAGCTCCTGGTTGTGAACTAGATTCCCGGCCTCGACCTGGGCCCGGAACTTCTGGCGCGACTCCGGATCAATGGCGAAACGCAGGGTCAGGTCCTGACCGAGGGCCTGGCTCGAATCCAGGCCAACGAAACTTAGAAACTCGGAGTTGGCCTCCACCAGCCGACCTTCCGAATCTGTTATAGTGATCAGCTGAGGGGCGAAATCAAAAATAGTCCGATACTTGGCCTCGCTGGTCGCCAAAAGCTCGTCAGAGGCCCGGCGCTGGGCGATCATGCGATTGACCGACTTAGCCAGGAGAGAAAATTCCTCAAAAGGTTGGGAGCCGGGCTCAATCTCAATGGCCGAAGAGGCCGCGCTCTCGAAGAACCGGTAGAAATCCTCAAAGCTGCGCGAGGCTTTGCGAGAGATGAGATGGCCCAACAAGGCGATGACCGCCAGCATCACCGTGGAAATGGTGATCACGTGGGTGATCTGGCGCCGCACGGCCTCCTCCAGGGCCAGATGCTCCTGGTTTAAGGCCCTGGCCAGATCCCCCGAGTCAATGAAGTTGACCACCACCCACTGCCAGGTCTCAATGGCCTGATAGTAGCCCACCGCCTCCAGAGTCTGGCCGGAGTTGGGGTCGCCCAAAGGGAAGCGCAGATAGTCGCACCTCTTCTCCTTAGCCCCCCGGATTATTCTAGCCGCGGCCTTGGTTAAAAAGCTGTCCCCCTCGACAAAGAGATTCTGGCCGACCAGGGAGGAGTTCGGGAAAGCCAGGACCTGACCAGAGTAGTCCAAAACCAGAAGTTTGCTACCCCAGGGCCGGGGCACCTTGTTGGCCCACTCCAAAAGCTCGGGTTTGATCTGAGCCTGATAGTCCTCAAAAAGGCCGGCCGCCCCCACAATCAGGCCCAGGGGCTCAAAAACCTTCAGATAAACCACAGGCTTATCGTCGCTGTCTGGCCAAGTCTGACTGAAATCGTAACGGTAGAAGCCCTCGCCCGGGCCCTGGACGCTCTGGAGGATAGCCTGGGCCTCGGGTTCGCCCTCCCCGCTCTCCGCCGCCCCGGGCCTGGTCAGAACCCGACCCTTCTGGTCCAGAACAAAGAACAGGGGCCGACCGTCCTCATCCTGGATCGCCCCGAGAACCTTTAGAATCAGGCTCAGGTCCGCCTGATCCTGGATGGGGAACAGCCGACTGAGAGTCTCATAAGCCTGGAGGGCTTGACTCTTGACGCCTTGATAAAACTTGATCTGGCTTTCGGCGGTCCGGGTCTGGATAAATTCGCTGATGGACCCGGTCTCCTGATAGATGGCCGATTCCCAATTGGCGTGATACTCGTCAGAGATGCGCTGGCTTTCCTGGGCTGAGACGCTCTTCTGGTAATTAATCCATAAAACGGTTACCAGAATCACCGACGCCAAGGATACCCCTGACATGAGAAAAAGGACAATCTGGGTCAGTCGGCGTTTCGGCTTCATGGAGAGAACAGCCCTCAAAAAAAGGAGATTATAGTCCAGGCCGTTTGAGTTTGGCCGCGAATCCTTAACAAAAAACGGCCCTCCTGGCGAGAGCTTAGTCACAAATTGTTTTTATCTTATATTGATTTTCTTAAGAAGGCAAACTAACTCTCGCTTCCGCGCCCCTCACAGGGATTATAATTTGGCCCAGGCCACTCCAGGGGACCTGGCTAAAAACACGCGAATTGATTTTTATCACCCTCGCGAACCCCGGCTGGACAATTTTCTATCTGAATAAATAGAATAATTTCGCCAGGTTATCTTAAGATATTAGGAAAAAATTAACTTTTTTCACAAAATTAATACTATTATTGTTAATATATATAATATAATAATTTTTTTATAAGCATAATTTTACTTATATAAATAGATTTTTATCATTAAATAATAAATTTTTACCGTAATATTCTTAAAAGTTGCTTCTAATGACTTTTTTAAGAATATTATTAAAATATAAATTAAAAATTTTTATTTAATTATATCAATAATCAGTTAGAATAACAGTAAATTATATAAATTTTAATTTTAGAAATAATTTATACATATTATATTATTGAATTATTAAAAATGATTTTATATCTATCTAAACAAAAATTTATTATCATATTTTAATCACTCTATCATTATTCCAAGTTAGCATAAAACAGGAGAATCAAGGCCATAAAACAGCCACAGATCTGAATTCTTTGAAGATTGTTTAATAATATATTCAAGACGACGAAATTACCCAGTTTTAAAAAGAACATCCCCCGAATGGGTTAACCAAGTTTTTCGTGGGGAACAGGCCCCTTGACGGTCGAGCCAAACCCGACATTTTCCAGCTTTTGAGCCACCTACTCCCTCCACCCAGGGCTGTCAATAATCAGAGGAGGGGCGACTTAAAAACCTGAGCTCCCGGATTATATAACAAGGAACTTTTCATGACCAGTTGAATTTTTAATTTTTTAGATAAATACAAATAAAATATATTATTTTAATTATTTATAATCTCATTAATATTTATATCAAAATAATTAAAAATTTCAATTTGTTTTTTGGTTATTTCAGAGTAACGATAAGTATCTTTTTCATATTCAAATCTTTGAATAGAATCAATTTCACCTAATAATTCTTCTAGAGAATAATTACTATATAAATTATTTATTTTCATCTTGTTATGAATATGAAAAGTTATTACAAGAGCAATAAATTGAATAAACAAAGCTCCTTCATAATTTTCATCAGAATGTACCTGAGGACGACGCAAGTTAAACCTCCCTTTTAAGTTAGCAAATGATTTATCAATTATATCTTTGTTCCTATAAATAGAAAGAGCTTCTTTAGAATCTTTTATGTAATTAGAAATTAGTGAAAAAAACCCAAATTTTTTACTTTCCGAATCAACAATTTCATTATTAATTTTTAATTTAAATAAATTATTAGAATGATTTATCTTAATACAATATTTATTTATAAGAATAAGTTCTTTAGATGATGCTTTATTATCATAAAAATTTTTGATAGCTTGTTTAACTTTCTTTTGAAAAGAAATTTTAGCAGTATATGCTAGCTGGGGGTCATAATAAATATGCAAATAAGACCTAAATTTTTTATAATTTGATTCTATTTCGCTTTTATCATTTGTTTTAAATGGTAAATATATCATTTTTGAATGGCTATATACGTCATAATTATCTAATAGATTATCAAAACAATCAATTCCAACAGCATAATTGTCAATAAAATTAGAGACTATTGATATGTTATTTTTAACACCAATTATAAACTTATATTCATTAGATGCTAAATTATTAATATTTTCAGCGCTATAAAATCCTCTATCCATAAAAAAATGAAAATAAGGCATTTCAAGAAATTTAGTATCAATAATAAAATTTTTTATAGTTGTTAAATCATTAATATTTTCAGACAATAATTTGTAATATACAGGTATTAATGATTTTTCTCCAATTATAAGAGCTAAATTTATTTGTGGTAGATTATCTCCTTCTTTATTATGACTATATTTTACTTTTTTTATCATTTCAGAATATGAAAAAATGCTAGTAGTATCATAAACTAAATATTCTTCCGCTAAACGCCTCTGAATTTGAAGTTTAAAGAAATTAATTTTCTGATCCTCTGAAATATCAGACAATAATTCAGATATTTTCTGGGAAAAAAGAGGTTTACCGAATGGATTAACATGAAATTTTTCCCATTTATTAAATCCGTGAAATTGATTTGTATTTTTCATGACTAAATAATAAGCTAAAGACAATATTTTGTCAAAAATAAGTGGATAACAAGTTTTTAAATCATCATAAAGCCCAATTGCTTTTGATATCGTATTAAGTAATATTGTGGCACCAACAAATTTACATGTTTTGGCAAAATTATTTTTGTTGGTATCGTTTTGACTAGATAATGCTAATTTTTTAGAGTCAACAAATTTTCCATCTTTATCGTAATGCCCAATATAGACTCTTTTATGACGCGCTTGCTTTTTATTCTTGTCCCAAAATGGGTGATCTTGATAAACATAACGGACGCCATTAATAATTTGCTCCCTTATTTTGGGGGGCTTAGAGTTGTCAGCAGAGGTGGGGGCTTGGGTTGTTTCCATAGTTATAAAATAACAATGTCAAAACTAATTGTCAAGTTTTTTTTAAATTTTTTCCGATTATTATTGAAAATAATTTTTTCTCCTCTCTTGCCTTGTTATAAAATCCGCGAGCCCAGGTTAAAAACTCTGGCTCTAGTCAGTCGCCCCGAGTCAGTCGGCCTGAGTCGGGGACGCCCCGCCCACCTCATTAGAGGCCGCCTGGTCAGAATTGGCGGTTTCTCGCTTGGCGGGGATCGGGGCAAAGGTCAGCTCCAGCCCCTTGGCCAGGGCCTTCTCGTACAGGCCCTGATTATCTATATAGTCCATATGGCCCCCATAAAGATCCACCCACATTTTGGGCCCATTCTGATAACTATCATACAGGGCCCGGCCCAACTTATACCTGACCACCTTGTCCTCGGGGCTATGCAAAAAAATGGCCATGGTGGCCTTATAATTTCGCAAAGCCGCCCGAGTGTCATAAGCCGAGCCCAACAAAACCCTGGTCACCAACCCCGGCGTCGGCAGAATTGCCTGAGCGGCCTCCTCCAGGGAGGTGAAGGTGGAGTCCAGAACCAGGGGATGAGGAGTGGGCCTTAAAGACACCAGCTGCCCGGCCACGCCCCCACCCAGGGAAAAGCCGTGGACCACTATTTTTTCTGGGGGAATTTTTTTCTTCTCCACCAGAAAGTCCCAGGCGGCCACGGCGTTTTGCACAGCCGACTCCAGGCTCGGTCGCCCTTCCGACAGGCCAAATCCCTGATAGTCAATGGCCATAACCCCCAACTGGAGTCGATGATAACTCAGGATTCGGCCAACCATGTCGGTGAGGTTACCACCATTGCCGTGCAACAGTAGGGCCGTGTAACGGCCCGGCGGCCCCGGGGCGTACCAAGCGTTGACCCGCTCCCCCCGTAGGCCGGTCAGCCAGACCTCCTCAAAATCCCAGCCGGTGTCCTTGATGGTCATCTCCAGGCCCTTGACCGGGTGAAAGATCAATCGGTCCCGAAAAAAATAAGCCAAGCCCATAGTCGCTCCCAAAAGCAAGGGAATCACCCACAAAAGCCTCAAAAGTTGCCGCCCTGGGCTCAACCGCCTCTCTTGGAGACCCCGGCGGCCCAGGTAAAATCCCTTGCTGAAAACACTCATGGCTAAAAATCTCCTTGCTCCGGCCTGTCGGGGTGGGCGGCTCGCGATATCCAGGTATCCAATATCCAGGGCCGGGCTATTTTCGCGGACAGGATAGAGTATAATGGCTCCGCCTCCATCCGGCGGCCTCATTCTGGCCGTCAACCCCCAAAGGAGCCTCCATGGCCACCCGTCTCTGGGCCTGGCCGGCGGTCAGTGGCCAGCTGTCCCCGCCCGAGCCGGCTTTTTATCTGTCCTGGCCCGCCTGGGAAAAGTTTCTGACCACCGAGCTCAGGGAAGAGCGCCACCCCTGGCTGACCCCGGTTTTTCTGCCTGAGCCGGTTAATTTTCTGGCCAGCCTGCGCTCCCTGCTGGCCCTGGCCCAGGAAGGGGGGCCGGCCTCGCCGGCGATCCCCTTTTTTTCCCCCGAGACCGCCCAGATCCGCTCGGCCCTGGCCGGGCGTCAACCCGCGACCGCCGCCCCGGAGCGCCTGGCCCTGGCCCTGGCTTTGGGGCACTTGGCCCGGCGGGCGGCCCAGGAATCGCTGCGGCTGACCCAGCGAGCCCAGAGCCTGAAGGCCGATCTGCTGATGGACCTGACCGATGAGCCCCAGGAAACTGTTGAGGAAATCGACTCTTTCCCTGATCCCAGCCCCAAAATGAGCGCCGCCTGGCTGACTCTGGCCCGGCCCCTGTTGCGGCCCGGGGACCGGCTCTGGCCAGCTTATGGCTCCGGTGAGGAGCTAGCGATAGCCTTGGGGGTTGAGCCCGACCCAACGGGTTTCTTGGTCTGGCCCGGGTTGGAATCACCCGACTGAAGGAAGCCCATAACCTCTCGAACCGTGGCCCCGGCCAACGGGCGCCCCAAGGCTTCCTCGGCTTGGGCGACGAGGCTCAGGGACTCGGCCCGCAAATAACCCTCCAGGGCTTCCTCGTGAATTAACTCCACCGCCAACTCCCGCGCCGCCTCGGGGTCATCTTGGAGCTTCTCCTCAGCCGCCCACCGCAGGCTCTGAATGGAGGGCTCCAGCTGAGACTCGGCCAAGGGAGCCCGAGCCTCGGGAGAGCGTCTGGCCGGTTTGGCCTTCGGGCTCCCGCGACTAGCGGCCCGACGGTAATAGGTGACTCCCTCGCGCTCCTCCAGGCTAAAATCCGCGAGTCCGGGCCAGAACTCGCCAGGGGCGGTCAAAAGAACGCACTCCTCTTTGAATAAGGGCCGAACCCGACTGACCAGGCCTGGAATCTCCGCGTCTGGGGTGTCCCACGTCAAGCCCCTGGCCACAATGACGTCCGCGCCGGAAAAATCCGCCGGCGGCTCGACTAGGCGCAGGGGGTTCCGCGCCTCAAACCGAAAATTCGCCAGCTGATCCCGAAACCGCCAACCCCCGGCCCGGGGCCGAAAAAAACGCTTCGTCAGCTCCAGGGGGAGCGGCAGGAGACTTTCCCGAGAGTAGCAGCCGGCCTGAGCCGTCGCGACCAGGGCCGGAACCAACTCCAGGCCGTGGATGAAGAGCTCCCAACCCTTCGCCCGCAACCCCACGTTGATCATGGTCATGGCCAGAGAGCGGGCCTCATAGCCAGCCCCGGCCCCCAGGGAGAGGATCCGCAGACACCTGGTCGGGGCGAAGGGGGCCCACTCCAGAATAATCCGACCCAGGGCGTCCAGTTGAGCCGAGTGGCGAAAAAACCCCTCATCCTGGCTCTGGGCCCACAGATTCCAGATCTCCAGCCACTCGTCGGGATTCTTGTCCAAAAGATTGCGGTATTGGGCCAGACTGAGATTGAGCCTTTGCCGACGCTTCCCGGCCGCGGCCAGAAAACGGGCCTGAGAGGAAGGACGAGCCGGCCGGCCAAAAAGAGCTTGAGCCTCGGCCAGAAACTCCTGGCTTTCCTGGGACAAATCAGAAGGGGGGGAGGTCACTATTTGAACCTGTCGGAGTTGAGCCAAACGGGCAAGGCTCGTCCGGGCCAGAGGCCCGGGGCGGGCCACCTGACTCGACCAGAAGATGGCGCAGAAACAATAACTCCCTCCGAATATCCCCCCACAAAAGCTTTTCGCCGCCCAGAGCCGGGGGAACATTGTCAAACAGGGTCGCCCGACTCTCGCTGAGCCTTTTGCGGGCTCCCTCTATGGTGAAGCGCTCTTCATGCAAAAGGCGCTTTATTTCCTGAAAAAGTTTAATATCCTCGGAGCTGTACAGACGGTGGCGACCCTTGAGCCGGGTGGGTTGGATCTGGGGAAACTCCTTGGTCCAGAACCGCAACACCGGGCAGGTGACTCCAACGCGAGCGGCCGCCTCGCCGATCTTGAAAAACAATGGCTCCTGTGGCCGACTCACGCTGGCCCTCTTAAGTCCGCGGCAAATCCCCGGGCCCCTGGGACGACCGCGGCTCCGGGCCCGACTCAACCAACTGGGCCAGAAGTCGTTTGCGTAAGGACGGGCTGGGAGAAAAGGTCACGCGTTTTTTGGCCGGGATCTGGATTGGCTCCCCGGTCTTGGGGTTACGGCCCGGTCGCTGGGGGGTCCAGCGCAGCCCGAAACGACCCAGATGCGGCAAGCGGGCCTCCTCTCCCCGATCCAGAGTCTCCTTGATGGCCTGCAGAAAACTGTCGAGCAGAGCCCCGCAGTCTCGGGCCGACAGCGACAGGGTATGACGAGCCAACTGGATCAGCTCCGCCCTGGTCAGAACCGGTTTAGCCATAACGCCTCCCTCCCGCTCAAGCCCGCAAGGTGGCCGAGAAACGCTCGGCCAAACGGGTGGTGATGGAATTAAAATATCCGTTGACCAACTCATCCGTCAAGGTTCGCTCCGGGCTCTGGAAAAACAGCCGGAAAGCCAGGCTCTTCTGACCCCGCGGGATCTTTTCGCCCTGATAAATGTCAAAGACCTCCACCTGGCTCAAAGGTAGGCTAGGGTCGGCCTGGATCGTCTCCACCAACGCCCGGGCCGGCACCGCCTCGCTCACCACAATGGCCAGATCCCGATAAACCCCGGGATAGCTGGACCAGCCCTGAAAAGTCAGGCTCCTGGCGACGGGCCAGGAACTGAGATCGAGCTCGCCGAGCAGAACTGGCCCGCCCACCGCCTTGAGGCCCCAAGCTTTGTGGGCCGCCTGACCCAGCCGCCCCAGATGACCCCAGAGCTCCCCCTTAACCTTGACCACAGCCGCCTGACCGGGCTCATAAAAGGGCAGATCCAGCTCCGACCCAGTCGTCAAGGGCTCAAAAACCAGGTCCAGGCCAAACCGCTCGCCCAGCTCCTCAAAAACCCCCTTCAAATCCCAGAAATCCACCGGGATCTCTGGGTCATTCCAGCGGCCCGCGCCGCGGGTCCCGGCCCACAACAACCCCAAGGATGGTCGCTCCAGGGGCTGGGCGTTTTCGCCCCGCGAGTGAAAGGTGGCCCCCACCTCAAACAGGGCCACCGCCCAGCGCCCGTGAGATTGGTTGAGTCGCAGGGAGCCAAGGAGACCGGGCAGGAGGCTTGGACGCAGAACCCCGTGCTCCTCGCTCAAGGGATTGAGGACCCGAACCAGCCGCCGCCGCCAGGGGTGGTCGTCGGCTAGTCCCAACCGCTGGTCGAAAGCCGGGTTAATGAAGGAGTACGTCAGGCTCTCGCTGAGTCCCAAAGAACTCAGAATCTCCCGCAACTTCTGGCGGAGTCGGTACTGGGGCGGGGCTGGTCGGGAGATGGCCGGCGGTTTGGGGAGCCGGGCCGGGAGACTCTGAAAGTCCAGGAGCCGGACCACTTCCTCATACAGATCCACCTCCCGGCTCAAATCTGGTCGAAAAGTCGGCAAAGTCACCGCGAACAGCTCCCCGTTCGCGTCTGGGGGAGCCGGGCTCAGGCGCGCCCCGATGGCCGTGAGAACCCGCGGGACCTCGGTCGGGGCGTGGTCAACCCCCAGGAGATCGGCGCACCGCCGGGGCGAGAAGAAGACCTGAGCTGGCGGGCGCTCCCGCGGATAAGCGTCCAGGCGCCCCAGAGCCACCTCGGCCCCGGAAATCTCCGCCAAAAGAGCCGCCGCTCGGTCCACGGCCAGGGGAGGCAGATTAGGGTCCTGGCCCCGCTCAAAACGGTACGAGGCGTCCGTGGAGAGGCCCAGGGACCGCGAGGAACGGCGGATGGCTTGGGGATCAAAACAGGCCCCCTCCAGCAAAATGTCCCGGGTCGAGCTTTCCACCTCGCTGTTGAGGCAGCCCATGATCCCGCCCAGAGCCACAGGTCTTTCCCCATCACAGATGAGGATATTTTCCGGGGCTTTCAGAACCCTCTTCTGGCCGTCAAGGGTGGTGATCTCCGTCCCCGGGCCAGCCAGGCGAACCACAATCCGCGACTGAGCCAGCTGGGCCAGGTCAAAGGCGTGCAACGGCAGGCCCAACTCCAGCATGACATAGTTGGTTACGTCAACAGCGTTATTGATGGAGCGCAGCCCAGCCCCGGCCAGCCGGTCAACCAGCCACTGGGGGCTGGGGCCGATGACCACGTTATTGAGGATCCGAGCGCAATAACGCCAGCAGCGCTCTGGGCAGTCAATGTCCACCCGAGCCTGCTCAACGGCCGAGCGGCCACTCTCCCGCAAATCAAACCGGACTTCTTTCAAGGGCCGGTTTAAGGCCGCCGCCAGATCCCGGGCCACCCCGCGGGCCGAAAGAGCGTCAGCCCGGTTGGGGGTGATCGACAGATCAAAAATCCAGTCAGCCAGAGGATAAAGTTTCTTGAGTGGGTCCCCGGGCTGGAGGCTCGCCGGCAGCTCCAAAAGGATTTCCCCGCCCCCAGGCAAACCCAGCTCCAGGGCTGAGCATAAAAAACCCGCCGAGACCAGTCCAGCCAAGGTTTTGGCCTTGACCAGCCCGCCAGGGAGTTGGGCCCCCACCGGAGCCAGGGGATAAAGGCCCCCCTCGCGGACATTGGGAGCCCCACAGAGAACCTCGACCGTCTGGTCGCCGAGCCCGACCGTGACCAGGCTGAGACCTCGATCATGAGCCTTAACGCTCAGGGCCCGACCAGCCACCACTTGGCTCAGATGGCCAAGCCGGTCAAACAGATCCTCCACTTCCAGGCCGATCATGGTCAGCTTATCCGCCACCTCGGTCGGGGTCAAATCCCCCAGCCCCACAAAATCGCCCAACCAAGCCAGACCAACCCTCATGGCTCCCCCCAGCCCCGGTTAGCCCGACCCCCGGACGGGCTGACCTCTGATTTTTAATCCCTTGTTATTACCACAATTTAATGGATTCCCAAAAATTTTTCCCGCCCAGCGTCCCTAAATCCCGCCCAGAGTCTCGGCCCCCTCAAGGGGTTTTTCCCCCGAGCGCCCATTCAAGCGGATATCCCGGGCGGCGGCCACGCTGTAAAGGCGGTTGACGGCGTTGACATAAGCTCGGACGCTGGCTTTGATGACATCCGTGGAAGCCCCGTGACCCAAGGCTTTGAGCCCCTGGCAGCTCAAGACCACATGAGCCTCGCCCAAGGCGTCGGAGCGCTCAGAGGTGGCGGTTATCTTAAAGGACTCCAGCTTCGGGTCAATCTTGATGAGCCGCTTAATGGCTCGGTAAGCCGCGTCCACCGGGCCGTTGCCAGTGGCCGCGTCCTTAAGCTCCTGATCGCCCAGGCGCAAGACCACGGCGGCCGCGGCCAGACCTGAGCCCACGTGGACAGTGTAGTCCCTTAGCTCATAGTGAAACTCTGGGGTAACCGAGAAAATCTGATCAGCCACGATGGCCTCAATGTCCCCGTCGGAGGCCTCTTTCTTTTCGTCGCACAGCCTTTTGAAAATCTCAAAAGCCTTGGCCAGCTGCTGATCGTCGAGGTTATAGCCCAACGACTCCAAACGAGCCCGGAAAGCGTGGCTGCCGGAATGCTTGCCGAGAATCATGACCGCCGGCTCGCAACCGACATCCTCGGCTCGCATGATCTCGTAAGTCTCCCGCTTGGCCATAACCCCGTGCTGATGAATCCCGGCCTCATGGGCGAAGGCGTTGGAGCCGACCACGGCCTTATTGGGAGGCACGCCCACCCCGGACAAGCGGGCCACCAACCGGCTGACCGGGTAGAGCCTTTTGGTGTCCAGGCCCACCGTGAGCCCATAGAAGTCCTCGCGGGTTCGCAAGGCCATGACCACCTCCTCTATGGCCGAGTTGCCACCTCGCTCGCCCATGCCGTTGATGGTCCCCTCCACTTGCCGGACCCCGGCCCGGACAGCGGCCAGAGAGTTGGCCGCCGCCAGGCCAAGATCATTGTGGGCGTGGACCGAAAAAATGACCCCCGTCGGGGCGGCCACCCCCTCTATGACGGTCCGGCAGAATTGATAAAACTCCTCTGGGGTGGCGTACCCGACCGTGTCGGGAATATTGAGGACCGTGGCCCCGGAGTCCACAGCCACCTTGAAAGCCTTGATCAGGAACTCTGGATTCGAGCGACTGGCGTCCTCCCCGGAAAACTCCACCTCCTCGACCAGAGAGCGGGCCAGGCTGACCCCGGAGCGGATCTCGCCCAAAACTTCCTCAGGAGTCAGACGCAGCTTATATTCCATATGAATGGGGCTGGTGGCGATAAAAACGTGCAAACGGGGCTTTTCGGCCTGAGCCAGAGCCTGGGCGGCGGCCCGAATATCCCCCTCCCGAGTCCGGGCCAGGCCACAAACCGTGGTTTTGGTCAATTCCCGGGCAATGGTCTGGACACAACTGAAATCCCCCGGGGAGGCCGCCGGAAAACCAGCCTCAATAACCTCAACGCGCATTTTTTCCAATTGCCTGGCGATCTGCAGCTTCTCGCCGACGTTGAGGTTAACCCCGGCGGCCTGCTCTCCGTCGCGCAGGGTCGTGTCAAAAAAACACACGCGATTTGGGTCAAACATGATCTCTCCTTTTAACCCGGCGCCCCAAACTGATTCCGGTAAAAAAAAAAGCCGGGTGAAACCCGGCCACAACAGGAAGCTCGACTTCTGGCTTTAAGCCTTGAGCCAAACCCCTCTCGGGCCGATCCAGCGGCTAAGCGACAGCGATAATCCCTGGAGCGCGGACAAGAGTGTCCCCGAGAAGCCAGTCAAATAGCCTTGATTAAAAACCAGCCGCGATAGCGTCATGAGCGAAAACCTTTGGGTCGGATATTCGACCAGGGTCGTCTCGGCCAACCGGGAAAAAGTCCTAAGGTAAACGGGCTGTTGGATGGAGCCACCCAGAACTTGGCCTGAACCTGAGCGGCCCAACTATTAGAGTTTGATATGTTAACCTGGATTGGTCAAGAGGTCAAGATTTTTTTCAGCAATTTTGAATTAAACCCAGCCTCCTGAGGGGCCTTGGCCAGATGGACAATCATTTCAACATTTAGGTAATATTTTTTTAAATTATTACTAATCTAAACTTTTAAATAACAAAAAAATATATTTTAACTATTTAATTTTGAATTAATTGGTGATACAATGCTTCATTACGAAAAAACTCCGCCGGAAATGTCCGACCAAATCAAGCCCGCGTCCTCCGACTGGTCGCGGTCTAAGACAATCATTTCTTCTCAGGCGGTGTCCTCATTGGCCAGATAGACGTCAGAGACCCTAGGCTCCGACTCAATGAGCTTTTTCATGGTTTGACCAGACGCGTTGACTTCACCAGATCCTGTTCTTTCAACTTCACATTTTATTTACCCATATAGCGAGTCAGCTTAATTTATAAAATTTATTATCCACCGCCGAAAGTTCGCGAGAGGGAATGTTCTTTCGAACGTCCCCCCGACCAGATCCTCGCGGGCGGAATTACCGCGCGAGCCTCCTCCCTGGATACTAACGCTTCTTCTTATTCTAAGTAGCATTCAAGATTTCAGCTATCCAGGGCCATAAGGTCAAATTTTTCATTTTGCTTCTGTTTGCTTTCATGCGGGTTAAACCTTCCTCAGCCTCATCAATAGCTTCGCGCGGGGTTTCGAAATACCGGTTAACAAAATAGTCCCGTCTTAATAGGCTCCAAACTCTTTCAACAGGAGTTAGTTCAGGGGAATACGGAGGCAATAAAATTAGAGCCACATTATTAGGTATAACTAAACTTTTAGATTTATGTGTAGATCCCCCATCAACAACCATTATGATGAAATTATTTTTATATGCTGTACTAACATGCTTTAAAAATAAGGATATATTTTTAGTCTTCATATTTGCAGCAACCATATAATCTAAATTAACAGTTTTAAGGCAAATAGCCCAAAAATATAATTATACTCACGAACTAAAGCTAATTTAACAGTAGGCCGAAAAGGAGCCTGAGCCCAACAGGCTCTAGGTCAGACATACGACCAAATCTGGCCTCGTCTTGAAACATCAGGTAAATGGGAAGATTTCGATGATTCCCGTTTTGGACAACCTCGTCCATAGATATCTTAAGTGTTTTTTTTGAACTCCTCCTGTATCTTAGGATCGGAATGTAGATGAACAGTGTCAGGTTTAACTTTTCTCCAATTATGACGTTCTAATAACCTGTAAAAGGTAGATTTTGGTGTAATTTTTCCTATTATAATATTAATTTCATCATGAAGTTTTGGCATAGTTATGATGATTCCCTCTTTTGCCATCTCAAGGTATTCACCTAAAAAAGCCTCTTCATCTTCAAATGTCATCAAAAAATTCCTAGTACCACCCAATTGTGTACTAGATTGGATGTCAGGATTACGAATTTTAGCCAGATCATTCAAAACAGTCCGCTCAGTTATCCCCATCCGGACACCTAATTCCGCGGCGCTGTAGCGATTATCGGCCAATAAAACTCCAACAAGACCTCTTCTATACTCCCGTAGATCGGCAGGGTTTGAGACTAATTCCATCGCCCTTATAAACTCTTTCTCAGTTAGCTTTATTTCCTTTGCCATGGGAAACCACCTTCATGGCAAGTATTATAAATTACTGAAATCTTGAAAGCAACTTATAATTAATTTACGCTCGGTATTGAAAAGCCGACCCTAGCTCAGCCTGAAAAGCTAGTACCTTGTCGTATTTATAACGGAGCCGAATGATCAGGAGGAATTTTCCAGTACTTAGAAAGATGCGGTTTAAGGTCGTTTTTTTTTAAATTCGACCTAAAGTCGAGTGATGGTCTGAATCTATGTATCCAAGCTCAACAACTTTTTCCGCCAGTAACCTGAGCGACCATCTGGCGTAGCCTTCGGGAGGGTCACTACAGGCCAAGGCCAATAAATGGGCCTCAAATTCCCCATCACACTTAACTCTATTGGGATTGAAGGGCAT